>JAJAZD010000149.1 GCA_026785945.1 Pseudonocardia sp. | reverse complement strand
TCGTCTTGGATCAGCTTGCTGACGAAGTGGGTGTGCTTCTCGACTGCATCGGCGGCCTGCCGCCAGAACCGAGGCTGCGCGGACTCGTAATCGAGTCTTCGTGCATGCGCCAGCGCCGCAATCGCGTCGGCATCCTCCAGCATTGCGTCACGAATCACCCGCGCATAATGCCGGGTATCGCTCGACGGCGGAACATACGCTCTTGCCGCGATTGGTTACCGTCCCGTCTTGTGGGGCTGCCCGTATCGCTGTCTGGCTGCTTCTCCCGAGGTTCCGATGAGCGACCCGATCAGGGCCCAGGAGAGGCCATCGCGGCGGGCGCGAGCCACGGCATCCCGGATTGATCGTTCCGCATCCGAGCGGGCGGTGACGGCTTGGCGCAGGATGCTCATTGCGGCCGGGTCGCGCTCGTCCTCGGCCTTGGGCTCGTAGTCCTCGAAGCGCTTCGCCATGTCATCGGCGTGCTTGAGGATGTCGTCGACACTTCGCGGCATGGCCATCACCTCAGGAATTTCTCTCGTGCTCGCATCGCGTGAATGATCACCGGCGCAGTCAACCCTTGGACCACTCCCACCTCGAAGACGATCGCGGTGCTGTTGGCACCGATGATCATCGTGAGCCCCTCGTCGAGCTCGAAGAGCCGAATCGGGTTGCGGTAGGCATGCAGCATGTCCTCGTCGGTGACGCCGTGCTTGCGGGCGCTGACCGCGATGATCGGATCACCACCCACCATCCCAAGTTACCTTGCTGTCGATGCTGTTGCAAGATAACTTGGAAAGGCGTTCCGGCGTCTGCTCACCCGAAGTCCACGGGCAAGCAGGTCAACGTGCAGCCATTTGTGCAGCCATTGGAGCGGAAACCGGCGGATCCGCGCACACGACCACGGACGCTCTCACGCCGCTGACCTGCAGCGATGCACATTTGCGGACGTCACTGGACATCGTCAGGCCGATCTCTTAATCCGCGGGTTGGGGGTTCAAGTCCCTCGCGGCGCACCCCCACTGACCTGGCCTTTCGTCCTCATGGGCGGCGGGCCGGAGTCGTCTTCCGGCCCAGGTGGGACCGAGGTGGGACCGGGCGGCCGAGGATCTGCTGTCTGCCCGCGCGGCACGAGGCGCGCGGCGCCCTCAGCGGCGCGGCGGGCGACCTCGGACAACACGGTCGCGTAGGTGTCCGCGGTGATCGTGATGGTGGAGTGCCCGAGCATCTCCGACACCGTCTTGAGGTCCGCGCCGCCCGCCAGAGCGAGGGTGGCGGCTCCGTGGCGGAGGTCGTGCAGCCGGATGGGCGGGAGCCCGGCCGCCCGGGCCAGCCGCTCGAAGTGGCGGGTGACGTACTCCGGGTGCAGCGCCGACCCGTCCTCGCGGGTGAACACCAGGCCGCTCTCGACCCAGGCCGGTCCCCAGGCCAGACGCTCGGCGGCCTGGCGCGCCTTGTGCGCGCGCAGCACGGCGACGCTGTCCACGTCGAGCGCGACGGGACGTGAGCTGCCGCTCTTCGGCGGACCGGACTCGGTGCGGTAACCAAGCTGGATGATCTGCACGCTCACCACTACGTTGCCACCGGCGAAGTCGACCTCCGACCACGGAAGCCCGACCGCCTCGCCGCGGCGCAGGCCCCGAAAGGTGAGCAGGTGGTAGAGGGCGTAGAGGCGGTCAGCCGATGCGTGGTCGAGGAACGCGCCGGTCTGCTCGGGTGTCCAGACGGCCACCTTCGGGCGCTTGCCCGTCCGGCGCCATTCGGCGATCCGCTCGTCGGTCCACAGGACCGCCTTTGGTCGCTTGCCCGAGGCAAGCTCCACGAAGGAGGCCGGGTTGAACGGGATGAGCCGGCGCTTCGCCGCCGTGTTGAGCGCGGACATCAGGGTTGCGTGGACGCGCCGGACCGAGGCGTCGGTCAGGCGGCGCGCCCCGCTCGAAGGCTGGCGAGCGGCCAGCAGGCGGGTGAACATCGGCGAGCCCTTCGCGGTCGTGCCAAGCTCCCGCAGGGCGGCGTACAGCCCCTCGACATCCCGCGTCGTCGCCGACCGGCGATCTGGGCACTCGGGCTCGCACTCGTCTCGGGCGGAGGCGCGGTCGCTGCCGACCGCCTGACGTTGTGGCGTCCCGCAGCTCAAACCGCAGACCCAGCGCGCGCAGCTCGTGCCGCAGCGCGGTCTGGTACAGCGTGCCGGCGGTTTTGGCCTGCAGGTACAGCTGCCGCCCGTCCAGGGCCGACCAACGGCCGTCCTGGCCGCGGGTCATGTTCGCCACCAGAACGTGCGTATGCAGCTGCGGGTCGCCCGCGCGCGACGTGCGGTGCCGGAACGCAGCCGCGACGAACCCGCCGCCGGGCAGTCGGTCCACCCCGTCCCTGCCGCGGCGCACCTCGCCGGCCTCCCGTTCTAGGTAGCCCAGTGCCGCGGCGACGGCCCGGTCGTGCGCCTCCCGGACCAGTAGCGACGTCCGGGTGTCCGACAACGCGAACAGCAGCGACACGCCCTTCGGCGCCGAGAAGGTCAGGTCGAACCCCGGGAGCCGGTCCTCGCGCCGCAGCCACAGCAGCGACTGCCCGTCCTCAGGTCGTCGGCCGTCCAGCACAGCCCGAAGGTCCTCCCCGTCGACCACCCCGGAAACCCCGAGCCGCGCCGAGCCCCCCCCCCCCCCCCCCGCCCGCGCCCGCCCCCCCCCCCCGGGGGAGTGACGGCACCCCCG
>JAJAZD010000148.1 GCA_026785945.1 Pseudonocardia sp. | reverse complement strand
CTCCGTGAACTCCACACCTCCACGCCCGGTGGGTTCCGTGGGCTCGGCCCCCGTCGGCTCGGCCCCGGTCGGCTCGGCCCCCGTCGGCTCGGCCCCCATTCGTTCGGCCCCCATTCGTTCTGGGGCACCGCGCCGGGAGTCCGCACAGCCCGACCCCGCGCCGGCCCAGACCGCTGCCGAGCGGCTCACCGACCTGCGGTACGCGACCGCGTGGCGGCTGGTGCGCGCGCTGCCCGCCCGCCTCGCGTCCACCGTGTTCCGCCTCGGCGCGGACCGCGCGGCCCGTCGCGACGGCGCCGGCGCCCGCCAGCTGCGGGCCAACCTCACCCGCGTCGTGCCCTCGGCGTCCTCCGCCGAGCTGGACGTCCTGGTGCGCGACGGCCTGCGCAGCTACGCGCGGTACTGGTGTGAGACGTTCCGCCTCCCGGTCATGGACCCGCGGGAGATCCACGCCGCGATGGACCCGCTCGTCACGGGCGTCGGGCCCTTCCTCGACGCGCTCGACGCCGGCCGCGGTGTCGTCATCGCACTTCCGCACAGCGGCAACTGGGACGCGGCGGGAGTGTGGCTGGTGGAGACGCTGCGGCGCCGCGGCCGGGACCCGTCGTTCACCACCGTCGCGCAACGGCTGCGCCCGGCGTCGCTGTACCGCAGGTTCGTGGCCCATCGGGAGTCCCTCGGGTTCGAGGTCGTCGCCGCCGAGGACGGGTCGGCCGGATACCGCGCGCTGCTGCGCCGGCTGCGGGCCGGGGGAGTGGTGTGCCTGGTCGCCGACCGGGACGTCACCGGGGGCGGCGTCGACGTCACGTTCCTGGGTGAACCGGCGCGGCTGCCCGCCGGTCCCGCCCGCCTGGCCGCGCTGACCGGTGCGCTGCTCGTGGCGGCCTACCCGCGGTTCACCCCCGGCGGATGGGCGATGGCGATGGCCGACCCGGTACCGACGCCTGCGCGGCCCGACGTCGCCGCCGCCACGCAGGCGCTGGCCGACGCGTTCGGTGTGCTCATCGCGCAGGCTCCGCAGGACTGGCACATGCTGCAGCCGATCTGGCCCGCCGACCGCGAACCGGTCGTGGTGTGAGTGCACCACTGCCGTCCCCGCTGCGGATCGGCATCGTCTGCCCGTACTCCCTCGACGTCCCCGGCGGGGTCCAGGCGCACGTCCTCGGACTGGCACGGGCGCTGATCGCGGCGGGGCACGAGGTCGACGTCCTCGCCCCGGCCGGTGACGCCACCGCTGTGCCCGACTTCGTGACGCCGGCAGGGCGTGCGCTCGGCGTCCCCTACAACGGTTCCGTGGCGCGCGTGACGTTCGGGCCGGTGACCTTCGCCCGCGTACGGCGCTGGCTCCTCGCGCGCCCGTTCGACGTGTTGCACCTGCACGAACCCACGACCGTCAGCCTTCCGGTCCTGGCGCTGCTGGCCGCCGACGGCCCGATCGTCGCGACGTTCCACACCTCCACGGAGCACTCCCGCGCGCTCGCCGCGTTCGGCGGCGTGCTGGCGCCGCTGATGGAGAAGGTGACCGCGCGCATCGCGGTGTCACCGCATGCGCGCCGCGTCCAGGTGGAGCACCTCGGCGGCGACGCCGTCGAGATCCCCAACGGCGTGGACGTGGCCGCCTACGCCGCCGGCCCGCTGCTCGCCGGGCACCCGCGCCCGGGCCCCGTGTGCGCCACCGGCAGGGTGCCCGTCCACACGGTGGGGTTCGTGGGCCGGTTCGACGAGCCGCGCAAGGGCATGGCGGTCCTGCTCGACGCCGTGCGCCTGCTGGCGCCCGCACGTCCCGGCCTGCGGCTGCTGGTCGTCGGACGTGGGGACGGGCGGGCTCTGCGGCGGGCCGCGGGTTCCGTCGCGGACCGGCTCGACCTCCTCGGCGCCGTCGACGACGTGACGAAAGCCGCGGCGCTCCGGTCGATGGACGTGTTCTGCGCCCCCCACGTCGGGGGCGAGAGCTTCGGCATCGTGCTCACCGAGGCCATGGCGGCGGGCGCACCGGTGCTCGCCGGGGACCTGGAGGCGTTTCGCGCCGTGCTCGGCGCGGCGGGTGCGGGCGAGCTGTTTCCGACGGGAGACTCCCGGGCGCTCGCGACAGCACTGGCCGGACTGCTCGACGACCCCGCCCGGCGGGCCGCGATGGCCGAAGCCGGCCGGCAGCGCGCCGCCGAGTTCGACTGGGCCGCGGTCGCCGTGTCGGTACTGCGCGTGTACCGCACGGCCGTCGCCGCCGATCCGCGCCGGCTCGGCCCGCGCCACCGTGGCGTCGGGCCGGGCGAGCCCGCCGCGCGGGCATCCTGAGCGGCATGAACCCGGCCGTGACGTGGCTGCCGGTCGCGGTCTGCGCGCTGGTGCTGGGGTGGGTCCTGGTGCTCGGCGGCTCGCGGACGCGCCGGCTGGACCGGCTCCACATCCGCGTCGACGCGGGTCGTGACGGGCTGGACGCGGCGCTCGGACGCCGCGCCGCCGCGGCCCTGCTGGCCGCCGGTACCGCCGGCGCCGCCCTCGGTGT
>JAJAZD010000147.1 GCA_026785945.1 Pseudonocardia sp. | reverse complement strand
GGGGATCGACGCCAAGGTGTCCAGCGTCAATCAGGATGAGAAGAGCGGGTCAA
The DNA here is from genome assembly GCA_026785945.1 of Pseudonocardia sp. GTDB lineage: Bacteria > Actinomycetota > Actinomycetes > Mycobacteriales > Pseudonocardiaceae > Pseudonocardia. Next base: position 3,627 of record JAJAZD010000147.1, on the reverse strand, counting down.
TCAAGGTGAGAAGCGAAGTGGGGGGGGGGGGGGGGGGGGGGGGGGGCCGGCGGCGCCCCCCCCCCCCATGCCCGCGGGCCCCCCCCCGGGGGCGGGCGCGGCCCCCCCCGCGGCCCCCCCCCCCCCGCGGCGGGGGCCGCCCGCCCCCCCCCCCCCCCCCCCCCCCCCCCCTCGACCGCTCCTGGCCGATGGGGTGATCGCCCTCGGCCGGCTGATCCCGGGAGATGCCCCGAGCATTGCGGTTGCCTGCTCCGACCCGGACACCCAACGGTGGTTGCCGCTCCCCACCCCGTACACCATTGAGGATGCCGTGGCATTCATCAGGCGGCAGGACGAGACCTGGGCCACAGACACTGAGTGGATCTTCGCGGCCCGTCGCGCCGATCGGGGCGTGCTGGTGGGGACCGTGGGTGTGCATCCCCAAGGATCAGACGTCGTGTCCCTGGGGTACTGGACGGCTCCCGGGCACCGTTGTCTGGGCTACGCCTCGCGTGCCGTTCGGCTCGCCACCCTGTTTGCGTTCGACCACCTGCACGCCAGTCGCGTGGAGATCATCGTTGATGAACGCAACGTTGCATCGTGCGCGACTGCCCGCCGGGCCGGTGCGCGCGAGATCGGTACTCGGCTCACACCGGCCGACGGCGGACGTCACGTCCCTGCGGTCGTGCATGTCCTCATCCGCGCGGAGTCCGAATGAGCGGCTGATCCTGAAGGAGACGCTGCCCCTGGTACGGCGACTGTGACGCGTCGACCCGCATCGCCGACCAGGCGCGACGCATGGCGACCTCGCGAGCTGAGCCGGTCGCCAGTGTGGTCGGACGCCGGCGCCACTCGTACGGGCGAGGTGCGAACCCAGACCCGCACACCCCGGCCGGTGCAGGCGATCACCGGCCGATCAGCCGCCGAGCAGGCCTCCCAGCGGGTCGCCCAGCGGGGACGGCACCGGCTGCGCACCGGGCACCGGCTGCGCACCCGTCGTGGGCAGCGGTGCCGGCGTGGCCCGGGGCGTGGCCCGGGGCGTGGTGCGGGCGGACGTCGGCGCCGTGGTGCGCCCGGTGCCGCGGGCGCCAGGAGTCGGCTGAGGGCTTGGAGCATCCGGGTTGACGCCGACCGGCCTGGGCCGGGAGGCGGTGATCTCGGTGGGCACGGCGGTCCCGACGGCGCCGGCGCCGGGGCGGTCCGCTGACACGAACTCTGCTGCGGACCAGCCGCCCAGGTCGGTCAGGCGAACGAACCCGTCGCGGGTCTCTCCGAGCTGCACCCGTGTTCCGGCCTCGCAGAGCGCCACGATCCGTGACATCGAGTTCGGCTCGGCTCGGACGTTGACGTTCTCGACGCAGCGGCCGGGCTCGTCCGCGGACGCGGGTCCGGCGAGCAGCGCCAGCGCGGTGGTCGCGCCGACCGCGATCACCGCACCGACCACGGTGGCCGCTCGGCCTGGGCGTCGAATCGTCAGTCGGGAAGTCATCTTCAGGGTTCCACCGGCCCAACGAGCGCCTCCGGCCCCGATTCGCCGTCGGGCGTGACACCACCACAACGGTTGACCGGATGCTGAGTGCTGTGTGACCGACGGTCACCACGGAGGGTCGGATGGCGACCAGGACCCTCCGAATCGGGTCGACTAAGGTGAATGGTCGGATGTTCGCAGCGGTCGAAGTCGCAGCGGCGAGAACGGACGGAGCGCTACGTGGCGAACGCAGGCCAGCGGTTGTTCACCAGTGAGTCGGTGACCGAGGGACACCCCGACAAGATGTGCGACGCCATCAGCGACACGATCCTGGACGCGCTGCTCGCGCAGGACCCGCGCAGCCGCGTCGCGGTCGAGACGATGGTCACGACGGGGCAGGTGCACATCGCGGGCGAGGTGACCACCAGCGCCTACGTGGACATCCCCACCCTGGTCCGCGACAAGATCCTCGAGATCGGCTACGACTCGTCGGCCAAGGGTTTCGACGGGGCTTCGTGCGGGGTCAACGTCGCGATCGGCGCGCAGTCGGCCGACATCGCGCAGGGTGTCGACACGGCCTACGAGAGCCGCGTCGAGCTGTCCGAGGACGAGATCGCCCGCCAGGGCGCGGGTGACCAGGGCCTGATGTTCGGCTACGCCAACACCGACACCCCTGAGCTGCTGCCGCTGCCGATCGCACTGGCCCACCGGTTCGCCCGGCGCCTGAGCGAGGTGCGCAAGTCCGGTGTGCTGCCCTACCTGCGCCCGGACGGCAAGACCCAGGTGACCATCGAGTACGACGGCGACAAGGCGCTGCGGCTGGACACGGTGGTCGTGTCGAGCCAGCACGCCGCGGACATCGACCTCGACGCCATGCTCGCGCCCGACATCCGTGAGCACGTCGTGGGTCCGGAGATCGCCGAGCTCGGGCTCGACACCTCCGACGTGCGGCTGCTGGTCAACCCCACCGGGCGGTTCGTCGTCGGCGGTCCGATGGGCGACGCCGGCCTGACCGGTCGTAAGATCATCGTGGACACCTACGGCGGTTTCGCCCGCCACGGCGGCGGCGCGTTCTCGGGCAAGGACCCGTCGAAGGTCGACCGCTCCGCCGCCTACGCGATGCGCTGGGTCGCCAAGACCGCGATCGCCGCGGGCCTCGCGGACCGCATCGAGGTCCAGGTGGCCTACGCCATCGGCAAGGCCGCCCCGGTCGGCCTGTTCGTCGAGACGTTCGGCACCGAGCGGGTCGACCCCCAGCGGATCCAGGCCGCCATCTCCGAGGTGTTCGACCTGCGTCCCGCCGCGATCATCCGTGACCTCGACCTGCTGCGGCCCATCTACGCCCAGACCGCCGCGTACGGGCACTTCGGCCGCACCGACGTCGAGCTGCCGTGGGAGAGCACCGCGCGCGCGGAATCACTGAAGGCGGCCGCGGGAGCGTGACCGTAAGGGGCGGCGCGGGCGTGTGAACGGCGGAGCGGGAGCGTGACCGGCACCGCGGGAGCGGTCCGGACCCCGCACCGGCGGCGAGCGGAAGTGTCGGGCCCGGGGTGCACCATGCGGGCATGACCGCCTCCCGTGCCGCGTCGACGATCCGGACCGAGCCTGCCGCCGGTCCGCGGCGGCCGGGGTCCGCGGCGCACGCACGTGCCCGCGGCGAGTGGAGTGTCGCCGCTGCGCTGCCGGTCGCGCGGGTGGCCGTCGATGTGCCTCTCGCGCACCTCGACCGGCCGTTCGACTACCGCGTGCCCGAGCATCTCGATGCCGCGGCGGTGCCCGGTGTGCGGCTGCGGGTGCGGTTCGCCGGGCGGCTCGTCGACGGGTTCCTGCTGGAGCGGGTCTCGGAGTCGGACCACACCGGCAGGCTCGCGTGGGTGGAGAAGGTCGTGTCCGCGGAGCCTGCGCTCACCGCGGAGGTGGCGGTGCTGTGCCGGGCCGTCGCCGACCGGTACGCCGGGGTGCTCGCCGACGTGCTGCGCCTCGCCATCCCGCCCAGGCACGCCCGGGTCGAGGCCGAGGCGGTCCCGACCCCCGTCGAGCCCGCCCCCGTAGAGCCGGCCCCCGTCGAGCCTGCGCCGCTCGCGGCGGAGTCGCCGCGCGCGCACGCGTGGGGGCGCTATACGCGGGGCCCGGCCCTGCTCGACGCGCTGGCGTGGAACCGGGCGGCCCACGCGGTGTGG
>JAJAZD010000146.1 GCA_026785945.1 Pseudonocardia sp. | reverse complement strand
CGGCCAACGCGCCCGACCACCCGGCGTTCGTAGCGCGGCCGCTCTCGTGTAACTTCAGTCCACGCAAGGGGCTGTGGCGCAGCTGGTAGCGCACTTGACTGGCAGTCAAGGGGTCAGGGGTTCGAATCCCCTCAGCTCCACTCTTGCACGCCGAGCCCCGCTTCCTGATTCTAACCAGGTCAAGCGGGTTTTTCCGTCTTGGCGAACGATCTTGCTGTGATCGTCGGCGTGGACGTTGCGCATGGTTTCTGGAGCAAATCTGGAGCAGGCGTTCTGGGGGTGCGAAATGGGGTCAGGGTCTGCTCCAGGATTTCGTGCTTGTTGGGGTCGGTTCGGCACGGTTGGAGTCGGGTCGGGTGGCTCCGACTTCTGGCGGCCGTCTGCGGTGGGTACGCCCCCAGCCGGGGTCATGGGGGTAAGTGGGCCGTGTGCGCGTCGTCTGCGGCCGTCTGGGCTGTGCCGGGGCATGTTGCCGGTGTCTGGTGGTTGGCGTCGTCGTTTCCTGAGCGGTAGGTAGCGCCACCCAGTTGGTGGCCCCAGCGCCGATCACAGGCCCGAATGTTCGGGTGGCTCGCTGCACGGGTGTCACCTGACCACCACAACACCGCCCAGACGATCGAGGAAGGAACTCTCGTCCGGAGAGTGGAACCCGGCGCCTCGACACGACAGTCGGACGCCGACCCTGCCCACGGACAGGAAACCATGATCGAAATTACATCGCTGTAGTTCACGCGACGACTCCGTCACTCCCGTGAAATTCCAGGCCGGGTGCACTGGCACAACATCACGCGCCTGCACGGCCACCTGGAAAAACGGCCACCAGTCGAGTTCGGGCAGGCGTTCTACGCTGCTCAACGGGACGACCGCGAAGCGGTGGAAATCTGGCTCTACGCCACTGAGCGTGGTAGCCGCCCTCTGAGTGGCGTTGCATGGATAGTGTCCCAGTCGACGCCGCAGTGCAGGAGTAGGCGAAGCCGGTAGTTGTTGAAGTTGCGGAATCCGTGCCCGACCCGTTTGATCTTCTTGATCAGCAGGTTGACCGCTTCGGTGGGGCCGTTGGAGATGCCGCCGGTGTCGAAGTAGGCCAGGAACTCGACCCGCCAGGAGTCGATGGTGCGGGCCAGGCGGGTGAGCTCGGGGATGTCGGCGTCGGCGCAGTAGGCCAGCCACCGGTACAGCGCCGCAGCAGCGCGCGCCCGGTCACCGGCGTGGTGGATCAGCCGCAGGTCCTGGGCGGCGACCCAGGTGCGGGCGAGTTGCTCGTCGGCGGTGTCGCCGGTGTCCAGCCCGGCGAGCAGCCGCGCCCAGGACTTGTCGGAGTGGTGGTCGTGGCGGCGGCGCAGGAGCCGGCGGATGCCGTAGAGCGGATCGTCGCGGCGGCCGCGGTGCCCGGTCTGTTCGTGCTGGATGCGGCGGCGGACGTCGTCGACCGCGGCGAACCCGAGTCGCACGACGTGGAAGGCATCGAGCACCCGCACAGCGTCGGGCAGTGCGGTGCGCAGCGCGCTGGCGTAGCCGCGATACGGGTCCAGTGCGGCTGTCGTGATCCCGGCCCGCTACGACAGGTCACGCTCATCGACCCAGCTGACCAGGGCGGACGCGCTGCGCCCGGCGACCACATCGAGCAGCCGCGCCGGCCCGCGGCCGCGGGTCAGGTCCACGATCCCGGTCACGAAGCTCGTCGAGCGGGTCGGCGCGGCGGCCTGGAACGCGGTCTCGTCCACCCCGACCGCGGCCACCCCGGCGAGCCGGACCGGATCGTCGACGCGGGCTTTGCCGTGCTCGCGGACCGCGCTCATCGCGGTGCGCCAGCCGATCCCGAACTCGCGGGCCACCGCCGCGACCGAAGCGCCGTCCTCACCCACCCGACGGCAGATCTCCGCCCGCGCCCGCCCGGTCAGCGACGCCCGCGCCGCGATCAGCACGCTGGTCTCGGTCCATGTCCGCTTCGGACACAACAGGTGCCGGCATCGCCACACCCGCTTGATCCACACGACCGTGACCGGCCGCCCGGCCGAGGGAAGGTCCCGCACCCACACCGGGCGCCGGTCATGCAGCTCGGCCACCGCCGCGCAGGTCGGGCAGCCGACAAGATCGGCGGTGGTCTCGACCGCCTGCTCGAGCTCGCCCTCGTGTTCCGACACGGCGAGCACGACGAACCCGGCCATGCCCAACATCACCGCCGCGGCACTACGCTCTCGTTCCACCTGGGCCTCCGTTTCGTGTCCTCAACACCACGGATCATGAGGCCCCAAGCCCATGCTCAGGCCCAGGTCGAAGATCGTGTTCTACAGCGGCGCACCACGCTCAGAGACGAAGAGCCGTCATACTCGGGCCCATGGCGACGGTGACGAGTGTGGCGGTCGAGCGCTCCGGGCCGGCGATCCGCGCGGTCCTGGCCGAGTACGCCCCCGATGACGAACCGCGGTTCACTGCCGAGCTGCGTTCGGCGCTGGCCCGCGCTGGCGAGGATCTGGACCTGGCCGGCCCGCAGGCGGTGCTGGCCCGCTGGCACGCGCTGGCCACCATGGCCGCCAACCCGCTCACCGTCGACGAGCAGGCCCAGCTCGCGCGGGCGCGGGCCGGGGACTTCACCGGATTCTCCGTGCGTGACGAGCACGGCACCTGGACCACCCTGTAGCCGGCGCACGCGCCGCCGGCGTCGACGTCGACACCCTGAGGATGCCTCCGCGGTCTCGGCTGGTCTGGTTGCAGATCGCTGACCAGCAGTACCACGACCTGCCCGAGGACGTGCGCGTCCTTGTGGACCGCCGGATCGCACAGCTGTTGGAGAACCCGACCGTGGACGCGGACGCGGTGTACAACGATCGCTCGGATCAGTGGAGCGTGCCGTTGGGCGAGCGCGGGTTTCTGTTCTACGCCGCGGTCCGCGACCCGGCCACGGTCATCGTGCTGCGGCTGGTGAGCGTCGGGTAGCAGTCCGCGGGTCAGGACCCGCAGGCCGGGGATCGGCTCAGTCGATGAGTACGCGTCAACAGTCCTCGAGGTTCGTGAGTACCGCAGCCCGGATGGATCCCGTCCGTGGTCCGTGGTCCGTGGCGGGCTCGCGTGGCTGAGGGCGTCACCGTGGCCGGGTCGGCGGCGGCCGCAAGCCCGCTCCCGCGACTTTCCAGGTTCGGCCGGGCCGCTGCGCTCCCGGAAACTCGCTCCGCTCCCGCTTGCCCCCGCCCCTCGCTGCCGGCCGGACCGGTGCCATCAGCCACGAGCCCCCCACGGGGCTACACCGGAAGGAACACCCGTCATGAGCGCCTCGGTCACCGTCATCGGCAACCTGACCCGCAACCCGCAACTCTCCCGCACCAGCGACGGCACCCCGGTGGTGAACCTGACCCTGGCCGAGAACTCGCGGCGCCAGGTCGACGGCGAGTGGGTCGACGGGCCCACCACCTACTGGCAGGTGTGCTGCTTCGGCGCGCAGGCCGAGCACATCATCGCTTCGCTGACCCGCGGGGCCCGCGCGATCGCCGTCGGTACCTTCCGCACCCGGACCTGGACCAGCGACGGCGAGGACCGCTCCGCCCTGGAGATTGTCGCCGAGGAGGTCGGGCCGTCGCTGCGCTGGGCCACCACCGAGATCACCCGTTCCACCGCGACCTGACCCGCTCCCCGCCTTGGCTCCGCCCGGCACACCCCGGGCGGGTCCCGGGGCCCGCAGCGGGCCGCCGGTCGGGCGCCACATCCCAGAACGCGTTGCACGTCGCCAGCGCGGCGTCGCCGGCCTGGGAACTCGACGCTGGGCGCCTCGATGGGTGCCGCCGGGCGGGGCCCGGCGCCGGGGCGGGGGCGGGGGCGACCTGCATGCCACCGCGGCGGCGGCTACGGCCATCAGCAGTGGTTCCCGCGGCGAGAGATGGAGCGGATGCTGCGTGACGCCGGCATCACAGATGCGCCGTCGCTCGCGGCGTACCTGCTGTTCACCCAGCGGCCGGTGGTCCGGTCAGGGTGCGGTGACGTGGATGACTTTCGCGCTGATCCGGACCAGCAGCGTCAGCAGGGATAGCGCGGTCACGCCGATCAGGACGCCACGCAGCCAACTCGCGTCGGGGAGCGCCCCGGCGAGGACGAGCAGGCAGGTGGCGATGCCGAGGATCAGGACGGCGGCGACGGTGAGGGAGTACCAGCGGACCCGGTTCCTGGTCCAGAACCGTACGTCGGTGGGTGTTCGGGTGCGGAGCTCGTCGAGGTAATCGCGGTCCCACACGATGGTCAGCAGCAGCACCGGGAGTACCTGGGCGAGGGTGGCGTAGAAGTCCAGGTCGGCGGGCACGAGTCAGGATGGTCTCACGTGCCGCCCCCGACCGTGACCGGCTGGTCAGGGCGGGTGGAGTAACGGCGTGTAGACGAGCCGCGACGACAGAGACACAGTGGGTGATGGGGGTGTCGCACGGGTGCTGATCGTGGTGGTTCCGGGGATCGGTGGGAGCAGGCTGGCCCGCCCCGGTGAGCCGACCGACGTCGTGTGGGACGCGGGTCTGGGCAGCATCGCCGGACTCGGGTCGGCGTCCGGGCGGCTGAGCCGGGACGTGTCGCCGCGGCTGGAGCCGGTGGGGGTGACCTCGTCGGCGACGCTGCTCGGTTTCACCGTGGTCGCGGGGTACGAGTCGCTGCTCAAGGCGTTGGACGAGTTCGGGCCCGTCGACGACCGCGGCGACCCGCACGCCCCGCATCGGGGCGCGGGTGTGGTGGTGGCGCCGTACGACTTCCGGTGGGGCATCAAGGACGCCGCCCGGCGTCTGGATGCGGTGGTGGCCGCTCACCTGGACGGCTACTCGGAGGCGGAGCGGGCGCGGCGGGTGGTAGTGGTCGGGCACTCGATGGGTGGGTTGGTGGCCCGGTACTGGCTCGGGGTGATGCAGCGGTGGCGGTGGTGCCGCGCGCTGGTCACCGTGGGCACCCCGCATCGTGGGGCGCCGAAGGCGCTGCACTGGATGGTCAATGGCATCCTGGGCGGGGCTCTGGTGGGGCCGACGCGGTTGGTTCGGGAGTGGCCATCGGTGGCGGAGTTGCTGCCGCGCTACCGCGCGGTCCAGGACACCCGCACCGGCGAGCTCTGCTATCCGCACGAGGTGCGCGACCGGCACGGCAGTCCGTTGCCGGAGTTGGCGGGGGCCGAGGCCGGGTACGGGGTGCATCGGGAGATCGAGGACGCCTGGGACGCGATGCCCGCGGCGGGCCCGGAGATGGTGTCGTTCCTCGGGTGGAGCCATCCCACCCTGGACGACGCGACCTGGGACGGGTCCAGGATGCGGGTGTCCAAGACCCCGCCGGCGTGGATGGACCGGACCGGGTGGGAACGCGACTTCGGTGACGGGACGGTGCCGGCGGTGTCGGCGGTGCCGATCGAGAAGAGCAGCGATCAGAACAGCCTCAACCGGGTGCAGGAACGGCACCTGCCGATGGTCAACACCAGTGGCCTGATCGGGTTGCTGCGGGCCTACGCGGGTCGCGCTACGCTGGTGTGGATGCGCGGCGACGAGTCCGCGGCGCACCCGCCGACGCTGGGCCTGGACGTCGAGGAAGTCAACCCGGCCGGCGAGCCGCTTCCGGTGGCGGTGACGGTGCGCGAGGTGGCGGGAGACCTGTCAGGGCAGTCCGTTGTCGCGGCGCTGACACCGGCCGGCGACCTCACCGCTGAGCCGGTCGAGGTGCTGTTGGAATGGGACGGCACCCGGTTCGTCGGGCAGTTCCCCACCCCGACTCCCGGCCTGTACAAGGTGAAGGTCGTTGCCCGCATCGTGCCGGGTCCCGGGCGCCTCGCCGCCGACGACACCGTTGCTGTCGTAGCGGAGGGGTAGGGGTGTGGTGACCCGCTGGCCGCGGTGGCAGCTCGATGGCGAGGAGATCGCGCTCGCCAAGTACGTCCGGCCCGATGTCGTCGGTTCGCTGGTTGAACTTCCCGGCCCGTCGGCGGAGGACCCGACGGTCCGGCTGCAGGCCGTCTATACGGCCTTGGCGAAACGCCGGATCGGTTACGCGTTCGAGGCGGCCAGCGACGAGGCGGGTCGGCAGGTCATCCGCCCGCCGGATCAGGTGTTGCGGGCGCCTCGGCACGGCACGTGCCTGGACCTGGCGGTCGTGCTGGCCGGTGCGTGCACACGGGCCGGGTTGCCGACGGTGATTGTGGTGGTCGCCCCGCCCGGGGGCGGCGCGCTGCATACGGTCGTGCTGGTCCAGATCGATCCGGAGCCGGACGGCGGACCGGACATCTCACCCGTGTGGCGGGAGGCGCCGGACTGGTTGGCCGCGCGGGTGCAGCGCGGCCTGGTCGGGACGCGGACCTACGTGGCGTTGGACCCGGTGGGGTTCGCCGTGTCGTTGGGCGCGGCTCCGACACCGGGGCTGTCGGTCGACCTGGAGCAGGCCCTCGCGCGGGGCGCCCAATACCTGCTCGGCGGGGACGGTGAACCGGCGTGGGTATGGCGGGCCGGGATCAACGTCTCAGCGCTGTGGCGGGCTCTGGACGTACTGCCGGTGGACGACCAGCTTGTGGTGGAGCCGTTGCGGCCTCCCTACCGGGAGGCGGCCACCGCGGAGACGCCGCTTCGGTTGCTGCGCGCGGAGTACCAGCTGACCCGATTCCAGGCCCGCGACGAGGTGACCATCCTGCTGGACTGGTGCCGCCAGATCGCCGCGGGCACGGCGACCGGGGTCGGGGTGATCACCGGGTTGGGTGGGTCGGGCAAGACCCGGCTGGCGCTGGAAGTCGCGCAGCGGCTGCGAGCCCGGGGCTGGTACGCCGGGGTCATGCCCACAGGCCATGCCGGTGTCGAGTGGCTGGCCGGGGTGGTGTCGCCGGTGCTGGTGGTGCTGGACTACGCCGACGGTCGCGTCGAGGACGCCATCGCGGTGCTGGCGGCGTTGCGGGGTCGGCAGGGGCCGCCGGCGGTGGTGTTGTTGACCGCGCGTTCCACCGAGGGCGACTGGTGGCAGGACGTGGAGCGCGCCCTGACCGTTGATCGTCATCCGTACCTGCCGGCACCGGTTGCGCTGCCCGACACCCACCCGGAGGCCGGGAACATCTTCTGGCAGACCGTCCGGGCGCTGACCGGCGATGAGGTCGCGACGCCGGCCCTGGCCGAGGGTGTCCGGTGGACCACCCTGGACTTCGTGCTGCTCGGCTGGATCGCGGCGCAAGGTGTCGCGGAGCTGCCCCGCACGCACGCGGAACTGTATGACGAGGTGCTGCGCCATGAGGTCGACTACTGGTGCACCGTGCACTCGACTGTGAAGCCGGAACGTGCGCTGCTACGTCAGGCTGCGGCGTGCGTGTCGCTGGTCGCGCCGACCGGGGACACCACCTACCCGCTGCTCGCCGCGGTCGAGGAGCTCGGCGACGACGCAGCCGAGCGCCGGGCGGTGAGGCGGACGCTGGTGGCGTGCCTGAGCCCCGCACCGGGGGAGGGGTTGGCGCTGCGGCCCGACCCGGTCGGCGACCATCTCGTCCTCGCCGAGCTGACCCGACGCCCCGCGTTGCTGGCGGGCACGCTGAAGCGAGCCGGCGAGGCCGGGTTGGGGCAGGCGGTGGTGACCTTGACCCGGGCCGGGCAGAACGATGCGGTCCGGGCCACGGCGCTGATCGCCGCGATCCTGCGAGGAGATCCGCAGACCTGGCAGACCGTGCTCGCCGTCGCGCTGCGGGTGGGTGGCGCAGCAGGCCAGGGGATGGCCACGGTTTGCGCGGAACGGGACTGCCCGCTCCCCCTCGACGAGATCAGCAGTGCCATCCCCTTCACCTCGACCGGCCTCTACGAACTGGGCCTCCAGGTCGACCGCCAACGTCTGGCCGCCGCACGCGTAGAGGGCGACTCGCAGGGGCGCGTCGCAGAGTTGCTGGAGCGTGTCAGCGAACGCCAGAGCAACGCCGGGGATCGGGCCGGGGCGCTGGATTCCATCACCGAGGCCGTCGACCTTCGCCGGCGCCTCGCCCAGACCAACCCGGCCGCGTTCCTCCCCGACCTCGCCATGTCGCTGAACAACCTCTCACTCCGGCAGAGCAACAGCGGGGATCGGGCCGGGGCGCTGGACTCCATCACCGAGGCCGTCGACCTCTACCGGCGCCTCGCCCAGACCAACCCCGCCGCGTT
>JAJAZD010000145.1 GCA_026785945.1 Pseudonocardia sp. | reverse complement strand
CGTGCGCGCGCTGCTCGTCCAGGCGATGCACCCCACGGTCCTCGCCGGCTTCGACGAGCACTCGTCCTACCGCGAGGACCCGGAGAGCCGGCTCCAGCGGACCGCCGCGTTCGTCACGATCACGACGTTCGGCACGACGGCGCAGGCCGAACAGGCCTGTGATCGCGTACGCCGGGCGCACGCACCCGTCCGCGGCCTGACCCCGGCCGGTGACCCGTACGACGCGGGGGACCCGGACCTGCTCGGCTGGGTCCACCTCGCCCTGACCGACTCGCTGGGCGACTCGGTGATCCGGTTCGGCCGGACCGTCTTCGATCCCGGCGACTACCTCGCGGACATGGCTGTGGTCGGTGAGCACCTCGGCGCCGCTCACGTGCCCCGTGACGTGGCCGGGCTTGCCCGGGCCTGGGACCACTACCTGCCGCAGCTGAAGGTCACCCCCGCGACGCGGGTGGCGCACGAGTTCCTGCTGGACCCGCCGCTGGCCGCCCACATCCGGGCGCCCTACCGGTTGATCGCGGCCGCTGCGGTCGCCTCGCTGCCGGCCACGCTGCGTCCGCTGCTGGCCGCCCGGCCGGTGCTGCCCGACGTACCCGCCAGGGCCGTCGGTCAGGCCGCTACCCGCCTGATGTCGGTGATCCTCGGCCCCAGCCCCGCCGCGGGTGCCGCCCACCGCCGCACGGCCCGGTGACCCTGGCTACCCCTTGCACGTGATCGTGAGGGGGAAAGAGGCCGCGGAAGGCCGGATCGCCCTCACGATCATGGACTGCGCCGGGGGGCCGGCATCAGGCGAAGGGGGGGCGCCAGGACCCGACGGCCACCGACACCGCCGTGGCGATCGCCACCGCGGCCACCGCGCCCGCGATGAGACACCAGTCGGCGGCGCGCATCGGCTGCGGCCGGGCCACGGTGCGCTCGACGTCGGTGGCCCCGAAGCCACGGGCCTCCATCGCCGCCGCGAGCCGCACGCCCCGGCGTACGGCCGCGACCAGCACGGCGAACACCAGCCCGCCGAAGGCCACCAGCCGTCCCCAGGGTGACCAGCCGGCGTCGAGGCCGCGAGCCCGCCGGGCGCGGCTGAGCAGGTGCCAGTCCGCCGACAGCAGCGGGAGCAGCCGCAGCGCGGCCAGCGCCCCGTAGGCGAAGCGGGCCGGAAGGTGCCAGCGCTGGACCAGCGCGTCGGCGAGGTCCATCGGGTCGGTGGCGGCGAGGACGACGATGCCCGGCAACGTCACGGCCAGCAGCCGCAGGGCGACCGACGCCGCCGACTCGACGCCTTTTGTGGTGATCTCGACCGGCCCGAGGTCGAGAAGCACGTCGCCCCCACCGACCGCGATGACGTTGGCCAGGCAGAGCCCGGCGACGCCCACGGCCACCGGCCAGGACCGCCGCAGCAGCGTGGACAGGCGCACGCCGCTGAGCGGGAAAGCCAGCACCTCGATGACGAGGAGCACACCCGGCGTCACCGGGTCGAGGGTGAGCAGCATCCCGACGGTCACGACGGCCGCTGCGGTGATCTTCGCCACCGGGTTGCGCCGGGCCAGGGGGGCGTCGGCGTCCGGTGCCAGCGGCGCGAGCACGCTCACGGCGACAACCACAGGTGCATGATCACGGGGGATCGCCGGGTGCGGCACGGGTCAGGTCCAGGCGTACGTCGGCCAGCGCCGCCACCAGGGCCTCGTCGTGGGTGACGAGCACCAGGGCGGTGCCCTCGTCGCGCAGGTCCGCGAGCAGCTCGGCCAGCGACCTCCACGTCAGCGAGTCCTGACCGAAGGTCGGCTCGTCGGCGACCACCACCCGCGGGGCGGTCGCGATCGCGGTGCCCACCGAGAGGCGGCGCTTCTCCCCGCCGGAGAGGGTGAACGGGTTGGCGTCGGCGAGCCGGTCCAGCCCCAGCCGTTCCATCAGGTCGGTCGCGCTGGCGCTAGCGACCCCCTCGGCGACGCCGGTCTGGCGCGGCCCCACCATCAGCTCGTGGCGCACCGTGGTCGCGACGAACTGGTGCTCGGGGTCCTGGAACACCGTGCCGATGCGCGTCACCAGGTCGCGACCACGCCACCGCCACAAGGGCGCCGAACTCGGCGGGTCCAGCGCCGGCTCGCCCACGACCTCGCCGCCGGTCGGCCGCAGCAACCCGGCCAGGCACAGCGCGAGCGTCGACTTGCCGGACCCGTTGGGCCCCGTCACCGCGAGGGCCTCCCCGGCGCGCAGCGTCACGTCGGTGGGACCGAGGGCGTCCACCGGCGCGGCCGGGTAGCGGAAGGACGTCGAGACGGCACGGACGAGCCCGGCCCCGGGGGCGGTCGGTGCCTTCCGGCGTACGTCGGGATGGCGCCCCGGCACCCACACACCTCGCGCGGCCAGGTCCGCACCCGCACGGTCGAACACCTCGTCCGGGGTGCCGTCCTCGGTGACGCCGCCGCCCGGGGCGAGCACCACCGCGCGGGTCACCAGGTCGGTGACCTGGTCGACGCGGTGCTCCACGACGACGGCGGTCGCGCCGGTCGCGTCGAGGACCTCCCGCAGGACGTCGTGCACGAGCGCGGCTCCGGTGACGTCGAGGTTGGCGCTGACCTCGTCGAGCAGGAGCAGGCCGGGGCGCAGGGCGAGGATCCCAGCCAGCGCAAGGCGCTGCTGCTCGCCGCCGGAGAGGGCGGCGGTCGGTGCGTCCCGGCCGTACGGGAAGCCCACCGCAGCCAGCGCCTCGTCGACCCGGCGCCAGATCTCGGCCGTCGGTACCCCGCGGTTCTCCAGCCCGAACGCGACGTCGTCACCGGCCCGGGCCATCACCAGCGCGGCCTCGCTGTCCTGCATGACCAGGCCGGCGCGTGCTCTGGCCGTACGCGCGTCGCGGCCGTCGAGGAGGACGGCGCCCTCCTGCTCGCCGGCGTCGGCCGGGTCGAGCAGACCGGCCAGGGCAGTGAGCAGGGTGCTCTTGCCGGCGCCCGACGGGCCGAGCAGCAGCACCCGCTCGCCGGGCTCGATCCGCAGGTCGAGGCCTCGCAGCGCCCAGGCGCGCCG
>JAJAZD010000144.1 GCA_026785945.1 Pseudonocardia sp. | reverse complement strand
GCTCAGGACGCCGCCGCTCAGGACGCCGCCGCTCAGGACGCCGCCGCTCAGGACGCCGCCGCTCAGGACGCCGCCGCTCAGGACGCCGCCGCTCAGGACGCCGCCGCTCAGGACGCCGCCGCTCAGGACGCCGTCGCTCAGGACGCCGTCGCTCAGGACGCCGTCGCTCAGGACGCCGTCGCTCAGCCCGGCGGCGCGGCGCGGACCGACACCGGAAGCCCGACACCGGACCCCGCCGCTGCCCCGGAGCGGCAGCAACAGTCGTTGTACCGCCGGTGACCCCAGCTCCGGCGCGCCGCCCCACCTACCCGAGAGGAACTCCTCCCGTGAAGCCCCTGCGCATCCTCATCGCCGCAGAGACCTACCCACCCGACGTGAACGGGGCCGCGCGCTTCGCCGAGCGCCTGGCCACCGGACTCGTCGGTCGTGGCCACGAGGTGCACGTCGTCTGCCCGTCACCGACCGGACCACCCAGCAGGGAGACGCGCGACGGCGTGGTCGTTCACGGGGTGCGGTCCCACCGCTACTTCATGCACCCGGACTTCCAGGTCTGCATGCCGTGGGAGTCGGGCCCGGCCACCGCCGCGCTGATGGAGGCGATCAATCCCGACGTCGTGCACACCCAGGCCCACATGGTGGTCGGGCGCGGCGTCGTGAAGGCCGCGCACCGCACCGGCCGCCCCCTGGTCGCCACCAACCACTTGATGCCCGAGAACCTCATCGCGCACTCGCCGATCCCCCGGCCGCTCAAGGCCATCGCCTACCGGGCGGCGTGGCGCGACCTCGGCCGCATCTTCGGGCTCGCCGACGTCGTCACCGCTCCGACGCCCCGCGCGGTCGAGCTGCTGCACCGTTCCGCGAGGCTCACCCACGCCTTCCCGGTGTCGTGCGGCATCGACGCCGACCGCTACTCGGCCGCGTCACCGACCCCCGACGCCGTGCCGACCGTGCTGTTCGTCGGGCGGATGGATCAGGAGAAGCGGGTCGACGAGCTGATCCGGGCCTTCGCCGGGCTGCCCGAGGGGCTCCCCGCCGCACTGGAGATCGTCGGCGACGGCGCCCGCCTCGCCGAGTGGACCGCGCTGGCCGCCGGCCTCGGCCTGGGCGACCGGGTCACGTTCCGCGGGTTCGTCTCCGAGGACGAGCTCCTCGACGCCTACTCCCGCGCGGCGGTGTTCTGCATGCCGGGCGTCGCGGAGCTGCAGAGCCTGGTCACCCTCGAGGCGATGGCCGCGAGCACCCCGGTCGTGGCGGCCGACGCGATGGCGCTGCCCCACCTCGTCCGGCCGGGGCGCAACGGCTGGCTCTACACACCCGGCAACGTCCCGGAGCTCACCACGCGCCTCGCCGCGCTCCTCTCCGACGCCGACCTGCGCCGCCGGATGGGCGCGGCCAGCCGCGAGATCGTCGCCGAGCACGCCATCGGCGCCACCCTGGCGCGGTTCGAGGACATCTACCGTGACCTGCTCGGCCGCGGCCGGGTCCGGGTCCGCAGCGTCGCCTGACCCTCGGGTCGGGCCCGTTCCCTGCCGCCGCGCCTCGAACGGCACTCGTCCAGCCCGGTTGGACAGTGCCGTTCACCTCGCCGCGTCGGCCGTGATCCGTTCCAGCAGAGCGAGCAGGACCCGCGCCGAGCTCGCCCAGCTGTAGTGGGCGGCACGGGCGCGGGCCTCGGCGGACCGTCGCTCCCACCGCTCGGGCTCGTCGAGCGAGCGGATCGCACGGACGAAGCCGGCGACGTCGTCGGGATCCACGTACTCGGCGGCGTCCCCGCCCACCTCGCGGAACACCGGGATGTCGCTGACGACCACCGGGGTGCCGACCCCCATCGCCTCGACCAGCGGTATGCCGAAACCCTCGTCGCGGGACGCCGACACGAGGGCCGTCGCGCCGCGCAGCACGTCCCGGTAGGTGGCGTCGTCGGCTCCGTCGTGGAACACGAGCCGCCCGCCGACGCCCAGCGCCGTCAGCCGGGCGCGTTCGGCCGGGGGGACGCGGCTCATCAGGTGCAGCTCGTGGCCGGTCAGCGCCGACATCGCCCGCGCCAGGACCTCCACGTTCTTGTAGGGCATGAACGAGCCCATGTAGACCAGCGCCCGCGTACGGGGCAGGCGTCCGTCGTCGGGAACGGGGTCGGGGGCGTTGGGCACGACCGTCACCGGTCGATCGGTGAGCCGGTGCTGCGCCATCAGCGCTGCGGTGGTCTCCGAGACGGTGACGACCGCGTCGGCGCGGTTGAGCAGCAGCCGCTGCGGCCACCACGCCAGGTGGTAGAGCCGCCACAGCAGCCGGACGGGTGCGGGGAACTCCGGGGGTGGGGTGGGGTGGCCGTAGTAGATGAGGTCGTGCAGCGTCAGGACCAGCCGGTAGTGCCGCCCGTAGCTGCCCATGGTCTGCATGGGGGAGAAGACCACGTCCGGGGCCAGCCGCCGCACCTGTCGGGCGACCAGCGGCTCGCGGATGCTCTGCGGCCCGCTGACCAGGCACCAGGGCAGGGCCGGGAGCAGCGCGAGCTGTCGCCGGTCGCTGATCAGCATCGTCACCGGGTGGAGCTCGGCCAGCGCCGCGACCAGGCCCGCGGTGTAGCGGCTGATGCCGTTGTGGCGCTCGACGAGGGTGTAGCGGCAGTCGAAGGCGATCTTCACGAGGAAGACCTCACCGGTCGAGGAACCCTGAGATCGCCCGGGCCACCGCGCCCGGCGCCTCGTAGTGGGCGAGGTGCCCGGTGTCGGGGACGACGACCATCCGCGCGTCGGGGAACCGGTCGAGCAGCGCGTGCTGCGACTCCAGCGGGGCGATGTCGTCGTGTTCGGCCGCGACGAGCAACGTGGGCGCCGTGACCCCCTCGGCGAACTCGCCGACGTCGTGGCCCACCGAGGCGCCGAACGCCTCCAGCAGGACCCGCCGGTCGGCGAACGTGCTGAAGTAGCGGTCGTGCTCGGCGTGGATCCAGCGCCGCAGCGCGCGGTCGTCGGTGGTGACCATCGCGACGCTCGCCGCCCTGGTGATCAGCCGGTTGCGCAGCAGCGCCGTGCCGGCACGCTCGGGCAGCGTCGCGGCGGCCCGGTGGTAGAGCACCGCCAGCCGCGTCATGGCGACCCGCGGGCCGGCCAGCGCTGACGTCGCGATCGGGTTGACGAGCACCAGGCCGCGCAGCTCCTGACCGGACGCCGCGGACGTCGCCACGACGGATCCGAACGAGTGCCCCGCGAGCACCGTGCCCGTGGTCGGGGACGCGACGGCGGCCAGCAGGTCGCGCGTCCATGCCGTGTAGCCGGCGACGTCATGGCGGTCGTGGGGCAGCGGGGTGGTCTCCCCGAACCCCGGCAGATCGGGGACGATCACCTGGACGCCACAGTGATGCGCGCCCTCCAGATGGGCGACGATCGGCTCGAGCCCGTGATGATCGCCGCGCAGCCCGTGCAGGAACACGATCCGGTGGGCCGCGTCGTCGGCGCCGTAGACCCGGTAGCGGGTGTGGCTCCCGCGCAGTTCCACCTGGGCCTGCCGCACCGGGACACGCCGCACCAACGGCGCGTAGGGCGAGGGTGCGGTCATCACGGGAAGTCTAGGGATCGTCGGCCCGGGTCCCACCTCCCGGCCCCGCTGCGGGGGAACTGTCGGGGCGCGGGGTTAATCTGAATCCTCCGCCGGACGAGCGCTGCCCACGGGCCGCGCCAGGAGGGATCTCACCACCCCGATGGCCAGCCCCAGCAGCAGCAACGGTTCCTCCCGGGACAGCTTCGTCCACCTGCACACCCACACCGAGTTCTCCATGCTCGACGGGGCGGCGCGGCTGGACGACCTGTTCTCCGAGGCCGCGCGGATGGGTATGCCCGCGCTGGCCATGACCGACCACGGCAACGTGTTCGGAGCCTACGAGTTCTGGCGCAAGGCCAAGGCGCACGGTGTCAAGCCGATCATCGGGATGGAGGGGTACCTCGCGCCCGGATCGCGCCACGAACGCAGGCGTGCGGTGCTGGCGCGGGGCGCGGCGACGTCCTCGGGTGCGGACGACACCGACAACCCCGGCGAGATGTACACCCACATGACGCTGCTGGCCGAGAACACCGAGGGGATGCACAACCTCTTCCGCCTGTCGAGCCTGGCGTCGCTGGAGGGCTACTACTACAAGCCCCGCATGGACCGCGAGCTGCTGGAGACCTACGGCAAGGGCATCATCGCCACCACGGGGTGCCCGTCCGGTGAGGTGCAGCGCCTGCTGCAGCAGGACAAGTTCGACGCCGCTGTGCAGGCCGCGTCCGACTACCGCGACATCTTCGGCAAGGAGAACTTCTTCTGCGAGCTGATGGATCACGACATCGCCATCGAGCGTCAGGTCCGGGTGGGCCTGCGTGAGCTGAAGAAGAAGCTCGACCTGCCCGGCCTGGCCACGAACGACCTGCACTACACCTACGCCGAGGACGCCAGGTCGCACGAGGTGCTGCTGTGCGTCCAGACCGGCAAGACCCTGGCCGACCCCAACCGGTTCAAGTTCGACGCGCAGGACTTCTACCTGAAGTCCCCGGCGGAGATGCGGGCCCAGTGGGACGGCGAGTTCCCCGAGGCCTGCGACAACACCCTCGCCGTCGCCGAGCGGGTGAACGTCGAGTTCGTCGAGGGTCAGGACCTCATGCCCCGCGCGCCCGTGCCCGACGGGGAGAGCGAGGAGAGCTGGCTGGTCAAGGAGGTCGAGCGGGGGATGCATACGCGTTTCCCGAACGGCGCCACCGAGCAGTACCGGAAGCAGGCCGCCTACGAGCTCGGCGTCATCATCAAGATGGGATTCCCGGGTTACTTCCTCGTCACCGCGGACCTCATCCAGCACGCGAAGAAGGTCGGTATCCGGTGCGGCCCCGGGCGCGGTTCAGCCGCCGGATCATTGGTGGCCTACGCCCTGGGCATCACCGATCTCGACCCGATTCGCCACAAGCTGCTCTTCGAGCGGTTCCTCAACCCGGAACGCATCTCGATGCCCGACATCGACATGGACTTCGACGAGCGCCGCCGGGGCGAGATGATCCGCTACACCACGGAGAAGTACGGTGAGGACCGGATAGCGCAGATCATCACCTACTCCACGATCAAGGCGAAGGCCGCGATCAAGGACTCGGCGCGCGTGCTGTTCGGGCAGCCGGGATACGCCGCCGCCGACCGCATCACCAAGGCGATGCCGCCCGCGGTCATGGGCAAGGACATCCCGCTCTCGGGGATGTTCGACCCCGCCCACAAGCGCTACTCCGAGGCCACCGAGGTGCGCGCCCTCTACGAGAGCGACGGCCAGGTCAAGGAGATCATCGACACCGCCCGCGGCCTGGAGGGTCTCAAGCGGCAGTGGGGCGTGCACGCCGCGGGCGTCATCATGTCGAGCAAACCGCTGATCGACGTGATCCCGATCCAGCGCCGCGAGGCCGACGGCGCGATCATCACGCAGTTCGACATGGGCGCCTGCGAGACGCTCGGGCTGCTCAAGATGGACTTCCTGGGCCTGCGCAACCTCACGATCATCGACGACGCGTTGGAGAACATCGGGCTCAACGGCAAGTCCGCGCTCGTGATCGAGAGCCTGGAGCTGGATGACACGCTCACCTACGAGATGCTCTCGCGCGGCGACACGCTCGGGGTGTTCCAGCTCGATGGCGGGCCGATGCGCGACCTGCTGCGGCGCATGGCGCCCAGCGAGTTCGAGCACATCTCCGCGGTCAGCGCGCTCTACCGGCCGGGTCCGATGGGTGCCAACGCGCACAACGACTATGCGGACCGCAAGAACGGCAGGCAGGAGGTCACGCCCATTCATCCGGAGCTGGCCGAGCCGTTGCAGGACGTGCTCGGCGAGACCTACGGCCTGATCGTCTACCAGGAACAGGTCATGGCGATCGCCCAGAAGCTGGCGGGGTACTCGCTGGGCAAGGCCGACCTGCTGCGCCGCGCGATGGGCAAGAAGAAGAAGGAGATCCTCGACAAGGAGTACGCCGGGTTCGCCCAGGGCATGAAGGACAATGGCTACTCCGCCGCCGCCGTCACGACGCTCTGGGACATCCTGCTCCCGTTCTCCGACTACGCCTTCAACCGCGCCCACACCGCGGCCTACGGGCTGGTGTCGTACTGGACGGCCTACCTGAAGGCCAACTACCCGTCGGAGTACATGGCGGCGGTGCTCACGTCCGTCCGCGACGACAAGGACAAGGCCGCGGTCTACCTGGCGGAGTGTCGCCGCATGGGCATCACGGTCATGGCGCCCGACGTCAACGAGTCGGTGCGCAACTTCGCCCCGGTCGGCACCGACGTCCGTTTCGGTATGGCCGGTATCCGCAACGTCGGCGTCAACGTGGTCGACGCGATCGTCGCCGCACGCAAGGAGAAGGGCGACTACACCGACTTCTCCGACTTCCTGCGCAAGGTCGACGCGGTGGTCTGCAACAAGAAGGTCATCGAGTCGCTCATCAAGGCGGGGGCGTTCGACTCACTCGGGCATTCCCGCAAGGGCCTGCTCCTGGTGCACGCGGACGCGATCGACGCGGTGATGAGCACCAAGAAGGCAGCCTCGATGGGGCAGTTCGACCTGTTCGGCTCGATGGACGGCTCGGGCCCGTCCGAGCTCGACTCCGTGTTCGACGTCAAGGTGCCGGCCGACGAGTGGGACGCGAAACACCAGCTCGCCGTCGAGCGGGAGATGCTGGGTCTCTACGTCTCGGGCCACCCGCTGCACGGTGTGGAGCAGGTGCTGGCGGCGAAGTCCGACACCCCGATCTCCGCCATCGTCGAGGGTGAGGTTCCCGACGGTCACCAGGTCACGGTCGGCGGCATCCTGGCGGGGGTGAACCGCCGGGTGAACAAGAACGGTGAGCCGTGGGCGTCGGCGCAGCTGGAGGACCTCGCCGGAGGCATCGAGGTGCTGTTCTTCCCGCGCTGCTACCAGGTGGTGGGCGTCGACGTGGCCGAGGACGCGATCGTCCTGCTCAAGGCCCGGGTCAACCGCCGCGACGACCGCGTGTCGCTGATCGTCAACGACCTGGCGCTGCCGGACCTCACGGTTGTCGGCGGCGGGCCGGGTGCGCCGGTGAAGGTCAGCATGCGCACCGAGCTCTGCACACCGCAGCGGGTGTCGCAGCTCAAGGACGTGCTGACCAACCACCCCGGCACGTCCGAGGTGCACCTGAGCCTGGTCAACGGGGGCCGCACGACGATCCTGCGCCTGGACGACGCCCTGAAGGTCACCTACTCCCCGTCGCTGATGGGGGACCTGAAGGCGTTGCTGGGCCCGGGCTGCCTGGGCTGATCGTCGGTAGTAATCCCGGAAGCACCGCGCGGGCAGGAAACTCGCGGACGACGGCCGCGAGCTGATCGACGCGATGTCGTCATGGTGGTCGGCGATCCACGGCTACCGGCACCCGGTGCTCGACGCCGCCGTCCGCGACCAGCTCGGTGCGATGAGCCACGTCATGTTCGGCGGGCTCACCCACGCGCCCGCTGTCGAGCTGGCCCGCCTGCTGGTCGAGATCACCCACGCGGGGCTGGAGCACGTGTTCCTCGCCGACTCCGGGTCGGTGTCTGTCGAGGTCGCGATCAAGATGTGCCTGCAGTACCAGCGCTCGCGCGGACGCCCGGCCAAGCACCGGTTGCTGACCGGGCGCGGTGGCCACCACGGCGACACCTTCGGCGCGATGAGTGTGTGCGACCCGACGGCGGACGCACTCCCTGTGGCACGATGTGCTGCTGCGTCAGGTCTTCGCCTCCGCCCCGTCCGCGGCGTTCGGGACCGCCTACCTCGCCGAGCTGGCCGAGCTGATCGAGGCCAATGCCGACTGGCTCGCGCCGCACGCCGAGCGCAGCCGGCCCGCCGGTCTACGGCGCGAGCTGCCGGCGCGTACCGCCGTCGACCGGCTGGCCGACCTGGCCAGCAACGACTACCTGGGGCTCGCCGCCGACCCGACGGTGTCGATCCCGGCGGCGCCTGACCCTCGACCGTTCCTCGGCGCCTGCCATGAGCACCGCGCAGCGGCGGGCGGTCGACGTCGGGGTGTCACGCGGCGGCAATCAGGTGGGGGAGAGGTTTTCGGCGGGGTCGTTGTTCGGGGTCGATCCAGGCGGGCGGCACGAACTCGGGGAGCCCGTCTCGGATGTGGACGAGCCATTCGGAGTGGTGGAGTTGGCGGTGGTGGATCCGGCAGAGCATCACAAGGTTGCGCAGGGCGGTCTCGCCGTGGGCCTCCCATTCGCGAACATGATGGATTTCGCACCAGGATGGTGTGCGGTCGCAGCCGGGATGGGCGCATCCGCGGTCGCGGGTGGTGACGGCGCGGCGGAGTCCGTCGGGGATGGTGCGGGTGGCGCGGCCGACGTCCAGCGGCTGGCCGGCGCCGTTCATGACGATGGGGATGACAGCGGCGTCGCAGGCCAGCATGCGCAGCGACTCGGCGGACAGCGTGCCGCCGAGGTCGAGCGCCGCGGCGCGGGCGCGGTTCTCCAGGTCCTCGAGCCGGATGATGACGTTGAGGTGCGGGCGTCGGCCGCCGCATTCCGGGACATCGCCGTGGTCGAGGACGTAGCCGCATACCTCGGCGAGCGCTTCGGCTTGGCGCTGCGGGGTGGGTCGGTCGTCGTCGGCGGTGAGGGGTCTGGCCTTGGCGTCGATCACCGTGGCGATGGCGTCGTAGAGGGCGGCGTCGTCGAAACGGCCCTTCAGGGTGCCGCCGGGAGCACCGCGGTGGCGGCGGAGGTGCAGTTCGTTGGTCCGCGCGGGTGGGTGGTCGTCCGGTTCGGCGCCGTCCTGGTCCAGTGCGTCGACCAGGGCGGTGCCGTAGGTGAGAAGCTGGCCCGGGGTGTAGTCGGCGGCTTTGGCGGCCAGTTCGGCCTCGGCACAGGCCCACACCTGGGGGGAGAGCCGGCCGGCCGCGGCGGTGGCGAGGATCTTGGCGATGGTCTCGACGTGGCGGAGCCCGGCCCGGCCGGTGTCGAACAGTGCCGCGGTGGCGGGGAGCCGGGCCGGTGACTGGGTACCGTCGAGGCCGATCCGGGCGCAGACGTGTTCGGCCACGGTGACGTAGCGGCGGGCCTGGGCGTGCTCCCAACCGAGCAGGTCGGCGAGCGCGCTCGTGACCGACCCGTAGCCACGTTCAGCGAACGTGCCGCGCCGCGACAGCGACGCGACGGTGGCCACCGCGACCCGGTCCACTCGCCGGGTGGTGCCCTCGCACATCGTGAGGACGCAGAGCAGGTCGTCGTCGGAGGCGACCTGGTCCCCGGCTACGGACAACGCTTCGATCGCCTCGGTGAGGAGGCGATACGCGATGGCCGGGCGGGGCGAGCTCACCTGTCCGAGTATAGTCGAACGTATGTTCGATGTCACGTTGTCCGCGATTCGAGGTGCCGCTCACCCCGGAGGCTGCAGGTCGGCAGTGGAACGGGCACTGCCGCCCCTGCGTGCGATGTGCGCCTGCCCCCAGGCGATCAGTAGTACTCGGGCCGGATGTCGCCGTCGGCGCGGTAGTCGATGACGACGTCGGGCGGGAGGTGCTCGCGGAGCAGGCGGCACACCGCTCGTCCGCATTCGAAGTAGCCGTTCTCGTCCAGAAGTCGCCACGGAGTGCTGGGTGGGTCGTCCCAGGTGAGGATCGACTGGAACTTGTGGTCCCAGTCGAGAGCGGACTTCACCACGTCCTCCGGCAGCGGAAATATCTCCACGAGCGTCTCCGGGTCGGTCATCATGTATCCCTGGTCGTCATCGAGATTCGTGTAGAAAGGCCACAGGCTCCAATCCGACATCAGTCGTAGTACGCGGGCCACGTTCTCGTCCTCCTCATGTGGGTGTTTCCTGGGCAAGCTTGGATCGGGACTCCAGCGGATAGGCGGTGACGATGTAGCCATTCGAGCCCACGACGACAACGATATCGATTCGGCTATCGCCGAACGGCACGTCGTATGCCACGCCCCCGTCGCGCACCGGTCCGAGCCGGGTCCCCTCCGTGATCGCGCGCGGTGCGAGGGTCGACACTTCCTCCGGTCGGACGCCGCGCCCCGCGAACTGGGCGATCCGTTCGGCACGCAGCATGTGGGACAGGCCGCTTCTCCCATTGCCCTTCTCCAGCCATACGATCCGCCCGTCCGGCGCCCTGACGATGTGCAGCGTCTCGTTGGGGTCGATCTTGTGCCCGGCCGCGGCGACCTGGGCGAGGAGTTCTCTGCGCTCGGCTTCAGGTGTACCCGCGGGCGCGGTGACGGCCTGCGCACAGGCCATGACCAGGTCGGGTGGGACGAACGAAGTCGCCAGCCGGGTCATGCGGGCAGCGGCAGCCGGTGAGACCACGGTGAGGGCGGGTTGCACCGCCTCTTCGTGTCGATCCCGGATCTGGCCGAGCGCGAGGAACAGTTCCAGGATGTCTCCGCCTCGGGACACGAATTTCGACCAGCCGCGGGTGATCAGCGCGTCCAGGATCTGTCCGACCGGGTGGTACCACTCGTCGGTGGCGAAGAGGTCGACGATCGCGTCGCGCAACGCGAGCCGGGTACGGATCGTGGCGTCCGCCAGCAGCTCGCAGCCATAGGCAATCTGCTGGCAGTGCTGGTCGAGCAGGCCGCACAGCCCAGTGGTGGGGTCGGCCGACAGCGCGCGGGCGGTGAACTGCCGGGCCATGTCCAGGGTCGGGTCGGCGTCGGCACCCACCAGGGCCGACATCGCCGTGTTCGCGGTGACCGAGGCCTCGCGCAGCACGGGCGCAGCGGTACGCCACGCAGCGGCGGCCGCGCGCAGCAGGTCGGGATCGGCGGCCGGCCAGTACTGTGCCAGCGGTCCCGGGGCGCTGCTGCCGTTCGGGCCGGTCGCGGACGGCGGCACGGGCGGGGCCGGCACGGGCACGGGACGCGCGACGATCCGCGGTGACGCACCGGACGCACCGGCGGTCGAGCGGTGTTCGGCGTTCAGGACGTTGTTGCCGGTCTCGGCCAGGCCCATCGCGATCGAGGTCAGCATGATCGCCGAAGCCCGCCACCCCTGCCATGCCGCCACCGCCATCTGGTCGTGGTCACGCCCGAAGGCCGCGCCGAACTCGTCGTCCCCCGCCATGGCGGTGGCGGCGGCGGTGGCCTGGGAAAGCTGCTGCCAGGCCTCGACCAGGCGCTCGGCGGCTCCGCTGAGCGTGCTGACGGCGACCCGGACGTCGTCGGGCTCGACGTCGATCCGGACGGCCGGGGCCGCCGCCGACATCGCGGTGACGACCGCGGGGCCGGCGGTCGAGGGCGCAGTAGCCTTCCAGATCTGCTGGTTCGCGGCTGAGGCCGCGGTGTAGTTGGCGCGGGCGCCCTCGACCAGGGCCACCAGCTCCGTCAGAGTGCCCAGCAACGCGCCGGCCGCATCGCGCCAACGCCGGTAGTGTCCATCGAATCGTCGCGCTGCCTCGCCCTCCCACGACGCGGACATGGCCGCGATCGCGGTGTCGACCTCGCCGAGGGAGAGGGCGAGCCGTGTCCGGGCCGCCGAGGCGTCGGTGCTCCAGCCCGCCAACCCGGTCGGATCGACCATCACCCGTGGCATGCGGGCACGTTCCCACAGCCCGGTGCCTCGCCGTGGGCGTTTCGGTCAACCGCTCGGTCCGGCCTGGACGACGCCCTGAAGGTCACCTACTCCCCGTCGCTGATCGGGGACCTGAAGGCGTTGCTGGGCCCGGGCTGCCTGGGCTGGGGCGCGGCCGGGCGCGAGCCCGTGGAGGATGACCGGCGCGGGCTCACCGCCCGCCCTCAACCGTCCGGAGCGGCCGAGGGCGGGCGCGCGACAAGTCTCAGGCCTGCGAGCCGATGGGGGAGTCGGCGAGTACGTCGAAGTCGAACTCGCCGCCCTTGACGCCGAGTATGAATGACCGCCATTCTTCGCGTGTGTAGACCAGTGGATCACTATCGCTGTTCTTGGTGTCGGCGACGGAGAAACGTCCGTCATCCGTCGGAATCACCGCCACACACGAGCCGTTGAAGCAATGGCTGCTGATCGTGTAGCCGGTGTCGAGCTTTATCTTCACGCTGACCTCCAGGTGTTGTCGTCATCCCGGAGTCGCTCGATGAACTCTAGTGACTCCGGGCGTCCGAGCACGTATTTCTGCATGTCCTCGAGCACCAGTTGATGCTTGCGGACGTTCTCCTCCTGATCCACGAAGTGAGTGGAGGAAACTGTCTCCAGGGCGACCACGTCAGCGTCCCTGGTGTCTGGGAAGTGGAAGACGGTGAAGCCGCCTTCCATCGCCGGACGGATACCGGCCCGGAACGGGATGACCCGGAAGTCGACACCCGCGTCGTCGTAGGCCGCGGTAAGCCGCGTCAGCTGATCGCGCATGGTCTGCTCGCGCCCCACCAGGCGACGGAGAACCGTCTCGGGCGCGATGAGGAGGATGTCCGGGGCGACCTCCCGTTCGGCGAGTGCGCGTTGCCGGGCCATCCGCAGATCGACCTGCTGGCGGATCTGGGCGGGTGTGAGGTTCGGCGCCAGGCGCCGAAACACTTCCTCGGCGTAGTCGGCGGTCTGGAGGATGCCGGGGACCACCGTGGGCACGTAGCCCTCGATCCTCGACGCGGCACTCTCGCAGGAGATGAACGCGTCCAACTGCGGCGGCATGGTGTACGGCGGTACCTGCCACCAGCCCGGCACCCGACCCCGTTCGGCCAGTCGCTCCAGTCCGGCCGCCTGCTCGGTGCCGTCGAGGCCGAAGTGCGCGATGAGGTCCCGGATGTCGCGCGGGTGGGGCTCCCCCGCGAGCCCGTTCTCGATGCGGCTGAGCTTCGAGGGTGAGAAGAGCAGGGTCTTGGCCTTGGCCGTCTGCTGCAGGGTGGCGCCCCTCGCCTCGCGCAGCTCGCGGAAGGCCGCGCCCAGGCGTCGCCGTGGGATGAGCGGGCCCGTGCTGGCGGTCTCCACTGCTCTCCTCCCGGTGACGATCACCGCACCGTAGACCCGCGACGTTCGGTTGAGTTCCCGTCATGGGTATGTCGCAAAGAATTCACTGGTGAAATTTCATCACGGCATGGTGCTGGACACATTCGTGCCGCATGCTACGCATGGGTCGGG
>JAJAZD010000143.1 GCA_026785945.1 Pseudonocardia sp. | reverse complement strand
CTGTGCCCCGACGCCATCGCGTACTGCGTGGCCGGGCACCGCTCGGCGGAGCCGGGTCACCGCCGCGCCCTCTCGCACCTGGGGCTCGAGCCCCTGCTGGACCTCGGCATGCGTCTCGGGGAGGGCACCGGCGCGCTGCTCGCGCTGCCGGTGGTGCAGGGCGCCGCGCAGGCTCTGCGCGACGTCGCGACGTTCGACGCGGCGGGCGTGACGGACAAGGGGACGGGTACGCGGCCCTGAGACCGTTCAGATCTCGACCGTCGCACCGACCGGCAGGTGGTCGCTGGGCCCGCGCGCCCCGGCCTCGACGTCGGTGAGCCGGACGCCGTGACCCAGGACGTGGTCGAGCTGCATCGTGGGTCGCCAGGACGGGTAGGTCGACCCGACGCCGTGGATCTGCCACCTGGTACCGAGCATGGCGACCCGCAGCATCCGCAGCGGCAGGTTCAGGTCGCCCATGAGCACCGCGGGTCCCGCGCCGGCGAGCCCGCGCGCCATCGCCGCCGCGACGCGGACCTGCCGCGCGCCGATCCACGGCAGGAAGGACAGGTGCGCTGTCGCGACCACCAGGTCGGGCCCCGCACCGGACGGCACGCGCCCCTGCAGCAGCACCCGCGGTTCGTGGTCCATGCTGGGGACGACGCGACCGACGTCCTCGGGTCGGCGCTCGCCCGCCCCGCCGCCGGGCAGCACCCGTCGTTCGACGTCCTGCAACGGCACGCGGCTGAGCAGGCCGACGCCGTAAGCGGGGCCGCCGGGGTCCGGCCCGGCGCCGGGCCCGGGGACCCAGCGACGCTGCGGGTTGCCGAGCAGCGCGGGCGCGAACACCCCGTGGTAACCGAGCCGCTGGACCAGCCAGTCGACCTCGTCGACGCCGCCCGTGCGGGACTGCTCCCGGTCCACCTCCTGCAGCGCGACGACGTCCGCGTCGAGTGCCTTGATGCCGGCCGACACGGCCTCCAGGTCGATCCGGCCGGTGCGGACGTCGAGCCCGTGCAGCAGGTTCCACGTGGCGACCCTCATCGGGGGAGAAGGGCTTCCATCAGCGCGTCCATGAGCTCGTCGACGGCGACCACACCCCGGTAGGCGAACCCGTTGACGAACAGGGTCGGGGTGCCGCGCACCCCGCTGCGGACCCCGGAGTTGAAGTCGGCCTCCACCCGGTCCTCCACGAGCTGCGTCGCCGGCCAGACCACGGTCTCGGGGTCGACACCGATCTCGACGGCGTAGCCGCGCAGGTCGTCCTGGCGCAGCCGCGGCTCGTCGCCGGCGAACAGGCGGGTGTGCATCGGCCAGAACTGGCCCGCCATCGCCGCGGCCTCGGCCGCGACCGCCGCCGACAGGGCGTAGGGGTGCAGCTCGGCCAGCGGGAAATGACGGAAAGCGAAGACCAGACGGTCCCCGAGGCGGCGGCGCACCTCGTCGATCACGGGTGTGGCGCTGCGGCAGTACGGGCATTCGAAGCCGCCGTACTCGACGAGGGCGAGCTGCGCGCCCAGCACGCCCTGCAGGTGGTCGTAGGGGCCGATCGGCGGGTCCAGCGGCGTGCTGATCGTCGTCCTCCTGTGACCGTCGAGCCGACAACCTGGCCGATGGCAGTATCACCTGCGTGGCGATCACGACCCTAGCCGAGCGCGGCGAGCTGAGCCGGGCCGCACGGTCCTTCCTGCGGACGGAGTCCGGCTCGGCCGTGCTGTTGCTGACCGCGGCCGTGGCGGCACTCGTCTGGGCCAACCTCGGACGGGGCTACGAGGACTTCTGGCACACCGAGCTCTCGTTCGTCCTCGGTGGCGCCGAGCTCACCGAGGACCTGCGCCACTGGATCAACGACGGCCTGATGGTGCTGTTCTTCTTCAGCGTCGGGATGGAGATCTCCCGCGAGGTCACCCTCGGCGAGCTGCGCGGCATCCGCGCGCTGGCGGCGCCGACCATCGCCGCGGTCGGCGGGCTGACCGTGCCCGCGGGCCTGTACCTGCTGTTCAACGCCGGCGGCCCGGGCGCCGGGGCGTGGGGCATCGCGATCTCCACCGACACCGCGGTCGTCATCGGGGTGCTCGCGCTCGTCGGGCCCCGCTGCCCGGATCAGCTGCGGGTGTTCCTGTTGGCCCTGTCCATCGTCGACGACATCGGCGCGGTCGCCGCCATCGCGATCTTCTACACCGACGACGTGCAGGTGGGGGCGCTGCTGCTGGCTGCTGGGCTGTTCGTGGCGTTGCTCGCGCTGCGGTTCGTCCGGTTCTGGCGCACGCCGTTCTACGTGCTCGTCGGGCTGGTGATGTGGCTCGCCGTCCTGCAGTCGGGCGTGCACCCCAGCGTCGTCGGCGTGGCGTTGGGGCTGCTCGTCAACGCCTACGCGCCGCGACCGGCGGACATCTCCCGCGTGCAGTTGCTGGGCCGCAGCTTCCTCGTCGACCCCAGCCCGCAGCGCGCGCTGGCCACCCAGATCGCGGTGACGGAGGCCGTCTCGCCCAACGAGCGGCTGCAGCTGCGGATCCAGCCGTGGAGCAGCTACGTGATCGTCCCGCTGTTCGTGCTGGCCAACGCCGGGGTGGTGCTCACCGGTTCGACGCTGCTGGCCGCGGCCACGTCGCCGGTCACCTGGGGCATCGTCGTCGGGCTCACGGTCGGCAAGCTCGTCGGCGTGACCGCGGGCACGTGGGTGGCACTGCGGACGGGTCTGGGCCGGGTCCCCGACACGCTGCGGTGGGGCCAGCTCGTCGGTGGCGCCGGGCTCGCCGGGATCGGGTTCACCGTGGCGCTGTTCGTCACCGAGCTGGCGCTCGACGATCCGGGGCTGGTCAACCAGGCCAAGATCGGCATCCTGGCCGGCTCGATCCTGGCCGGGGTGATCGGGTGGACGATCTTCAGGGTGGGCGGCGAACGCGGCGGCCAGTGCGCCCCGACGGGCCTGCCCCTGCTCCCCCCGCGGCCCTGGCGCCCGCCCGCCTGACCCGGCCCGCGTGACCACGGGTCTCAGGCCAGGCTCGCGAGGGGGTCGCCGCGGGTGACGTCGGGGTCGTCGACGCCGAGGGTGACCGCGCGCCCGGGGCCGCTGCTGCGCGTCTCGAAGCGGACGGTGACGCGGCCGTGACCGGCGCCCTGCACCCAGCCGTGTCCGTGCGTGGGGTGCTCGACGTCGTCACCGGGACGCCAGGCGCGTGCCGCCGCCCCGCCCTGGTCGCCGGGCGCGATCCCGGCGGACTCCTGGGCCATCCCGACCTCGGCCGTGCCCCGGTGCCGGGCCTCTGGTTCGGGCGGCCCGAACAGGCCGGGTGGCGGGTCGTCGGTCAGCCCGCCCAGCGAGACGCCGATCAGCCGGACCCCGCCCTCGGGCACGGCCGCCCGCGCGAGCCGTTGCGCGACGGAGGTGAGCGAGCCGAGATCGGTGGTGGCCGTGGCCGAGGTCTCCGAACGGCTGGTGGTGCTGAAGTCGGCGCTCCGGATCTTGACGGTGACGGTGCGCGCCGCCCGTCCGGCCCCGACCAACCTGCGGTGTGCGGCCTGGGCCATCCGGGCGACGGCATCGTGGACGGCGGTCAGGGCGGTGAGGTCGGTGTCGAACGTGGTCTCGGCGCTGACCTGCTTGGCCGCCCCGCGAGCCGCCACGGGCCGATCGTCCACGCCGCGGGCGAGCCGGTGCAGCTCGGTGCCCATCGAGCCGCCGAGCAGCCCGGTGAGCTCGCGCAGGTCCATCACGGCCAGCTCTCCGACGGTGTGGATGCCGAGCTTGCGCAGCCCCGCCTCCGCGACCGGGCCGACGCCCCACAGCGCCCGCACCGGCAGCGGGCGCAGCAACTCCTGCTCCTCGGCGCGCGCGATCACCCGCAGCCCGTCCGGTTTGGCCAGCTCGGAGGCGATCTTGGCCAGTTGCTTGCCCGATCCGGCGCCCACCGACGCGGGCAGCCCCGTCTCCCTGCGCACGTCGGCCCGCAGGTCGACGCCGAACCGGTGCACCGCACCGACCTCTGCCCCGGCGAGGGAAGGCGGTTCCAGGAACGCCTCGTCGAGCGACACCGGCTCGAGCACCGGAGCGGCGTCGGCGAGTACGCCCATCACCCGCTCCGACAGCGCCTGGTAGAGCGCGAACCGGGGCGGCAGCACCACCGCGTGCGGGCACAACCGGCGCGCCTGCCCCATCGGCATCGCGGACCGCACACCGAACACGCGGGCCTGGTAGCTCGCTCCCGCCACGACGCTGCGCGGCCCGAGCCCGCCGACGAGGACCGGCCGGTCGCGCACCGTGGGTCGGGTCAGCTGCTCGGCGGAGGCGAAGAAGGCGTCCATGTCCAGGTGCAGCACCCACCGCGCCGCCACCCCGTCCGTCACGCCTCCATCATCGCGCGGGCAGGGCGCCGGCCTCAGTCCTGCGCCACGGCGATCAGCTGCCGCAGCGCGGTGTTGCCGTCGTGCTCGTGCACCGTCGGGGGCGTCGGGCCGAAGCCTGCCACCGCGGCCAGGTAACCGGACGCCGGGCGCAGGTCGCGCAGCCACACCGGGCCGCGCGGGGCGCCGTCACCCGTCCAGGACTCGACGCCGTCCGCGCCCAGGGTGATCGACGCCATCGGGGTCGAGAGCCCGTCCCCGGTGGCCTTGAGCAGTGCTTCCTTGCGCGTCCACGTCCGGAAGAACGCGGCGGGCGCGTCCGGGACGGTCTCGGTCGGCGCGCAGACGTGGCGGGCCATCCCGGGCAGGTCCGCCATCTCACGGACCTCCTCGACGTCGAGCCCCACCGGGCCGCCCCCGTGCACGGCGACGCCGACCAGGTGGGCGGCGTGGGTCAGCGAGAAGTCCGGGCCGTCAACGGTCGGCTTGCCGTGCTGCTCGCCGCAGCGGCAGGTGCGGTCGAAGGTCAGAGCGGCGGGCGCGCATTCGAGCAGGTCGGCGAGCACGAGGCGGACGAGCCCGTGTGCGGCGAGGTAGCGGGCCCGGTCACCCGCGCGTCGGAACCGGGCGAGCCGCTCCCGCTCGTGGACATCGAGGAGCGCGACCAGCCCGGGCGCGTTGCCCGGCTCGACGGGCGCTGCCCACCAGACGTCGCAGGACGGATGCACCGTGTCATCGTCACACGCCTGCGCCGTCGCCGGCGACGCGGCGCCCCCCGGCCGGGGGGCCAGCGCCCGGCGCGGCCGCGGGCCCTGATCCGTTCCAGGGGGTTCCACCGACCGGCACGCCACCGGCCCCCGGGACGCCGGCCCCCACGAGCCCGCCGACGACCCCGCACGGGACCGAGCCGCCCGCCACCGAGCCGCCGACGACCGAGCCGCCCACGACCACGCCGCCGGCCGGGGGTGCGGCCGGGGATGCGGCCGGGCCCGTCCCGACCCCGGCCGGGCACCCCTCAGGAGGCCACCATGCGTGCAGC
Organism: Pseudonocardia sp.; assembly: GCA_026785945.1. Taxonomy (GTDB): domain Bacteria; phylum Actinomycetota; class Actinomycetes; order Mycobacteriales; family Pseudonocardiaceae; genus Pseudonocardia. Next base: position 215 of record JAJAZD010000143.1, on the reverse strand, counting down.
CCACCCGTCTGTTCCCGAGGTGATCGTCGGCGTGCCGATCCCCGAGCCGACGCCCGACAACCGCGCCGCGAGGCGCGGGAGGGCCCCGAAGGAATCCATCCCGCAGCGCGCCGCCGGAGGGCCCGCCCGGCCCGTCCGTTCCGCTGCGCGGGGCCGCCGGGTCAACCCCGTGCGTCGCACGGGGTGATCTACCACCTGCGCCGCCGGTCCTGCGT
>JAJAZD010000142.1 GCA_026785945.1 Pseudonocardia sp. | reverse complement strand
GCGCCCGTGACCGGGGTGACCTCCGGCATGCCCCCGTTCTCCGGTGGTACTCCCTGCCGCGGGTCGGTGCCCCCGTTCGACGGGGGGTGTCGCCGCGGACGGGGAGCACGGGCGCCGTGTCGAGTCGTGAGTCAGCCGCCTCAACGCCTCCTCGCCCTGGCCACAGGTATCAGGCGCAACTGGACACTCGACATCACCGCAGAACGAACACCGGTCGTCGACGACCGCTGAACACCAACTTCACGGAATCACTCATCTAGTGTCAGCTCACGGCGATCAGCGAGGAGGCCATTGATGGGCGCGTACGAGGACGTCTTCCGAGCCAGCACGGACGACCCGGAGACCTTCTGGTTGCAGGCCGCGCGGGCGGTGGACTGGCACGTCGCCCCCACCCGCGCACTGGACGCGACGCGCCAGCCGTTCTACCGCTGGTTCCCCGACGGGGAGCTCAACGTGTGTCACAACGCGCTCGACCGCCACGTCGACGCGGGACGCGGCGCGCAGCCCGCCCTGATCCACGACTCGCCCGTCACGGGCACGCAGCGGACCTACACCTACGTCGAGCTGCGCGACGAGGTCGCCCGGTTCGCCGGTGTGCTGGCCGGGCTCGGCGTCGGTCGCGGCGACCGCGTGGTGATCTACCTGCCGATGGTGCCCGAGGCCGCGGTCGCGATGCTCGCGTGCGCCCGGATCGGCGCGGTGCACTCGGTGGTGTTCGGCGGGTTCGCACCGAAGGAGCTCGCGGCCCGCATCGACGACGCGACACCCACGGTGGTCGTCTCGGCGTCCTGCGGCATCGAGGGCAAGCGGGTGATCGAGTACAAGCCGCTGCTGGACCGGGCGATCGAGCTGGCCGCGCACACACCCGCGAAACGGGTCATCCTGCAGCGCCCGCAGGCCGTCGCGGCGATGGGGCCCGACGACGTCGACTGGGTCGAGGCCATGGCCACCGCGACGCCCGCCGCCTGCGTGCCCGTCGCTGCCACCGATCCGCTCTACATTCTCTACACCTCGGGCACGACCGGGAAGCCGAAGGGCGTCGTGCGCGACGGCGGCGGCTACACGGTGGCACTGGCATGGACCATGCCGAACATGTTCGACGTCGGCCCCGGTGAGACGATCTTCACCGCGTCCGACGTCGGCTGGGTCGTCGGGCACTCCTACATCGTCTACGCGCCGCTGATCGCCGGCGCCACGTCGGTGCTCTACGAGGGCAAGCCCGTCGGGACGCCGGACGCCGGCCAGTTCTGGCGGGTCGTCGCCGAACACCGCGTGAAGAGCTTGTTCACCGCACCCACGGCGTTCCGGGCGATCAAGAAGGAGGACCCCGCGGGCGCGCTCGCCGCCGGCTACGACCTCTCGAGCCTGGAGTACCTGTTCCTCGCGGGCGAGCGGCTCGACCCGGAGACCTACCGCTGGGCGTCCGATCTGCTGGGCATCCCCGTGATCGACCACTGGTGGCAGACCGAGACCGGCTGGCCGATCGCCGGGAACCTGATGGGGCTCGACCCCCTGCAGATCAAGCCCGGCTCGCCCACGAAGCCGCTGCCCGGCTGGGACGTGCGGGTGCTCGACATCTCGGGCAGGCCCGCCGAGCCCGGCGTCGACGGCGCGATCGTCCTGAGGCTGCCGCTGCCGCCCGGATCGTTGCCGACGCTGTGGAACGACGACGCGCGGTTCGTCGCCTCCTACCTGTCGGCCTTCGACGGCTACTACCTCACCGGCGACGGCGGGCACATCGACGCCGACGGGTACCTGTTCGTCATGGGCCGCACCGACGACGTGATCAACGTTGCCGGGCACCGGCTGTCCACCGGTGGCATGGAGGAGGTGCTCGCCTCGCATCCCGACGTCGCGGAGTGCGCCGTGATCGGGGTCGCCGACCCGATGAAGGGCCAGGTACCCCGCGGGTTCGTCGTCCTCAAGGCCGGCGTGGACCGCGACGCCGACGAGCTGGCGGCCGAGCTCGTGGCGCTCGTCCGCGACCAGGTCGGCGCAGTGGCCTCGCTCCGGGAGGTCGCGGTCGTCGCTTCGCTGCCCAAGACCCGGTCGGGCAAGATCCTCCGCAAGACGATGCGCGGGATCGCCGACGGCGCCGACGAGCCCGTGCCGTCCACGATCGACGACGCGACGGTGCTGGACGCGCTCCGCCCCGTCCTGCGTCGCGAGTAGTCGCTACGGCGAACGGAGCAACTTCACCCCGTTCGGGACAGCGCGGCCCGGCCCGGGAACGTCGGCGGCGAGCGCGGGCCCGGATCGCCCGGGCCGGAACTGAGGGTGACCTGAGTGACCCCGGGCGGTGGCAGGGTGCACGATGTCGGCATGAAGGTCGCCTCGTCATGAAGGTCCGCGTCGACTTCGATCTGTGTGAGTCCAACGCCGTCTGCATGGGCATCGTCCCGGAGGTGTTCGAGGTGCGGGAGGACGACTTCCTCTACATCCTCGACGAGAACCCGCCGGAGGCGCTGCGCCCGCAGCTGGAGCAGGCCGTCCAGGCCTGTCCGCGAGCGGCGATCAAGCTGGTCGAGGAGTAGCCCGGCCGGGCGGTTGCCGGGCCGCCGACCACCGTTCAGGATCTGTGCAGCCCCCGCCCGCCCCGAGGAGAGCTGCCGATGAGCGACGTCTGGAACACCCCCCTCACGCCCCTGGCGTTCCTGCGACGCTCCGCGGAGGTCTTCCCGGACAGGACCGCGATCGTGTACGGAGAGCGGCGTCGGAGCTACGCCGGGTTCGCGGCCGAGGTCACCCGGGTGGCCCACGCCTTGCGCGGCTCCGGCGTGCGGCCCGGCGACCGGGTGGCCTACCTGCTGCCCAACGTCCCCGAGATGCTCGTCGCGCACTTCGCGGTGCCGCTGGCCGGCGCCGTTCTCGTCGCCGTCAACACGCGACTCGCGACCGAGGAGGTGCGGGCGATCCTCGACCACTCGGGCGCGAAGGTGCTCGTCGTGGACGCGGCACTGCACCCGACGGTCGCACCGGTGGCGGCGGAGCTCAAGACCGTCGAGGAGATCATCACGGTGGTCGACCCGATGGCGCCCGGCGACGGCACCGGGAGTGGCGTCACCTACGACGACCTGCTGGCCCGCGGCACGGACGAGCCGCTCGCCTGGACCGTCGCGGACGAGACGTCCTGCATCTCGATCAACTACACGTCCGGGACCACGGGCCGCCCCAAGGGAGTGCAGTACTCCCACCGCGGCGCGTACCTCAACTCCTTCGGCGAGGTCCTTCACTCGGGGCACACGTTCGACAGCGTGTACCTGTGGACGCTGCCGATGTTCCACTGCAACGGCTGGTGCACCCCCTGGGCCGTCACGGCGATCGGCGGCACGCACGTCTGCCTGCGCGAGGTGCGCGGCGACGTCATCTGGGGCCTGATCTCCGAGCACGGAGTGACCCACCTCAACGGCGCGCCCACCGTCGTCACGACGATCGTGCGGGCTCCGGAGGCCGTCCCGCTGGAGCGCCGGATCACGATCACCACCGCGGGTGCGCCGCCGTCGCCGACGACGATCGGGCAGGCGGAGCGGATGGGTTTCCGCATCGTGCACGTCTACGGGCTCACCGAGACCTACGGGCCGTACTCGGTGAACCAGTACCAGCGGGAATGGGACGCGCTCGAACCCGACCAGCGGGCGACGCGGCAGGCGCGGCAGGGGGTCGGGATGGTCTGCGCCGAACGGTTGCGCGTGGTCGATCCCGACATGGCCGACGTGCCCGCCGACGGCGTGACCATGGGCGAGGTCGTCATGCGCGGGAACAACGTGATGCTGGGCTACTACGACGACCCGGCCGCGACGGAGGCGGCGTTCGCCGGCGGCTGGTTCCACTCCGGCGATCTCGGCGTCATGCACCCGGACGGCTACGTGGAGCTGCGCGACCGCGCCAAGGACGTCGTGGTGTCGGGCGGGGAGAACATCTCGACGATCGAGGTCGAGCAGGCCGTCGTGTCCCACCCCGCCGTACTAGAGGCGGCCGTCGTCGGCGTGCCCGACGAGCAGTGGGGGGAGCGACCGAAGGCGTTCGTGGTGCTCGTCGACGGGGAGGCGGCGACACCGGAGGAGATCATCAGCCACGTCCGATCGAAGATCGCCCGGTACAAGGCACCCAAGGCCGTGGAGATCGTCGAGGCGCTCCCCAAGACCTCCACCGGCAAGGTCCAGAAGTTCGAGCTGCGCGAGCGCGAATGGGCGGGCGAGTCGAGCCGGGTCCGAGGCTGAGGCGGCGCCGCGGCACGCTCGGACCCACAGCCGTTACCGTTCGTATGCCTCTGGAATGCCGCTCACGGCGTCCGCCCTACGTCTCGCAGATCCGATGGGCCCGGCAATGTTACGTCGCTGATCTGTAGATATCGTTAGTTTTCTCACCCACCGTTACAAGTTCTTCAGGCTTGTTCGTCCGATCGGTGGTCTCCGTCGACTTGGACCGCTCGCCACGGCACGAGTTGGATCGATTCCTGGCGGGCTCGACAATGTCACGGAAGGTCGACAGTGCCCCTGACAGTGCTCCCTCACGATCGATCCTCTCGCATCAAGACGCGCGACACCGCGATGTCGCGCGTCTCCGCCGCGGCAGACACGGCCCGCTCGCTCGAGGAGTTCCTCGCCTCACCGCTTCGGGGTGGCCACGACGCGGTCGACCCGGACGGGCTGCTCGTCCCGGCGGCGACGGCGTTGCTGGCCGTGGTGCAGCGTTCCGGTGGCGGTGAGCTGCTGCTCTCCGCGGGCCCCGATCATTCCTGGGCCGTGCGGATCTTCCACGACGGCACCGGCCCGGTTGTCGAGCTGGTGCAGCAGGTGTCCCTCGAGCAGGAATCCACGGTGCCACCCGGGCCGATCCCGACGCCGGTGGTGGACCCGTCCGATCCTGGACCCGGACCTCGACCCGAGGTGGCCGCCGAGCTGGCGGAGCTGCTGCGGACCCGGAAGAGCTCGGCGTGACGACGCGGGAGACGGCGGCGAGCCGTCATCGCCTCCGTCCGGTCCTGCCCACCGGCGGTCCGGTCGCGGCACGCGGGCGCAGCCGGTACTCGATCGGGGTCAAGCTCGGGCTCGTGATGTTGGCGATGATCACGGTCCTGCTGTCGGTGTCCGGGTTGGTGTACTCCGACCTGCGGACGGTGGCCCGCAACTACGAGGAGCTCCTCAGCTCGAACACCCAGAGCAGCGGTCTGCAGGCCCAGCAGATCAAGGTCGAGTTCAAGCTGCAGGTGCAGGAGTGGAAGAACATCCTGCTCCGGGGCTTCGTCCCGGAGGACCTCGAGAAGTACTCGGGTCAGTTCCGCGACCAGATCGCCACGGTCGAGCGGCTGAGCACCGAGTTGGCCGAGACCAACAACGACGAGGCCATCGCGAACGAGCTGAGCGGCTTCCGCCTGGAGTACGACGCGCTCAACCGCGCCTACGACGCGGCGCTCGTGCCGTTCGTGGCCGGCGGCGCGCTCGAGCCGCGGGTGGCCGACCGTGCGGTTCGTGGCATGGACCGGCCGATCGACGACCGCATCGACGTGATCGTCGCTCGCAGTGAGGCCGTGCTGGACAACCGCATCGCGACCGAGAACGCGAACGTCGAGGCCCGGGTGGGCGTCCTGCTGGCCGCCGGTCTGGCCGCACTCATCCTGGTGCTTCTCGCGCTGGCCTTCGTGGTGGCGCGCATCGTGTCGCCCATCCGGAACCTCACCCGCGCGGCGTACCGGGTGGCCCACGAGACTCTCCCGGAGACGATCGGGGCGATCAAGGGACTGCCCGGCGACGCCGCCGCCCCGACGCTGCTCCCCGTCGAGGTGCCGACCCACGACGAGCTGTGGGATCTCGCGGCCGCGCTGACGACCATGCAGTCCCGGGCGGTCGAGTTGGCTCTGGACCAGCACCGCGCCGAACGCGAGTCGGCCGACATGCTCGTCAACCTGGGACGGCGCAACCAGAGCCTGCTCAAGCGGACGCTCGGCTACATCAGCGAGCTCGAGTCGCAGGAGCGCGACGGCCAGGTGCTCGACAAGCTCTTCCAACTCGACCACGCCACGACCCGCGTCCGGCGCAACGCCGAGAGCATGCTCGTCCTCGCCGGTGCCGCCCAGATCCGCACCTGGTCGCGCCCGGTTCCGGTGACCGACGTCGTGCGGGCCGCCCTTTCGGAGATCGAGGACTACGTCCGGGTCGACGTGCACTACGTGGAGGAGGCAGCGATCGCCGGCACCGCGGTCGCCGACGTCGTGCACCTCCTCGCTGAGCTGATGGAGAACGCCACCCACTTCTCCCCGCCGTCGACCCGCGTCACCGTCGTCGGACAGGAGACGATCGACGGCTACCGGATCCGCGTCATCGACCAGGGAGTCGGGATGACCGAACCCGAGCTCCGCCAGGCGAACTCCAGGATCGGGCGGGCCGCCGAGGAGCGGGCCACCTCGAACGTGCTGGGGCTCTACGTCGTCGGGTGCCTCAGGGCCCGCCGCGACATCTCCGTCGTCCTCGAACCGTCCGCCGGCCGCGGGATCACCGCCACGGTCGTCCTGCCGCCCGGGCTGCTCGCGGTCGTCGAACCCGCCGGCGTCGGATCGAACACCGAAGCCCTGGCGGCGGCCCCGTGGTCCGGGACCTGGTCCGAGGCGAGCGCCCGACGAGGTGCCGGGGCCGGCGCTGCCGTCGTCGGACGGGTCGCCGTGGAGTCGCGGCCCAGGCCCGCGACGCTCATGCCCGTCGGGGCGGCCGCGCCGGTCCACCGCGGCGTCGAGACACGTTCCACCGGTCTGCCGCTTCCGGCGGCACCCGCCTCCACCGGCTTCGGGCCCAGAGGCTCGCTCCAGTCCCCGGCGCCGCTGTTCACGCCGCCGCCCGCCCAGCCGTCCCAGGAGCAGCCCCGTGGCGCCGAGACGGTCCGGGGGGCGGACATCCCTCGGCGGGTGCGGGGCGCACAGTTGCCCGACCTCGGGCCGGGTGCCGGATCGGGGCCTGCGTTCGCGGCCCCCGATCCGGAGCAGGTGCGCGGTCGGTTGAGCGCACTCATCAACGGGGTCGAGGACGGACGCGCCTACGACATCGGCTCGGAGCCGGTCGCGCCTCCACACCGGCTGCCCGACCAGCGCTCCCGTGATGAACGGGGCCGTCCCGACGGATCAGGAGGTACCTCGTGAGCACTGTCGATGACCAGACCTTGAGCACGAGCGCACGCGACGTCAACTGGCTGCTGGAGAACTTCGTCGCCGCGACGTCCGGCGTGGAACGGGCGGTCGGGGTCTCCTCCGACGGCCTGCTCATCGCAATATCCGCGCCGCTGCACCGCGCCGAGTCCGACAAGCTCGCGGCGATCATCTCGGGCATGACCAGCCTGGCCGTGAGCGCGTCACGCCTGCTGAAGAAGGGTGCGCTGCAGCAGGTGATCACCGAGTTCGGCTCCGGGTACCTGCTCGTCTCCGCGATCCGGGACGGCTCGTGCCTGGGGATCGTCACCGAGCCGGGGTCCGATCTCGGCCTCGTCGGCTACGAGACCGCGATGCTCGTCCAGCGCGTCGGGTCGCTGCTGACCCCGGAACTGATCATCGAGCTGAAGACGAACATGATGCGATGAGCCCATCACCGAAGGAGCCGTCCGACGATGATGTCCTCATCCGTCCCTTCCTCGCCGTGCCCTACCCGACCGACCCGGGTGTGAACGGCACGGGCTCCCATCCCACCGGGCATTCCCGTGCCGCGCGCGCCGGCGCGGCCTCGCCGGAAGCGAACGACGGCCTCGAGGTGCGGCCCTACGTCATGACCGGCGGCCGGGCTCGCGGCGGGACCGACCTGCCGTGGGAGACACTCGTCATCACGTCCTCCTACGGTCGGACCGTGAAGGCGTCCTTCGAGATCGCCGGGATCCTGCGGCTCTGCGAGCACATGCAGTCGGTGGCCGAGGTCTCCGCCCACCTGCGGATCCCGATCGGGGTGGCGCGGGTGCTGGTGGCCGACCTCGTCTCCGACGGCAGGCTCGAAGCCGGCACGCCCCCGCCACGGCACGCCGCTGACGACGTCGAGTTCATCGAAAGGTTGATGCAGGGTGTCGCTGCACTCTGACACGTCCTACGGAGCAGCGTCGCAAGATCGCCCGATGAGCACCATGAACGGTGATGCGCCGAACGGTGCCGGGCGTACCCCGATCCCTGTCAAGATCATTGTCTCCGGTGGTTTCGGGGTCGGCAAGACGACGGCCATCGGCGCCCTGTCCGAGATCGACCCGCTGACCACCGAAGGGGCCATGACCACCGCCTCGGTCGGGATCGACGACCGCGGCCAGCGCGACCAGAAGACGACCACCACCGTCGCCTTCGACTTCGGTCGCGTCACCATCGACGCCAGCATCGTGCTCTACATGTTCGGCACACCGGGTCAGGACCGGTTCGGCTTCATGTGGGCCGACCTGATGGACGGGGCCCTGGGTGGGCTGGTGCTGGTCGACACCGACCGCATCGGCGACTGCTTCGTCGCGCTGGACTACTTCGAGAAGATCGGCCTGCCGTTCGTCGTCGCGGTCAACCAGTTCGAGGGCCGCAGCAACCTGGGTCTGGAGCAGGTGCGTGAGTCGGCGAACGTCGACCCGCACGTCCCGGTGGTCGCGGTCGACGCGCGCGACCGCGAGTCCATGAAGCAGTTGGTGCTCAACCTCCTCCAGCTCCTCCTGCGTCGTGCGCGGGCCGCGACCGCCAACTGAGGCTCGTCGACCTCTGCTCGTCGACCTCCGTATGGCGGTGGTGCCGTCGTCGTCCCCGACGAGCAAGATGTCCCCATGCCTGCAGCAGTGATCGTGACGGGTGCGGCCGGTGCTCTCGGGCACGCCGTCGTCTCCGAGTTCCTCGCGGCCGGACGTCCGGTGGTCGCACTGGATCGGCCCGGGGAGCGGATCGACGCGCTCGGAGCGCAGGACGGCGTGCACGCCGTGGCGGTCGACCTGTCGAGCCGCGCCGCCGTGAGGACGGCGTTCGAGGCCGTCGACGCACTGCCGGTGACGGCCACCGCACTGGTCGGACTGGCGGGCGGGTTCACCCCGGGTGCGCTCGCCGACATCGACGAGCACACCCTCGACGGTCTGTGGCGCTCCAACTTCGGCTCCGCACTGTGGACGGCCCAGGCCGCGGCCCCGAGGTTCGCGGCACAGGGCGGCGGCGCCATCGTCACCGTCGGGTCGAAGACGGCGGTCGGCGGGCCCGCGCCGCTGGCTCACGCCACCAGCAAGGCCGCGGTCGTCCGCCTCACCCAACTGCTGGCCGAGGAGCTGCGGGGGCAGCGGATCCGCGTCAACGCCGTGCTGCCCTCGGTGATCGACACCCCGGCCAACCGCGCCTGGATGTCCGACGGCCTGGCGGCGCGTGCCGTCGCACCGGCGGCGATCGCGAAGGTCATCGCCTTCCTCTGCAGCCCGGACGCCGCTCCGATCAGCGGAGCCGCGATCCCGGTCTACGGCGATGCCTGACCTGCGACACGCGGTGGGGACCGCCCTCGACTGGCCGGTGGAGCACGTCGCCGCGGCCGTCGTAGGCAGGGACGGCACGGTCCTCGCGAGCATCGGCGATCAGGATCGCGTCCATCCGCTCGCGTCGGTCACCAAGCCCCTGACGGCCTACGCGACGCTGATCGCCGTCGAGGAGGGCGCGGTCGACTGGGACACCCCGGCCGGGCCCCACGGCTCGACGGTGCGCCACCTCGCCGCGCACGTCTCCGGGCTGTCGTTCGACGGCCGGGTCGTGCAGGCCGCACCCGGCAGCCGCCGCATCTACTCCAACGCCGGGTTCGCCCTGTTGGGTGACACGATCGCCGCAGCCGCCGGCATCCCGTTCGCCGACTACCTGCACGAGGCCGTCTGCGAGCCCCTCGGCATGGCCGCGACCCGGCTGGTGGGCTCACCGGCCGCGGACGCCGTCTCGACGGCCGCGGACCTCACGAGGTTCGTCACCGAGCTGCAGGCCCCCACGCTGGTGCACGGGGACACCCTCGCCGCAGCGGTCACGGTCGCGTTCCCCGGGCTCGACGGGATCCTGCCCGGCTACGGACGGCAGCGGCCCAACGACTGGGGCCTCGGGGTGGAGATCCGCGACGGCAAGTCCCCGCACTGGACGGGCGCGCGGAGCTCACCACGCACGTTCGGGCACTTCGGGCAGTCCGGCACGTTCCTCTGGGTCGACCCGGACGCCGGCGCGGCGTGCGTGGTGCTGACCGACCGCGACTTCGACGACTGGGCGATCCGGGCGTGGCCCGTGTTCACCGACGGGGTGCTCGCGGCGCTCTAGACGACCGTCCACGGTGTCACGAGCGTCCCCTTCGGACCTACCTGGTCGAGACCGGGTGGTTCCGGACGTTCACCTGCATGATCGCCGTCTGCGGTGGGCCCGCCCTCCGGGCCGGCCCACCCACAACCAGCGAGAAACCCCTGGGACGGTTCAGCTGAACCGCATCCTCTGCTCGACCGCCAACCACCATTCGGCAACAGCCTCCCGGTGCAGCTCCCGCACCGCACGCGACGATCATGTCCTCGATCCGGCGGTCAACCCGAACTCGGCGGGGCGGCCCGGCACCTGCAACGCTGCCACCGTGACCAGCCCGGTACTGCCCGAGTACGGCCGCCGTTCGCTCGCCGAGGTGCTGCCCGCCCTGCTCGCCGCGCTCGGGGTGGCGGGGCCGGCCCCGGCGCTGGTCGTCGAGCCGGTGCGGGCCGCTGCGCTGCTGCTCGTCGACGGGCTGGGCACCGAACTGCTACGCGCCCACGCTGCCGACGCCCCCTTCCTGTCGAGCCTGCCCGACGCGGGACCGCTGACCGTCGGGTTCCCGTCCAGCACCGCCGTCAGCCTGGCGTCACTGGGCACCGGGCTGCCGCCGGGCGCGCACGGGATGCTCGGCACCTCGTTCCGGGTGGCCGAGAACGAGGTGATCGACGCCCTGCACTGGACCTCGCACGGCACCGACGAGGCCGTCGACCTGCGGGAGCTGCATCCTCCCGAAGAGGTCCAGCAGATGCCGACCGTCCTGCAGCAGGCCGCGGCGGCCGGCGTCGAGGTGGCTGTGGTGTCGCAGTGGGCGTTCCGTGGCTCGGGCCTGACGCGCGCCACGCTGCGCGGCGGGCGGTTCCGCGGCACGCACGCGTTGGGCGACCTCGCCGCTGCGATGATCACCGCGCTGACCGGCCCGGGACGCCGCCTCTGCTACGGGTACCACGCAGACCTCGACGCGATGGGTCACCTCCACGGCCCGGGCTCGTTGCCGTGGCGTCTCCAGCTCGCGCAGGTGGACCGGCTGGCGTCGCTGATCGCGGAGCACCTGCCTTCCGATGCCCTGCTGGCGGTCACCGGCGACCACGGCATGGTGGCCGTCGACCGCCGCTTCGACGCCGACACCGATCCCGACCTGCTCCGCGACGTGCTGCTGCTCGGCGGCGACCCCCGGTCACGCCACGTTCACGCCCACCCCGGCGCCGCCGCCGACGTGCTCGCGACCTGGCGGGAGGTGCTCGGTGACGCGGCTTGGGTGGTGCCGGGCGAGCAGGCTGTGGCCGAGGGCTGGTTCGGTCCGATGGGCGCACGGTTCGCCGACCGGCTCGGCGATGTCGTGGTGGCGGCACGCGGGACGGCCGCCGTCATCCGGTCCGCGGCGGAGCCGCACATCTCCGTACTGCCCGGGCAGCACGGCTCGCTCTCGGCGGAGGAACAGCTCGTGCCCCTGCTCCTGGCCCGTGCCGAGCCGAGCCCCGGCGACCTGATCAGGTGAGGCGGCCGCGCTCGTCGGGTTTCCACCGGCCCAGGCGTTCACGCAGGGACGCGACCATCTCCGCCAGGAGCCTCGAGCCCTCCTCGGGCGTGGCGGCCCGGGGGTCGCCGAGCACGCCGTTCGTGCTTGCCGCGGCCACTCCACCGCTGGTCAGGATAGGGAGCAGCTCCACCAGAGGTGTCGTGTTGCCGGTCGCCAGCGCGTCCGTCCTGACCAGATCGGGGTCGAGGGCGAGCAGGATCGAGGTCTCGGTGCGGCCCGCGTGGGCGTCCCCGCGGGGGACGGTGCAGCCGAACCACGCGACGTCACGGCCCTCGTAGCGCAGCTGCGCGACGGCCTCGGGGACGGTCGGCAGGTTGCCGCCGTGGCCGTTGACGAACAGCAGCCGCGACGCCCACATCCCCGCCGAGCGACCCAGCTCCACCAGCAGCGCGCGGAGCGCCGCGTGCCCGATCGACAGCGTCCCCGGGAAGCCCTCGTGCTCGCCCGACGCGCCGTAGGCCAGGGGCGGCGCGAGCAACAGCGCCGGATCGTCGTCGGCGGCCCGGCGGGCGACGGCCGCCGCGATGCGCGCGTCGGTGTCCAGGGGAAGGTGCGGGCCGTGCTGTTCGAGCGCTCCGACGGGGACGACCACCGTGCGCGGGGCGGGTCCGTCGAGCTCGGTCCAGGTCCGCTCGCCCAGCCGCAGGACGTTCACAGCGCGACCGCCACCCTTTCGCCCTCGGAGATCGCGGCGTGGGCGCGGCAAGGGGCCAGGCGGTCGCCGATCCGGTGCACGGCGACCCCGGTCCCGGCCAGCGCATGCCACAGACCGTCCTCGGGGGTGCAGACCACCCAGTCGTAGGCCGACCCCCCGCGAGTCGGGGTCTGCGTGTGCGCGAGTCGGGGTACGGGTGCCCACGCCGGTCCCGTCGGCCGGGATCCGGTGGCGAGCACGACCACGTCGGGGCCGATCACGTCCACCGTGGCGGGCGCCACCTCCACCCCGGTCCGGATCTCGACGCCGCGCCGCCGACACTCGGCGAGCAGGTCGCGTGTCGGGTTCCCGAACTCGGCCTTGCCCGGCGCCGACGCGGCCACGCGGACCTGCCCTCCCGTCCGCGGTGCGCGCTCACACAGCGTCACCCGGTGCCCGCGCGCGGCGGCGG
>JAJAZD010000141.1 GCA_026785945.1 Pseudonocardia sp. | reverse complement strand
GGCTGGTGCCCGCTCCGTCCCGTCCCGCCGCGGCACGGGCCCGGGGCGGCGACCACGTCGCCCGGCTGTGTCGCGTGCTGGCGGCCGGGCGCGGGGACGTGCGGGTGGCCCGCGCGCTGCGGCTCACCCGGGCGGCCCGCGACTCCGTCGGGCTCGATGCCGGCCAGCGGGTCGCCAACCTGCACGGTCGGTTACGGATCCGCCCGCGCGGGCTTCCGCCGCCGGGCACGCGCGTCGTCCTGGTGGACGACGTCGTCACCACCGGCGCCACGCTGCGGGCGTGCCGCGCGGCGCTCGCCGGCGCCGGGGTACGGGCCGACATCGCGATCGTACTGTGCGACGCGACGCCACATGATCATGAATTCGGAGCCAAATCGTACCCCCCGGGGGACGTCGCGAGAATGTCGTTCGGCGCATCCACCCAGGTAGGGGTTACCGAGCGGTCAGGGCTGTTGCCGAACCGTGATGGCGGTTACCGTGCTCGACATCCCACCGTGCCCCGTGTGATAGGGCCCACATCAGGAGGAAGCTCCGATCGAGCGCCCGGGACCATTCCCGGGCCGGAACGCCAACCCGACGCTGAGAGCGAGGGAAGTCTGCGTGGAGATCGTTGTCACCGGCCGTAACGTCGAAGTACCCGAGCATTTCCGGGAGCACATCGCCGAGAAGATCGCTCGCCTGGAACGCTACGACCACAAGATCGTCGGCATGGAAGTGGAACTCTTCCACGAGCGGAACCGGCGTCAGCTCAAGAGCTGCCAGCGCGTCGAGATCACCGGCCGCGGCTGCGGGCCCGTCGCCCGGGCGGAGGCCTGTGCGCAGGACTTCTACGCCGCCCTGGACGCGGCGGTGGCCAAGCTGGAAGGGCGCCTGCGCCGCTCGCACGACCGTCGCCGGATCACCGGCCGCCGCACCGGGGTACTGGTCGGTCGGGCCGGCACCGCCACCGCGCTCCTCGACGAGCTACCGCCCGTCGACGCGCTCGGCTCGGGAGTCAACGGCTCGGGAGTCAACGGTTCAGGGGTCAATGGCTCAGGGGTCGGCACCGGGACGGACACCGAGACCGCCTCGGGCCGTGCGCGGGTGCCGCACCCTCGCGGTCACGACCACGACGACCACCTTCCGGCCGCCGACGGCCATCTCGACGACGACGAGCACCCCACTCCGGGTCGCGTCGTACGGCGCAAGGTCCACACCGCCGACCCCATGAGCATCGACGACGCGCTCTCGCGCATGGAGCTCGTCGGGCACGACTTCTACCTGTTCGCCGACGCCGGCAGCGGCGAACCCTGTGTCGTCTACCGGCGCAAGGGCTACGACTACGGAGTCATCCAGCTGACCCACTGACCGCACACCGTCCCGGCCGGCCCGTCGACCGCGCCGACCACTCCGTCGATCTCCCTGTCGATCTCACTGTCGACCCCCTCCGATACCGGGCGGTCCCTGTTCCTGACCGGAACGCGGGCCGCCCCGTCGGCGTTGTACGAACCGGACCCAGCCTTTCGCTAGGCTGGGGCCGGGCAGCGTGCCGGGCGTCGGTGTGCTGTGTCGAGGACCGAGTGATGAGTGAATGAGGTCGACCCGTGCCGCTGTTGAACCGCCTGCTCCGAGCCGGCGAGACGAGGCTGGTAAAGCGACTGAGCCGCATCGCCGAGCACATCGACACGCTCGAGGCGGACGTCCAGGTGCTGACCGACGCCGAGCTCCGTGCGAAGACCGAGGAGTTCCGCGAACGTTTCAAGGACGGTGAGACGCTCGACGAGCTGCTGCCCGACGCGTTCGCCGTGGTCCGCGAGGCGGCGGTGCGGACCATCGGTCAGCGTCACTTCTCTGTGCAGCTGATGGGTGGCGCGGCGCTGCACCTGGGCAACATCGCCGAGATGAAGACCGGTGAGGGCAAGACTCTCACCTCGGTGCTCCCCGCGTACCTCAACGCGATCGCCGGTCAGGGCGTCCACCTGATCACGGTGAACGACTACCTGGCCAAGCGCGATGCGGAGAACATGGGACGCATCCACCGCTTCCTGGGCATGTCGGTCGGGGTGATCCTCTCGGAGATGGCGCCTCTGATCCGCCGCGGGCAGTACGCCGCCGACATCACCTACGGCACCAACAACGAGTTCGGGTTCGACTACCTGCGCGACAACATGGCGTGGAACTCCTCGGACATGGTGCAGCGCGGGCACCACTTCGCCGTGGTCGACGAGGCCGACTCCATCCTCATCGACGAGGCCCGAACCCCTCTGATCATCTCGGGTCCGGCCGAGCAGAGTGCCCGGTGGTACCAGGAGTTCGCGCGCATGGCGCCGATGCTGAAGAAGGACCTCCATTACGAGGTCGACGAGCGCAAGCGCACCGTCGGAGTCACCGAGGAGGGTGTGTCGCTCGTCGAGGACCAGCTCGGCATCGACAACCTCTACGAGGCCGCCAACACCCCGCTGGTCGGCTATCTGAACAACGCCCTGAAGGTCAAGGAGCTGTTCAAGAAGGACAAGGACTACATCGTCCGCGACGGGCAGGTGCTCATCGTCGACGAGTTCACCGGCCGCGTGCTGGCCGGACGCCGCTACAACGAGGGCATGCACCAGGCCATCGAGGCCAAGGAGGGGGTGGAGGTCCAGGCGGAGAACCAGACACTGGCCACCATCACCCTGCAGAACTACTTCCGGCTCTACGAGAAGCTCTCCGGGATGACCGGCACCGCCCAGACCGAAGCGGCGGAGCTCTCCCAGATCTACAAGCTGGGCGTCGTCCCGATCCCGACCAACAAGGACATGATCCGCAAGGACCAGCCCGACCTGATCTACAAGACCGAGGAGGCGAAGTTCGCCGCCGTCGCGGCCGACATCGCCGAGAAGCACGGGGTCGGCCAGCCGGTGCTGGTCGGCACGACGAGCGTCGAGAAGTCCGAGTACCTGTCCCAGCAGCTGAAGGCGCTGCAGGTGCCGCACGAGGTGCTCAACGCGAAGCAGCACGAGCGCGAGGCGGCGATCATCGCCCAGGCCGGGCACGCGGGAGCGGTCACCGTGGCCACCAACATGGCCGGTCGCGGCACCGACATCGTGCTGGGGGGCAACCCCGATTTCCTCGCCGACCTGGAGCTGCGTCGGCGTGGTCTGGATCCGGTCGAGACCCGCGAGGAGTACGAGGCGGCGTGGGACGCCGTGCTCGACTCGATGAAGAAGCAGGTCTCGGCCGAGGCCGAGGAGGTCAAGGAGGCCGGAGGGCTCTACGTCCTGGGCACCGAGCGCCACGAGTCGCGGCGCATCGACAACCAGCTGCGTGGCCGGTCGGGCCGCCAGGGCGACCAGGGCGAGTCGCGGTTCTATCTGTCGTTGGGCGACGAGCTCATGCGCCGGTTCAACGGCCAGGCCGTCGAAGCGATCATGAACCGCTTCAAGCTGCCCGACGACGTGCCGATCGAGGCCGGCATGGTCACGAAGGCCATCCGCAGCGCGCAGACGCAGGTCGAGCAGCAGAACTTCGAGATCCGCAAGAACGTCCTCAAGTACGACGAGGTGCTCAACAAGCAGCGCACCGTCATCTACGACGAGCGGCGCCGGGTACTCGCCGGGGAGAACATCCAGGAACAGATCGAGAACATGCTCGAGGACGTGGTAGGGGCCTACGTCGTCGGCGCCACCTCCGAGGGCTACGCGGAGGACTGGGACCTCGACAAGCTCTGGACCGCGCTCGGCACCCTCTACCCCGTCGGGGTCCGCTGGCAGGACGTCGCCGGCGACGCGGATGGCGACGAGCCCGACGAGAAGGGGGAGCTCAGCGCCGAATCCCTCTCCGTCGCCATCCTCGCCGACGCCCGCGCGGCGTACGTCCGTCGCGAGGCGGAGATCGACGAGATCATCGGGGCCCAGGGCGGCATGCGGGAGCTTGAGCGGCAGGTCCTGTTGCAGGTCATGGACCGCAAGTGGCGCGAGCACCTCTACGAGATGGACTACCTCAAGGAGGGCATCGGGCTGCGCGCGATGGCCCAGCGCGACCCGCTGATCGAGTACCAGCGCGAGGGCTACGACATGTTCGCCGCGATGCTGGAGGGCATCAAGGAGGAGACGGTCGGGCATCTGTTCAACGTCAAGGTGCAGGCGGCCCAGCCCGCTCAGCCCGCAGAGGCACCGAAACCTGCCCAGTCGGCGCCTTCGGCCCAGCCCGCACCTTCGGCCCAGGCGGCGTCTCCGGCCCAACCGGCGCAGGCGGTCCAGGCGGCGCCTCCGGCGCAGGCGGCCCAGGCTGTGCCGCATGCGCATGCGCATCCGCGTCAGCCGGCTGCGGCGCTCGCGCAGAACAGCGCCGCCACTCCGGCGGTGCCCGGTGGTCCTGCGCAGGCCGCGGCGCGTCCGGCGACGTCCGGTGGCCGGCATGCCGCCGTGGAGACCACGAGCGTGCTCCCGTCAGCGTTCCGTGGAACACGTCCGTCCGACCTGCGCTACAGCGGTCCGGCCGAGGACGGCACCCCGACCCGCGCCCGCCCCGGCGCAGGCGACGGGGGCCAGGGGGACACGACGGCCGGGGGGGCGACCGAGCCCTCCCGCAACCGTCCGTGCCCGTGCGGTTCAGGCCGCAAGTACAAGCAGTGCCACGGATCGCCGACGGCGGCGCGCCCGTGACCTGACCGCGTCGCCGGCGGTGGTGGTTCCGGACGTGCGGGGGTCCGGAGGCGGTCAGGAGGGGACACCCATGCGCACGGCGTCGCGGCCGTTGCGTTCGGCCTTGTAGAGCGCGGTGTCGGCGATCTCCACGAGGTCCAGGAGGTGGTCGGCGTCCTCGGGGAACGTGGCTCCGCCGATGGACACGAGACGTCGTGGATCGTCAGCGGACCGTCGGAGGTCGGGATCTCCACGCCGAGCTCCGCCACCCGCCGCCGGATCCGTTCGGCGATCCGTAGCAGCTCGGTGTACCCGTGGCCGGACGCCTCTGCCCACGGCAGGAACACCACGAACTCCTCGCCACCGAACCGCCCCACGAGGTACTGGACGCGCACCTCGGTCCGCAGCGTCGCGGCCACGGCCTGGAGCACCAGGTCGCCGGCGAGGTGGCCGTGTCCGTCGTTGATCAGCTTGAAGTGGTCGAGATCCAGGATGAGAACGGCCGCTGATCCTCCCCGGCTCGCGGCCCGCCGCAGCTGTTCTCCGGCCAGCCCGTGCCAGGCGGCCGACCTCGGCGCTATGCGTCACCGCGCTCACCCGAGTCGTACGGCGGTGCATCGCCACTGACCGGCGGGGCCGCGCCGTTCGAACCGCGCCGCGAGCGCGCGGAAGCGCCCGTCGATGGCGCACACCGCAGCCAGCTCCGCAGCATCCACACCGGGCAGGCAGAGCACGATCCGGTGAACCCGTGCGGGCGTGCGCGCCCGTCGCTGCGTGCGGCGCTGGTTCGTCGCGACGGACCAGTAGCGCAGCGGGGCCGCGTGGAAGTGGCGGGTCAGGTGGCCGGCGGGTCGCCTGCCGTCGAACACTTCCAGTGCGAGCCGGACGACCCCGGCCAGCGCCGCGTGGACGGCGTCGCGGTCCCGGTGGTCGGTGACCGGTGGGGGCGGTACCGGCAGGGCCCGACTCCGTGGCGGCCCGGCTCGGCCCCCGGGCACGGGCTCGTACCGCATGCGGCGCAACCGGGCCTCGGGCGGCGCCACGGGGGCGGGAGCCGGGATCGTCGTGGCCAGCGCGGTCGTCATGTCGGGAAGCGTGTGTTCCGGTGCGATCGCCGGGGGCATGGACGAAGCCGTCAGGCGCCGAACGGTACGGTGACGATTCTTGTGTCGACGTACGATAGGGGAATGACTACCGGGTCGTTCGAGGCTGGGTGGTTCGAGCCCGACCCCGCGTTGATGCCGCTGAGCAAGCTGCTGCCGTGGACGGGCCGGTCGCTGAGCCGGTACCACCAGCGCTGCGCGGCGGCCCACGGCCTGACGTCCACGTCGATGGGGGTGCTCGGCGTCCTGGGGCATGCCGACGCGGTCTCCCATCGGGAGCTCGCCGCCCACCTCGGAGTCACGCCCGCCACGCTCACGCCCGTCGTCGACGCGCTGGAGGCAACGGGCGACCTCGCGCGGGTGCGCGACGCAGCCGACCGCCGGGTCGTGCACCTGTCGCTCACCGTGCAGGGCAGGGGGCGCCTGACCGCCGCGTTCGCGCAGGTGGCGACGGCGTTCCGGGAGCGCCTGCCACACCCTCCACCGGAACACCACGAGATCATCCGCGGCTACCTGCTGGCGGTGCTCGCGGCGGTCGCCGAGGAAGCGCCCGGGTAGCGTGCCGGGGGTGCCGTTGCGCGGGCTGATCGTCGACTACGGCGGAGTGCTCACCGACGGCCCGGACCTGCTCGACGCCGTCAGGCGGGCGCGGGCGCGTGGGGTGTCGACGGCTTTGCTGACCGACGCGCACACCGTGCCGGACGGGTACGCGGGCCTGTTCGACGTCATGGCGCTCGGATCGGCGCTCGGGGTGCGCAAACCCGATCCGGAGGTGTTCCGGAGGGTGGCCGCGCGGCTCGGGCTCGGCGTCGAGGACTGTGTCGTGGTCGACGACGCGGCGGCGAACGTCCGCGGCGCCCGGGACGCGGGCGCGGTGGTGATCCGCCACCGCGACCCCGCCACGACCGTGGCGGAGATGGACATCCTGCTGGACCTGCCCCCCACGACCGGCTGACGAACGGCCGGGACGGTCGAGGGGCATCGCCCGCCCCGGCCGTCCTCGTGACTATCGCTGGTCGAAGGGCCGCGCGTCGCCCGGCTGGTCCCCGACCTGCTGGTCGTCGAAGGGGCGGGCCGCGACCGGCTCGACCGGCGTCGGCTCGAGCTGCTGCTCCTCGGCCGGCATGCCCTGCACCGGGGGCGCCTGTGTGGTGTCGCCCGCGCCGGTCATCGCCTGAGCGCGGTCGACGGCGGTGTCGACGTGACCCTCGTGGCCGACGAACCGGCCCTTGGCGGCCTCCCCACCCTTGTCGAGCGCCTGGTCCACCTTGTCGTCGTGCTGGTTCAACAGATCCTTGGCCTTGTCGAGGAAACCCATGAAGACAGCCTCCGCCCCTTCGGCGGCGTCCGCACGGCGGGAACAACGGTTCCGTGACCGGACTCGCCTGTTCCCGACGAGCAAGCGCACACCCGAGCGGTGAGGCGGCGGCGCCTCGCGGCACCCATCCTCATCGGGGCGGCGCGCTGACGAGGACGAGATCTGCGACGGCGTCGAGCGGGCCCGTTCCTTCTACCTGTCATGCGGCTACGACGAGGAGGCACGGGTGCGCGACTACTACGAGCCGCGCGACGACATGGTCCTCTTCCGCAAGGCACTCGCGGTAGCTGTCAAGTCAACTGAGACAGTTGTTCTTACTGGGTTGGCTGTAGAACGGGTTCGTTGATCCACGCCTGCTCCGGCAGGCGTGGCGGTCGAGGCCGGCGACTGAATCGCTCGGGGTGGCGGGTGTGGGCACGGT
>JAJAZD010000140.1 GCA_026785945.1 Pseudonocardia sp. | reverse complement strand
CCTTCGCCCTGCCTTCGGCCCACCACAACACGATCCGCGCCCGGGTCGCCACCGACGCAGCGACCTCCGAACTGTTCACCAGCGCCCGCAGCTCACCGCGTTGACCCGACGTGACATCCATCCACCCAGCCAACACCATGATGCATCAAGCTGGCGTAAGGAAACAGCATCACCCGACACTAGGGGCGCATCACCGCACACGGAGGGGTCGCCGACGCACACGGCGCGCCGATGCTCACGCCGTCTGCGTCGGTGGTGTCAGGTCAGGCCGTGCCGGACTGCTTCTGAGTGTTGATCTGTGGGACCGCGGCGGGCGTCGGGGCGCCCGCTTCCACCTCGCCCGCCACCGGAGTGCCGCGCATGGACGCGCGAATCTGCTCCAACCGGCTGGACCCGGCCATGTCCGTCGCCGAGGCCTGCACCTCGAGCATCCGGCCCTGTACGGAGTTCTGTGCCAGCTCGGCCGAGCCGATCGCGTTGGCGTAGCGGCGTTCGATCTTGTCGCGCACCTCCTCAAGCGACGGTGTGTTGCCCGGGGCAGCGAGCTCGCTCATCTGGCGCAGCGAGTTCGCGGCCTGCTCCTGCATCTTCGCCTGCTCCAGCTGGCTGAGCAGCTTGGTCCGCTCGGCGATCTTCTGCTGGAGCATGAACGAGTTGCGTTCGACGGCCTTCTTGGCCTGGCCTGCTGCCTGAATGGCCTGGTCGTGGAGGGTCTTCATGTCCTCGACGGACTGCTCGCCGGTGACCAGCTGCGAGGCGAACGCCTGCGCGGACTGCTCGTACTGGCCCGCCTTGGTCTCATCACCCGCGGCCCGCGCCTGGTCGGCGAGTACGAGCGCCTGCCGGGCCGAGGCCTGCAGCTTCTCGATCTCGCCCAACTG
Source organism: Pseudonocardia sp. (assembly GCA_026785945.1). GTDB lineage: Bacteria > Actinomycetota > Actinomycetes > Mycobacteriales > Pseudonocardiaceae > Pseudonocardia. Next base: position 6,990 of record JAJAZD010000140.1, on the reverse strand, counting down.
GCGGTTGAGCTTCATCTCCAACTGGCGCTGGTTGCCGATCACGGCAGCAGCCTGCTGCGACAGGGCCTGGTGCTGACGCTGAGCGTCCTCGATCGCCTGCTGGATCTGCACCTTGGGGTCGGCGTACTCGTCGACCTTCGACGAGAACAGGGCCATCATGTACTTCCAGGCCTTCACGAACGGATTGGCCATCTTCTCCGCCTAACTTCGGGTGCCGTCTCTCGCCGCCGACGGGAAACCGCCGGCCCTCGGTGACCAGCCCCATCGTGGCACCGGACCGGCCGGTCTTCCACCGCGCGGCGACGATATCGGGGATCTTCCCGAGGCCGCGACCGGGGCAACCCGGGGATCGGACCGGGGTCAGGCCGCCGCGCGGACCGTGCCGGGTCGGGATCCGACCGGTGCGGGAGCCGGGGCCGGGCCCGTTGGAGCAAACGGCACCGCAGCAGGCACCGGCGTGGTGAGGGGCTCGGTCCCGGTCGCCAGGCGCAGGTCCAAGTGGCGCAGGCCGACCGGGCGGCCGCGCGCGGCGGACTCGCCCAGGGAGCCGGCGATCGACTCCGCGATGGCCTCGGCGGCGCCGGTGAGCAGGTCGGGCAGCGCCACGTCGAGGGCCTCGCAGATCGCGGCCAGCAGCTCGCTGGAGGGCTCCTTGCGCCCCCGCTCGACCTCTGAGAGATAGCCCAGGCTCACCCGGGCCCGCCGGGACACCTCGCGCAACGTGCGCCTGCGCGCCGTCCGGGCCCGCCGCAGGGTGCCGCCGATCGCCTCCCGCATCAGCACCGCCATGCGAACCCTCCTCGTTCTGCGCCGGCTCGTTCCGCGCCGGCTCGATCTGTGGCGACTCGATGGCCGCCGACTCGGTCTCCGCCGACTCCGAGCGCCGGTGAGATCACCGTACCGACTCGGGCGGCGCGGCGCCGTCGCGTGCCTCGGCCGTTCACGTCCGCCCACGGCGAACAACGGCCTGTCACCCCGACTTGTCCGAGACCGCCGCCGCCGCGCGCAGCCGCACCGCCCGCCGCACGTAGTCCACCCCGGTGACGACGGTGAGGACGAGCGCCGCCGCCATGGCGGTCCACCGCACCGCACCGACGGCTGCCGCCGCGCCCACGAGCTCGACGAGCGGCAGCAGGTACAACCCGATCGCGAACGTCTGGACGAGCGTCTTCGCCTTCCCGCCCCGGCTGGCGGGAATGAGGCCGCGGCTCAGCACGACGAACCGCAGCACGGTGATGCCGACCTCCCGCACCATGATCACGATCGTGACCCACCACGGGACCAGCCCGAGCACGGAGAGCCCGATCAGGGCGGCACCCGTGAGCGCCTTGTCCGCCATCGGGTCCGCGATCGTGCCGAACGCGGTGACCAGGCCGCGGCTGCGCGCCAGCTCGCCGTCGAACCGGTCGGTGATCGCGGCGAGTGCGAAGACACCGAACGCCGCGAGGCGCCAGGTCGTGCTGGTGCCGCCGTCGACGAGCAGCGCCGCGACGAACACCGGGACCAGCATCAGGCGCAGGCCGGTGAGGACGTTGGCGATGTTCAGCAGCGGCGGCTCGTGACGGGGCGTCGTCATCCCGACACCCGGGCGCCGGACCCGACCAGCTCGCTGCGCGGCACCGTCTCGCGCGGGGACACGAGCAGGTCGGTGCCCTCGGTGCCGACCACCACTGCGCGGACGAGTTCCCCGACGGCCAGACCGGAGCCCCGCTCGAGCACGCATTCGCCGTCGACCTCGGGGGCCTGGTGCGCGGCTCGCCCGGTGCACTCGACGTCCTCGTCCTCGGCCGCCTCGATCAGAACCGTCACCTCGGTGCCGACGCGGTCCTCGGCGCGCTGGGCCATCAGCTCGTCGGCCAGCGCGGTGATCCGCGAGACCCGGGCCGTGATCTCCTCGGCGGGCAGGTGTCCGTCGTAGCCCTCGGCCTCGGTGCCGTCCTCGTCCGAGTAGCCGAACACGCCCACCGCGTCGAGCCGCGCACCGGTCAGGAACGCCTCCAGCTCGGCGACGTCGTCCTCGGTCTCGCCCGGGAACCCGACGATGAAGTTGCTGCGGATGCCGGCCTCGGGTGCGAGGACCCGGATGCGCGCACACAGGTCGAGGAAGTCCTTGCGGGACCCGAACCGTCGCATCCGCCGCAGGACCGACGGGCTCGCGTGCTGGAACGACAGATCGAAGTACGGTGCGAGGCCCGGCGTGGTCGCGATGACCTCCATCAGATCGGGCCGCAGCTCCGCCGGCTGCAGGTAGCTGACGCGGATCCGGTCGATGCCGGGCACGTGCGTCAGGCGCGGCAACAGCAGGGACAGCGCACGCGTCCCGCCGGGCAGGTCCTTGCCGTAGGACGTCGAGTTCTCGCTGACCAGCACGAGCTCGCGCACACCCTGCATGCCCAGCCAGGCGGCCTCGGCCACGACGTCGTCCTGGGGCCGGGAGAGGAACGACCCGCGGAAGGACGGTATGGCGCAGAACGCGCAGCGCCGGTCGCAGCCCGAGGCGAGCTTGAGGTTCGCGACCGGGCCGTCGGACAGCCGTGTCCGGGCCAGGTTCGGCACCCAGGCATGACCGGGGATCTCGACGTCGGACGCCGCGGCGGGCCGCTGCACCGGTGAGATGGGCAGCAGCGTCCGCCGGTCCACCGGCACGTGCGGGGCGGGCGTGTGCCCGTCGAGGACGTCGGACAGGCGTTCGGCGAGTTCGGGGTAGGCGTCGAACCCGAGCACCGCGTCCGCCTCGGGCAGGTTCTCGGCCAACTCCTTGCCGTAGCGCTCGGCCATGCAGCCGACCGCCACGACCTTGGCGCCGTGCGACTTCGCGATGTCGGACGCGGCGAGCAGCGTGTCGATCGAGTCCTTCTTCGCCTGCTCCACGAACCCGCACGTGTTGACGACGATCACGTCCGCGGTCTCGTCGGCGTCGACCAGCTCCCAACCCGAACCGGCCAGGCGGCCCGCGAGCTCCTCCGAGTCGACCTCGTTGCGGGCACAGCCCAGGGTCAGCAGGGCGGCGCGGCGCGGGGTGGGTCGGGGTTCGGACACGGCACCCAGCGTATCCGCCGCGCTGTGATCTACTCCCGGGCGTGGCGACGGTGGTCGTGCGGCGGGCGCGGACCGCAGACGTGACGACGATCAAAGACCTCGTGGACGGCTACGCGGGGCGGGTGCTCCTGGCCAAGGAGACCGTCACGCTCTACGAGTCGGTGCAGGAGTTCCTGGTCGCCGAGCTGGACGGCGAGGTCGTCGGCTGCGGCGCGCTGCACGTGCTGTGGGAGGACCTCGGCGAGATCCGCACGGTTGCGGTGCACCCTCGGGTGCTCGGTCGGGGCGTCGGGCACTCGATCGTCGCCGCGCTCGTCGACGGCGCTCGCGAGCTCGGGTTGGAGAGGTTGTTCGTCCTGACGTTCGAGAAGCAGTTCTTCTCCCGCCACGGCTTCGCCGAGATCGACGGCACCCCCGTCGAGCCCGACGTGTTCGCGGCGATGCTGCGCTCCTACGACGCGGGCGTCGCCGAGTTCCTCGACCTGGCCCACGTGAAGCCCAACACGCTGGGCAACGTCCGGATGATCCTGCGTCTGCCCGGAGGCGCGAGCGCCGTTCCGGCGATGCGCACCGACCACTAGCCTCGGGGCATGGTCGCGCCGACCGAGCCCCCTGCCCGCGGGCGCACCGGGATGCACCGGACCGGTCCCGCGCCCGGGTTGCGGCCCCATGTCGCCTCCTACACCGGCTACCGGCTGGAGGCGGCACCGCCGAGCACCCATCAGGGCGTACCCTCGGGCCACCTCACGTTCCTGCTCTGTCTCGACGGCGCCGTCGAGGTGCTCGCCAACGCCGACCCGAGGCGGGCGCCCGGCACGTTCGTGGCGTTCGTCAGCGGGCTGCACGACGCGCCCGCCGTGGTCGCGCTGGGCGAGCCGCAGACCGGTCTCCAGCTGCGCCTGACCTGGCGGGGCGCCCGCGCTCTGCTCGGGACGCCTGCCGGCGAGCTGGCCGGGGACACGGTCGATCTGGCCGCTCTCCTCGGGCGGCGCGCGGAGCGGCTCGTGGACACCCTCGCCGGGGAGCCGACCTGGGCGGGGACCTTCGCCCGTCTGGACGCCGAGCTGGGCGCCCTCGCCGCGCGGGGCACTGGCGATCGGGGGGTGCCGCCCGAGGTCGGCTACGCGTGGGACCGGCTGGAGCAGACCGGCGGTGCCCTACGCATCGCCGACCTCGCCCGCGAGGTCGGTTGGAGCCGCCGCCATCTCGCCACACGATTCCGTCGCGAGGTCGGTCTCGCCCCGAAGGCCGCGGCACGGGTCATCCGCTTCGAGCGTGCATGCGGGCTGCTGCGCGGGCCGTGGCGACCACCGCTGGCCTCCGTCGCGGCCGACTGCGGCTACGTCGACCAGGCGCACCTGTCGCGCGACTTCAAGGACCTCGCCGGACTCACCGCGACAGCGTGGCTCGCCGAGTTCCCGGCCGACGACCGGGCGCACTTTCACCCCGACTCGCACGCACGGAGACCCCGACTCGCGGGGGTTACTCGTCGTTCTCCGGTTCCGGACCGCCGCCGCCCCGCATGAGCCACAACACCCCGTCGAGCTCGTCGGGCTTGATGAGCACATCCCGGGCCTTCGAGCCCTCCGACGGGCCGACGACGCCCCGCGACTCGAGCAGGTCCATCAGACGACCGGCCTTCGCGAACCCGACGCGCAGCTTGCGCTGCAACATCGACGTCGAACCGAACTGGGAGGTGACGATCAGCTCGGCCGCCGCGAGCAGCAGTTCGAGGTCGTCCCCGATGTCGGGGTCGACGTCGGTCTTCTCGGCCGCCTTCTGGACGGTCACGCCGTCGGTGTAGGTCGGCTCCGCCTGGTCCTTCGCGAACGTCACGACCGACGAGATCTCGTCGTCGCCGACGAACGCCCCCTGCATCCGGGTGGGCTTGCCCGCCCCCATCGGCAGGTAGAGCGCGTCGCCCATGCCAATCAGCTTCTCCGCGCCCGGCTGGTCCAGGATGACCCGCGAGTCGATGAGCGAGGACGTGGCGAACGCCAGGCGCGACGGGACGTTGGTCTTGATCAGGCCCGTCACGACGTCGACGGACGGGCGCTGCGTCGCGAGGACGAGGTGGATGCCGGCCGCGCGGGCCTTCTGCGTGATCCGCACGACGGCGTCCTCGACGTCGCGCGGCGCGGTCATCATCAGGTCGGCCAGCTCGTCGACGATGCACAGGATGTAGGGGTAGGGCCGGTACTCGCGCTGCGAGCCCAGTGGCGCGGTGATCTCCCCGGAGCGCACCTTGCGGTTGAAGTCGTCGACGTGGCGGACCTTGTTGACCTGCATGTCCTGGTAGCGCTGCTCCATCTCCTCCACCAGCCAGGCCAGCGCGGACGCCGCCTTCTTCGGCTGGGTGATGATGGGCGTGATCAGGTGCGGGATGCCCTCGTACGGCGTCAGCTCCACCATCTTGGGGTCGATGAGGATCATCCGGACCTCGTCCGGAGTGGCGCGGGACAGCAGCGAGACGAGCATCGAGTTGACGAAGCTCGACTTGCCCGAGCCGGTGGAGCCGGCGACGAGCAGGTGCGGCATCTTCGCGAGGTTCGCGGTGAGGAAGTGGCCCTCGATGTCCTTGCCCAGCCCGATCACCAGCGGGTGCTGCTCCGCGCGGGCGGTGCCGCTGCGCAGCACGTCACCGAGTCGGACCATCTCCCGGTCGGTGTTGGGCACCTCGATGCCCACGGCCGACTTGCCCGGGATCGGCGCCAGGATCCGGACGTTGTCGGTGGCCACCGCGTAGGAGATGTTCTTGGTCAGCTGAGTGATCTTCTCGACCTTGACGGCCGGGCCCAGCTCGATCTCGTAGCGCGTGACGGTCGGGCCGCGGGTGAAGCCCGTGACCTGCGCGTCGACGGCGAACTGGTCGAGCACCCCGGTGATCGACTCGATCATGACGTCGTTCGCGGTGCTGCGCAGCTTCGGCGCCGGGCCGGCGGGCAGCAGGTCACTGGGAGGCAGGACGTAGGTGCCGTCGACATCGGCGACGGTGAAGCGCAGCTGCTCGCCCACGGCGCCGTCGGGCTCCGGTTCGGCGGGCGGCGTCGCCGGGACGACGCCCGGGGGCCTGCGTGCGCGGAGCTGCGCCGGTGCGGCGGGCTCCGCCCCGACATCCACGGACGGTTCGGCGGCGCCCGGTTCCCCCTCGGCTGCGTCCGCCTCGAGATCGCCCCCCCGCGCCCTCTGCCGGCGGCGTGACGGGCGGCGCAGCGGGGCGGGCGGCACAGCGGCACCGTCCGTCGGGTCCCCGGAGGCGGGGTCCCCGGAGGCGGCGTCGGCACGGTCCGCGTCGGTGGGCTCGCCCGCCACCCCACGACCCAGCAGTGCCGCGGCGCGGCGCGGCACGTCGCGCACGGGCGTCGCGGTGAGCACGAGGAACGCGTATCCCGACAGCAGCACGAGCACCGGGACCGCCACCCACGCCGTCAGGCCGGTGGCGAGCGGGGTGGCCGCGAGATAGCCGACCGCTCCCCCGCCCCGGGCCCAGCTCTGCGGCTCGTCGGGACGCCCGGACGCGAGGTGCACCAGCCCCAGCGCCCCCAGGGTCAGCAGCAGCGACCCGACGGCGACACGCGGGCGCGACTGCGGGTTCCCCCCCGTGGCCATGAGCAGGACACCACCGAGGGCCAGCACCACCGGGAGCACGACGGATCCGCGACCGACGACGAAACCGACAGCGGTCGACAGTGCCCCACCGACCGGCCCGCCCGCACCCCACCAGATCCCGGCCGCGCTCACGACGGCCAGCACGAGCAGCGCCACACCGAGCCCGTCCCGACGGTGGGCCGGATCCAGCTCGCGGGTGCGTCCCAGCGCCCGGCCCAGCGAGCGTCCGAGCCCCGCGATTGCGTGGCCGACACCGTCGATGGCGCGGTCGATGAGGTCGGGGCCCTTGCGGGGCGGCGGCCTGCGGGCGGGCGGGCGGGCGGTCGAGGCGCGGCGGGGGGT
>JAJAZD010000139.1 GCA_026785945.1 Pseudonocardia sp. | reverse complement strand
GGTCTGGCGTCGGCGCTGGTGGCGGCAGCCGTGGCCGGGGCGCGCACGCGGGCCGGGCCCCCCGCGCCGTGATCACCGGTTCGGCGCGTCATCGGTCGGATCCGGCCGGGGAACGCGCCGAGGCGGCGATCATGGGCCGGTTCGGTGCGCCAGGTCGGCCGGGGGATCAGGGGTGTCGTCGCCGGCGAGGGCACGGCGTAGTTCGGTGCGCGCGCCGCGCGGGCCCGCACGGCGCTGGAGGAGCTCCAGCCGCACGAAGTAGGCCAGCGCGAACAGGGCGATGCCGCCGAAGGTGATCCACTGCAGTGCGTAGGACAGGTTGGTGAACGGCGCCCCGCCCGTGTCGGGTTCCACGGCGAGCGGGCCGAGCACACCGGGTTCGCCCGCGGTGAGCTGCAGGTAGCCGGGTTCGAGTGCGAGGCCGGTGGCTGCGGCCAGCGCGCGGGAGTCGGCCGCGTAGAGCTGGCGGCGGCCGTCGATCTCAAGGGTCTCCCGGCCCCGCGGGTCGGTCTCGTCGACGCGCATGCGGGCCGTGATCCGCACCGGACCGGCGGGCGGCGCCGGGTACTGCGCCGCGCCGTCACCGGCGACGAACCCACGGTCGACCGTGAGCAGCCGTCCGTCGTCGGTACGCAGCGGGGTCAGGACCTCCACCGCGGGCTTGCCCTCGTGGACCCGCAGCCGAACGACGGCCTCGGCGTCGGTGAGGTAGGTGCCCGACACCTCGACCTGACGCCACTCGGTGCCGCCCGCGGCGCCCTGGCCGGTGGCCGACAGCTCCGCGAGCGGCACCGGCGCGAGCGCGTAGGACGTGTCGATGGCCTGCTGTTCGAGACCCCGCTGGGCCTCGCGGCCGAACTGCCAGGGCGCGAGGAGGGCGTAGCAGGCGATGACGAACCCCACCACCATCGCGATGAGGGCCAGCCAACCGGGGCGCAAGAGGAACCGCACGTCACCACGGTAGGCGTTCCCGGCAGTGGACGGCACCGGTGGTCGTCGCGGGCCCACCGCAGCCACGCCGGTGGGTCCCCGTGCCGGTGCGGCCGCGATCCCGTCGGCTCTGTGCGGCACAGTGACTGTGCCGCGACGGCGTCGCGGCGGGCCGGGGGTGGGGCAGGTGGGTGGGGTGCGTGGGGCGCTTCTCGTCGCCGGCACCACGTCGGACGCCGGGAAGAGCGCGCTGGTCGCCGGGATCTGTCGGTGGCTGGCGCGCGGAGGCGTGTCGGTGGCGCCGTTCAAGGCCCAGAACATGTCCAACAACTCGGTCGTCACCACCGACGGCGGCGAGATCGGCCGCGCGCAGGCCATGCAGGCGCACGCCTGCGGGCTCGCGCCGAGCGTCGCGTTCAACCCGGTGCTCCTCAAGCCCGGCAGCGATCGCAGCTCGCAGGTCGTGGTGCTCGGGCGGGCCCAGGGGACGGTCAGCGCGCGGTCCTACTACGCCCGCAAGGCAGCCCTGCTCGACGTCGTCACCGACACGCTCGCCGATCTGCGGACCCGCTACGACGTGGTGATCTGCGAAGGCGCCGGGTCGCCCGCGGAGATCAACCTGCGCTCCTCCGACATCGCCAACATGGGCCTGGCCCAGGCCGCCGACCTGCCCGTTATCGTCGTCGGCGACATCGACCGCGGCGGCGTGCTGGCCCACCTCTTCGGCACCGTCGCCGTGCTGGACCGCGCCGACCAGGCCCGCATCACCGGGTTCGTGATCAACAAGTTCCGCGGCGACCCGTCGCTGCTCGCACCGGGCCTCGACCAGCTCCGCGCCCTGACCGGACGCCCGACCTACGGGGTGGTCCCGTGGGCCGACGGGCTGTGGCTCGACGCCGAGGACTCGCTCTCCGCCGTGGCCGACGGGGTGCTCGGACGGCCCGCGCCCCCCCGCGGATCGCAGTGGCTGCGCGTCGCGGTGGTCCGGCTGCCGCGGATCTCCAACGCCACCGACGCCGAGGCGCTGGCGTGCGAGCCGGGCGTCGCCGTCCGGTACGTGACCGAGCCCTCGCGCCTGCTCGACGTCGACCTCGTCGTGCTGCCCGGTTCGAAGGCGACGGTGTCGGATCTGGACTGGCTGCGGCGCACCGGGCTCGCCGACGCGGTCCTCGTCCACGCCCGCGCCGGGCGTCCGGTATTGGGGATCTGCGGGGGCTACCAGATGCTCGGGCGCTCGATCGCCGACCCGCACGGTGTCGAGCGCCGCGTCGAGGGCCGCGTCGAGGGCGAGGACGCCACCGGGCTGGGCCTGCTGGATCTCGACATCGCGTTCGACGTCGAGAAGCACCTCGGCAACCCGACCGGCACCGCATGGGGTGAGCCGGTTCGGGGCTACGAGATCCACCACGGCCGGGTTCTCCACTCAGGCGACGCCCCCCTCCTCCACCCCGCGAGTCGGGGCCTGCGTGTGTCCGAGTCGGGGTCTGGGAGCGAGCTGACGGAGGGCTCCGACGCCGGCGCGGTGCTCGGCACGCACTGGCACGGGCTGCTGGAGAACGACGGGTTCCGCCGGGCGTTGCTGGCGCGGGTCGCCGTCCACGCCGGACGGGACGGGTTCCGTGTGGCGCCCGACACGTCCTTCGCCGCCGCCCGCGAGGCCCAGCTCGACCTGCTCGGCGACCTCGTGGAGACCCATCTCGACACCCGCGCACTCGAACATGTGATCAGTCACGGTGCGGCGTCGGGACTGCCGACCGTGACGTCCGGTCTGGCAGGCTCACCCCGATGACTCTCGCCACCCGTACGCCCGGCTTCCCGTTCTCCGCCGTCGTCGGGCACGACGACCTGCGGCTGGCGTTGTTGCTCAACGCCGTGCACCCCGGGGTCGGGGGCGTGCTGGTGCGGGGGGAGAAGGGCACCGCGAAGTCGACGGCCGTGCGCGCGCTGGTGGCGCTGCTGCCGGCGGTCGCGGTGGTGCCCGGCTGCCGGTTCGGATGCGCGCCCGACGATCCTGATCCCGGCTGCCCCGACGGCCCGCACGGCGTCGCCGGCCCGACCGCGGCCCGGCCGGCCCGGCTCGTGGAGCTGCCGGTCGGCGCCACCGAGGATCGGCTCGTCGGGTCACTGGACCTGGAGCGGGCGCTGTCCGAAGGCGTCCGCGCCTACCAGCCGGGCCTGCTCGCCGACGCCCATCGCGGCGTGCTCTACGTCGACGAGGTCAACCTCTTGCACGACCATCTCGTCGACCTGCTTCTCGACGCCGCCGCGATGGGCCGCGCCCACGTCGAGCGCGACGGGGTGTCGGTGTCCCACGCGGCGCGGTTCCTGCTGGTCGGGACGATGAACCCGGAGGAGGGGGAGCTGCGTCCGCAGCTGCTGGACCGGTTCGGGCTCGCCGTCGAGGTGCGGGCCGCGCGTGACGTGGACTCCCGCGTGGAGGTGGTGCGGCGGCGGCTCGCCTTCGAGGACGACCCGGCCGGCTTCGCGGCGGCATGGGCGGGCGCCGAGGCCGCCACCGCCGCCC
>JAJAZD010000138.1 GCA_026785945.1 Pseudonocardia sp. | reverse complement strand
CGACGGGCGACTCCGACACGACGGGCGACACGACGGGCGACACGACGGGCGACACGACGGGCGACACGACGGGCGACACGACGGGCGACACGACGGGCGACACGACGGGCGGCTTCGACGCGACGGGTGTCCTCGAGACGGTGGTCCTCGACGCGACAGCAGTCGCCGGCACAGTGGCGTGCCCTCCGCTCGCGGCCACCGGCAGGTGGGGCGGCGGCCACGACCCACCCGGGTCACGAACAAGGGCGGGGCGCCGGCGGGCGACCCACACGCCGACACCACCCACCAGGCCGGCCAGGACGAACGCGCGCCTACGATTCCTCACGAGAACCACCTTTCCAGGACCGCGACCCCATCGCCTGCCCGACGCCGCCGCCTGCCGCCGCCGGTCCGCTGCGGGGTACCGCACCCGCTCGGCAGGGTGCGTGCCCGCCAGAGGGATGCTCGTGGGAGGGGCGGGCTCAGGTGCGGGCCGCTCTCACCCGGTCGTAGCGGGCCAACGCCTCCAGGCGCTCCGCCTTGTGGTCGACCATCGGTTCGGGGTAGCCCTCCGGGATGCCGCCGGGCAGCGTCCAGGGCTGGTGGACGCTGCGGCCCGGCACACCCCGCAACTCCGTCACGAACCGGCGCACGTAGTCGCCGTCGGGGTCGAACCGCTCCCCCTGCGTGATCGGGTTGAACACCCTGAAGTACGGGGCTGCGTCCGTGCCGCTGCCGGCCGTCCACTGCCATCCGTGCTGGTTCGAGGCCAGGTCCCCGTCCACGAGCAGGCGCATGAAATGCCGCGCACCCCACCACCACGGCAGGTGCAGGTCCTTCACCAGGAAGCTCGCCACGATCATCCGCACCCGGTTGTGCATCCACGCCTGTTCCCTCAGCTGGCGCATCCCGGCGTCGACGATCGGGAACCCGGTGCGCCCTTCCCGCCACGCGTCGAACGCGGTGCGCGCCGCGGCGCCCGACGCGACCGGGAGGGCGTCGAACGCCCGGTCGTAGTTCCTGCGGGCCGAGTCGGGGCGTTGGTGGAGGATGTCGGCGTAGAAGTCCCGCCACGCGATCTCGGTGCGGTAGGTCTCGGCCGAGTCCGAGGTGCGCGACGCCAGGTCGGCGAGCAACGTCCGCGGGTGCACGAGGCCGTACTTCAGGTACACCGACATCCGTGACGTGCCCTCCCGATCGGGACGGTCGCGGTCGCTGCCGTAGGTGTCGACGGCGTCGTCGAGGAAAGAGCACCACCGGGCGTGTGCGGCGTGCTCGGCGGCGGCGGGGAGCACCGCGTCGACCGGCTCGTCGTCGGGGACCTGCACCGCCCGTGGGCCGGCGTGGTTCTCCCCCGGGTCGATCCAGTCCACGGTCGACGCGTCGGTGTCCGCGGGCGCCCGCCAGCCGTGCGCCGCCCAGGCCCGGCGGAAGGGGGTGAACACCCGGAACGGCTCGCCGTCGGCCTTGCGTACGCGCCCAGGCGCCACCGCATAGGGCGAGCCGTCGCGCACCAGCGCGCGACCGCCGTCGGCCAGAGCCCGCTCGACGGCCTCGTCGCGCCCGCTGCCGTACGGGCCGTAGTCCGAGGCGACGTGCACCGACCCCGCACCGACGGCCGTCGCCGCCTGTGCCACGACCTCGACCGGGTCACCCCGCACCACCAGCAGGCGCCCGCCGAGCGCCTCGTCGAGCGAACGCAGGGCTCGGTACAGGAACGTCGCGCGCGCCGGCCCGGCCTTGTCCAGCAGTGCCGGGTCCAACACGAACAGCGCGAGCGACCTCGGCGCGGCATGCGCCGCGGCGAGGAAGGTGGGCTGGTCGCGCACCCGTAGGTCGCGCCGAAACCACACGACGGCGGAGTCACTCATGGCGTGCGACGCTATCGCGCGGCCCGAGCAACCGTCGGCCACACCCCGGCGAGCACGGATCGGGCTGCGAGGACGGCGCGGACCTCGACCGGCCGCCGCAGGGATCGTTCAGCGATCGTCCATCGACACGTACGGACGCTCGGCGGACCCGGTGTAGAGCTGGCGCGGCCGCCCGATCTTCGTGGTGGGGTCGTCGATCATCTCGCGCCAGTGGGCGATCCACCCGGGCAGCCTGCCCAGTGCGAACAGGACCGTGAACATCTTGGTCGGGAAGCCCATCGCCCGGTAGATCACACCGGTGTAGAAGTCGACGTTCGGGTAGAGCTTGCGCTCGATGAAGTAGTCGTCGGCGAGCGCCTTCTCCTCGAGCGCCTTGGCGATGTCGAGCAACGGGTCGGTGACACCGAGCTTCTTGAGGATGTCGTCGGTCTTCTGCTTGACGATCTTCGCGCGCGGGTCGTAGTTCTTGTAGACCCGGTGCCCGAAGCCCATCAGCCGGGCTCCCTGCTCCTTGTTCTTGACGCGGTTGACGAACCTTTCGACGTCGCCGTTCTCCTCCTTCTGGATGTGCTGCAGCATCTCCAGGACGGACTGGTTGGCCCCGCCGTGCAGCGGCCCGAACAGCGCGTTGATCCCCGCCGAGACGCTGGCGAACAGGTTGGCCTGCGACGAGCCGACCAGCCGGACCGTGGACGTCGAGCAGTTCTGCTCGTGGTCGGCGTGCAGGATCAGCAGCACGTCGAGCGCGCGGACGAACTCGGGGTCGATCTCGTAGGGCTCCGCGGGGAAGCCGAACGTCAGGCGCAGGAAGTTCTCGACGAGCCCGAGGGAGTTGTCCGGGTAGAGGAACGGCTGGCCCACGGACTTCTTGTAGGCGTACGCGGCGATCGTCGGCACCTTGGCCAGCAGCCGCACCGTCGACAGCTCGACGGCGTCGTGGTCGAACGGGTCGAGACTGTCCTGGTAGAAGGTGGACAGCGCGCTGACCGCGCTGGACAGCACGGGCATCGGGTGCGCGTCGCGGGGGAAGCCGTCGAAGAACCGCCTGAGGTCCTCGTGCAGCAGCGTGTGACGGCTGATCTTGTTCGTGAAGGCCGCCAGCTCCGTCTCCGACGGCAGGTTGCCGTAGATGAGCAGGTAGCTGGTCTCCAGGAACGTCGAGTTCTCGGCGAGCTGGTCGATGGGGTACCCGCGGTAGCGCAGGATCCCGGCGTCGCCGTCGATGTAGGTGATCGCGGACGTGCAGGACGCCGTGTTGCCGTATCCGGAGTCGAGCGTGACCATTCCGGTGGCCGACAGGAGCTTGCTGATGTCGAAGGCCGGCGCCCCCTCGGTCGGGGTGCTGATCGGCATCTCGTGCTGTCCGCCGGGATGGTGCAGGACGGCTGCGTCAGAATCTTCGGCCATGTGAAGCCCCCTTACACTCGGGTGTGGTGTGCACGCAACGCTAGTGCTCCCCCCTGCCGTGGTACCCCTGCAGGCGTGTGATGTGGCGCGTCAGGTGCCTGCCGGTGTACCCGAACCGGGCCCGCGGTAGCGCCAGAAGGCCGGTAGGGCGACGACCACGGCGATCGCGGCCACGATCACCGCGAACCCGCCCGTGGACGCCGCGGTGCCCGGCCCGACGGCTGCGGCGGCGGGCCCGTGCCACAGGTCGGCGAGTCGTGGCCCACCGGCCACGACCATGAGGAACACGCCCTGCATGCGCCCGCGCATCGCGTCCGTCGCGACCGTCTGCAGCATCGAGGACCGGAAGACGGCACTGACGAGGTCGGCCGCGCCGCCCACGGCGAGCAGCAGCACAGGCACCCACAGGGAGTCGGTGAAACCGAACGCGGCCACCGACGCCCCCCACACGCAGATCGAGACGGTCACCGCGACGCCCTGGCGCCGGATCCGGTGCAGCCACCCCGCCAGCAGCCCCGCCCACCACGGTGCCCAGCGGGATCGCGGCGAACAACAGACCCAGCGCGACCCCGCCGCCCCGGGAGTCGCCGAACACCGTCAGCAGCACGCGCCGGTCGACCGCGTCGGCGATCGCACCGCCCCACAACCCGAACACCACGAGCGGGACCAGCCCGAACAAGCCGGTCAGGCCGACCCGGGCCGAGGACCCGGTGAGCTGGTAGATCTGCGTCGGCACCGCGACCACCGAGAGCTGCGCGCCGATCACCGTAACCAGCCCGGCCAGCCAGAGCCGCCGGTAGGACTCGGTGCGCAACGGGCTGGTGTCGGCGAGCGCGCACCGCAGCGCACCGGCGATCCGGATGCGGCGGGTGGGAGCGTCAGTGCCTGTCGTCAGGGCCCGGGTGGGCTGGGACGGGGTGGGCTGGGGCCGGGTGCGCTGTTCCGGCCCCGGTGACGTCACTAGATCAGAACCACCATCCCGCGACTCTCGCGCACGGTGACCCCGACTCGCGGGTTGGTGGTCAGGGGGCGAGGCGGTGGACCGACCACGTCCGGGCGTGGGGGTCGACCTCGAAGCGCAGGCGGTCGTGCATGCGGTTGGTGCGTCCCTGCCAGAACTCGACCTGCTCCGGGACGATCCGCCACCCGCCCCAGTGCTGCGGGACCGGGACGTCCTCGTCGGCGAACCGCAGGGTCACGGCCGCCAGCGAGTCGTCGAGCACCCGGCGGTCACGGACCGCCACGGACTGCGCCGACGCCCATGCCCCCAGCTGGGAGCCCCGCGGACGGGTCGCCCAGTAGGCCTGCGTCTCGGCGGGCGCCACCAGCTCCACCATCCCGCGGACGTGCACCTGTCGGTGCTGGGCGTACCAGGGGAAAGTGGCACTGGCGTAGCGGCTGATGCGCAGGTCGTGACTCTTGGAGGAGGTGTAGTTCGTGAAGAAGACGACCCCGCGAGCGTCCAGGCCCTTGCACAGCACGGTCCGCGAGGATGGGCGACCGTCGTCACGCGCCGTAGCCAGCACCATGGCGTTGGCCTCGGCCACACCGGCCGCGTCGGCGGCGGCGAGCCAGGCGGCCAGCTGCTCGTGCCATGTCGGCGCGAGCGATTCGACGTCCAGACCCCCGGAGTCGTCGCCCGCTCGGTAGTCCACTCGCATGTCGGCCGGCTCAATCGTCATTCGTACCCCTCCCGGTAGTCGACCTATGACCGTAGGTGAACGCACTCGTCCCTGAACAGGCCCGTTGACCGATGCCACCCGCCTGCCCCGTTGCCTCGCGAGGGCCGTGGAGGCAGGGTGACGCGAGCCACGCCAACCGTCTGAAACGGGTCGTGGTCGGAGCGCACCGGGCGATCAGTCCGGCGGGCTCCACCCGGCCGATGATGCCACCGGTGTCGGCGGCCGGGGCGTCGTCAGTCTCGGGGAACACGATGAGGAGGACGCAGTGTCGACTGCGCCGACCGCAGGAACGGCGCCGACCGCGCCGGACCAGAACGGAAACACCCGGGCGACGGCGGTACCCCCGCCCCCACCCGGGTTCAGATCGGGCCTCGAGGGCCACGTCGCCTTCCGCACCGAGATCGCCGAGCCGGACAAGGACGGCGGTGCGCTGCGCTACCGGGGCGTCGACATCGAGGACCTGGTCGGGAAGGTCACCTTCGGCAACGTCTGGGCGCTGCTGGTGGACGGCCGGTTCGGCTCCGGCCTGCCGCCTGCCGAGCCCTTCCCGCTCCCGGTGCACACCGGCGACGTGCGGGTGGACGTGCAGGCCGCGCTGGCCATGCTCGCCCCGCACTGGGGCTACCGCCCGCTGCTCGACATCACCGAGACCGAGGCCCGCGACCAGCTGGCCCGCGCGTCGGTGATGGCGCTGTCCTACGTCGCCCAGTCGGCGCGGGGCATCGGCATCCCCGCCGTGCCTCAGAAGCGCATCGACGAGTGCGACACGATCACCGAGCGCTTCATGACGCGCTGGCGTGGCGAGCCCGATCCCGCCCACATCCGCGCCATCGACGCCTACTGGGTGTCGGCGTGCGAGCACGGCATGAACGCCTCGACGTTCACCGCGCGCGTCATCGCGTCCACGGGCGCCGACGTCGCGGCGGCGCTGTCGGGCGCGATCGGTGCCATGTCCGGGCCGTTGCACGGCGGGGCCCCGGCGCGGGTACTGCCCATGCTGGAGGAGGTCGAGCGCACCGACGACCCGGCCGGGCTCGTCACGGGCATCCTCGACCGCAAGGAGAAGCTCATGGGCTTCGGGCACCGGGTGTACCGGGCCGAGGACCCCCGCGCCCGTGTCCTGCGCCGCACCTGCCGGGAGCTCCGGGCGCCGCGTTACGAGGTGGCCGTCGCGCTGGAGCAGGCGGCGCTCGCCGAGCTGCGCATCCGGCGGCCCGACCACCCGATCGAGACCAACGTCGAGTTCTGGGCAGCGGTGATCCTGGACTTCGCCGACGTGCCACCCCACATGATGCCCGCGATGTTCACCAGCGCCCGGACGGCGGGGTGGTCGGCGCACATCATGGAGCAGAAGCGCGAGGGCAAGCTGGTCCGTCCCTCGGCCCAGTACATCGGCCCGGCCCCCCGCACACCGGACACGGTGGAGGGCTGGAGCGAGATCCAGCACGACTGACGCCTGCGGCCGAGCATTCGCACCGGCAGGGCGACGACGTCGCCAGGTCGGTTCGATGGCGGTCGTCCGGCGGTGGTCGCGGTCCGGAACGGCGGGTTCTGCGGCCGCCGAAGACTCCGTCAGGGTTGCCTCCGGGGGCCGACGAGGAGGAGGGCGCGGTGTCCGGTCCGGGTTCAGTCGCTCTCCCGCGTACTCTCCCGCGTGCTCTCCCGCGTGCTCTCCCGCGTGCTCTCCCGCGTGCTGGCGCCGTCCCGGTCCGGGGTCTCGTCGTCGGCGGGCGCGGGCCGGTACAGGCTCAGCCCGACGCTGGTGGCGAGCACGACGACGATCACGGCCAGGCTGACCGGCGAGGGGATCTCCGGTACGGCGGGGCTGATCGTCTTGTGCGCGGCCTGCAGGATGAGCTTGACGCCGATGAAGGCGAGGATCAGTGCCAGGCCCTTGCTGAGCAGGTGGAACCGGTGGAGCATTCCGGAGAGCAGGAAGTACAGGGCGCGCAGTCCGAGGATGGCGAAGGCGTTGCTGGTGTAGATGATGAACGGGTCGTCGGAGACCGCCAGCACGGCGGGAACGCTGTCGACGGCAAAGACCAGATCAGCGGCCTCGATCGCGACGAGTACGGCGAGCAGCGGGGTGGCGACCCATTTGCCGCCTTGTTTGACCCAGAATTTGTTGCCGTCGTACTCGTCGCGGACCGTCACGATCTTGCGCAGCACGCGCAGGGCGATGCTCGTGCTGGGGTCGAAGCTGTCGTCGGTGTCCCTCAGGAGCTTGTAGGCGCTGTAGAGCAGGATCGCGGCGAAAACGAACAGCACGGCGGTGAACTGGCTGACCACGGCCACGCCGAGGGTCAGGAAGATCCCCCGGAAGACCAACGCGCCCATCACACCGTAGAACAGCACGCGGTGCTGGTACTCCCGAGGCACCTTGAAGTAGGCGAAGATGAGGGCGAACACGAACAGGTTGTCCACCGACAGGCTCTTCTCCAGCAGCCACGCGGTGGTGTACTCCACCCCGGCGGTGGTGCCGAGCAAGGCGAACACGACGCCGCCGAACACCAGCGCCAGGCCGACCCACAGGGCGCTCCACCACGCCGCTTCCCGGAAACCGATCACGTGGGCGCCGCGATGGGCCAGAAGGTCGATGGCCAGGGCGACCACGACGGTGGCGGCGAAGGCCAACCACAGCCACAGCGGAACGTCAAGCACGTGCTCTCCTCAGAACTGGATCGGTGTCAGGCGCAACGGGTGTGCGAGACATGCTTCGTAGGTGGAGGATGCTGCGAAACCGAGCATACGGGCAGCGCAGACGGATCGACGGGGGCGGGCGGTGGACGGAGCAGGAGGCGGGGTCGGGGAGTCGAACGGGTCGGCGGGGTCGGGATGGACATTCCTGACCAACCACGCCCACGTTCTCCTGGCCATCGCGGGTGACCCGGAAGTGCGGATGCGCGACGTCGCCGCCGCGGTGGGGGTGACCGAGCGAGCGGTGCAGATGATCGTGGCCGATCTGGAGGCCGGTGGGTATCTGGCCCGGACCCGGGTTGGGCGTCGCAACCGGTATGCCGTCAACGAAGCCGGCCGGTTCCGGCACCCCGCCGAGAGCGAGCACCGCATCGGTGAGCTGCTGGCCCTGTTCGTGCCGCACACCGCCGCGGCCACCGAAGCGGACCGGTCGCCCATCAACGCAACTCTGGTTACGAAGCATGCTTCGCATGTCCACTACGATCCGACTTCTCGCAGGTGACCGCAACCTGGTTCGAGCCCAGGTGGCACGCATCACGCAGCCCCACCACGCCGGGACCCGAACTGGACGCAACCGACCGCGGCCGCCAACGGGACACGCCGCGCGCAACCGGTGTCAGCTCGCCGGTGACCGGACCGAGCAGAGCCTGCGTCGCGGCCTGATCGGTCGGTGGTCACGGGCGTTCGGACGCCGTCTGCGCACAGTGGGGCGCAGCCGGATGCCGAGCGCGGTTGCCGTTCGGTGGGGTCATCCGGGCCGGCTGTCCGGTGCTGACCATCGCAACGACCGATGCTCGGTGCGCGGCGGGAACGGGTGGTGAGCGGGGAGTGTGAGTGGAGGAGGTCATGGCGGTTGTGCTCACCGGAAGTAGTCCGGGCGGCTGACGTAGGTGTCAGAGACGAACATGACGCCGGAGCGGTCCTCGAACAGGGTCAGCAGGCCGGCGAGTACGGCGTCGACGTGGCTGTCGGGCATCACGGCGATGATCAGTGTGGGGGTGTCGGTGTCGTTGAACAACAGTCGGCCCTCGTGGTAGCCGTGGTGGCCGAAGCCCGAGACACCGCTGAGGCCGGTGTAGCCGGTCACGCCCGAATTAGTCAGCAGGTTGGAGACCACCGCGGTGTCGGCGCCGCGGACGACGACCTCGACTTTGGTCATGTGTGTCAGGTTCTCGCGGTTCATGTGGCATCTCCTTGGTTGTCGAGGGTGGTGCGGGTCGCCAGGGCTCCCAGTCGCCGGCGCGGGTGCGTCGCTGCCATGGCTCGCCGGGCGCTTCGCGCCCGACCAGGGCGATCCATCCGCCGTTGAAGTAGTGCTTGAGCATGTCGTTGCGCGCGATCAGCTTCTCGACGCGTTCGAGTGGCGCTTCCACGACGTACAGCGCGCGCATCGGCTCGTGGTAGTACTGCTCGCCTGTCGCGACCGACTGCCAGGGCAGCCCGAGTTGCAGATCGCCGGAGTGGCCTTGGAGTACGCCGACGCCGCCGACGACGTTGTGCAGCGTCTTGTCGCCGGCGCCCAGCACGTCGGGGTCGACGGTGGCGAAGTAGTACTGGGCGTTGATCCACTGGATGACCAGCCCCGGCGCGGTGAGGATCGTCTCCAGCACGGTGGCGTCCGGGTCGGCGCGCCAGTCATAGGAGTGCAGGAACGTCCGAGTCTCGAGGTCGAGGCCGCTGACCATCGACCCCGGGCCGATGATGAACGCTGCGTGACGCGCCAGGCCCCATTCAGGGCGCACCTGGGCCCAGTCGCCGGCGCGCCGGTGGGGATGGTCGCGCCCGGGCAGGCGGCGGTGACGCTCGTCGGCCAGCGCAGCCCCCGCGGCGCCAAGATCGATCTGCAGGCGCTCAAACTCGGCCAGATGCGTCGGGGGGATCGTGTGATGATCGAAGATCGTCACACGATCGGTGGCGGTGTCGTGCTCGGCGGCGATGAACACGGTGTCGTGGGGGATGTGGATCCCGGCCTCGGCCAGCCCGGCGCGGACGGCGGGGCGGTTGAGCATCGCGCAGGAGATGCGGGCGTTCGGACCGCCGCGCTGCCCGCCGCAGGCCCCGCAGTCCAGCGCGGCCTCGTAGGCGTTGTTCTCGGTGCGACTGCCGTGTCCGGCGAGCAGCACCAGGCGCGCGAAGTGGTCGACGAGCCCGAACGAGCGCAGCGCGAACTGCGCCCAGAAGACCTGCTCGTCGAGGTCGTAGCCGAGCGCGAGGGCGCGGCCCACCCGCGCGGCGTGCGCTTCGACGGTCAAGTCGAGCGCGGCGCGCAGCCGCGGCTCGGCGCCGTCCAGCGCGCGCCGGCGGAGCGTCTCGCACTCGTCTTCCGGCAGCTCTGGGCGTGCGAGCTCCGCCCGGATCGACTGGCGCTCGGCCTCGGCAACCAGCGCCTCGGCCTCGTGCGGTGTGGGCGTGTCCACGGTCGGGTCGGTGGTGCGGCGCTCGGCGCGTTGGGCCAGTCGGGCGCGCAGGCGCGCGAAGCGCTCTGGTGCCGCTGTCTTGGCCGCTGCCAGCGGACCGGCCACCCAGCCCGCTGCTTCGGCCAGGGCGAACGGCGAGGCCAAGTTGTCCTTGGCGCGATGGAAGGCGTGCACGAGCGCATCGGCGTGGCGCTCGACGGCGATGGCCCGGGCGGCGTCGATCTCGCTGCCCGGGATCGGGCGCTCGGTGATCGACTTGGTGGGCGTCACCGGCACCGGGCACAGCCGCGCGTCGTGGGTCGAGTACAGCGCCCGGTAGCGGATCACGAGCTGGTAGAAGCCGGCGAACCCGAACGTCTCGTAAGGCCCGCGGGCCTCCAGATGGCGGCGTAGACCTTCGGAGCGCGCGTCGATGCAGAACACCGCCTGGGCCTGGACCCGTTCCCGCCGCTCGGGGGGCGCGTGGCGGTCGAGCAGAACCAGTAAGCGGTCGCGGTAGTGCCACTCATAGGCGTCGAGCCACACCCAGCAGCGCTCGCTGACCGGTAGGCGCTCGAGCATCTCGGCCAGGGCGCCCATCGACGAGCTCGTGGCTTCGGCGACGCCGAGGGCGCCGGCCACCGCGCAGGCGCGCGCCCGGCGGGCGGCCGGGTCGGGCACGGGCACGGCGGCAAGGCGTTGCTGCACCAGCGCCCGCAGGCCCGCCGTCCCGTCCGCCGGCCCACCTGTGGCCGCGGCCTCGACGACGGCCGCCTCGTAGGTCAGGCGGATCGCCAGCAGGTCGACGAGGTCGGCGGGGTGAGGCGCTTGGTCGGGATGCTCGGTGCACCACTTGACGTGGCTGGCCCACCCCGGCGTGCGCGCGAGCTGGGCGCGCAGCTCGGCGCGCCGCTCGCCATCTGGGATACGCAGCGCAGTGAGGGCATCGAGGATGGCGTCCTCGGGGCGTTCGGGCAGGCCGGTGAAGCGCTCGCGAGCGAGTCGCAGGCGCCGCAGCCCCGGGTCGTGGGCCACGAGCGGGCGCCAGGCGCGGTAGAGCCCCAGGTGGCGGCCGGGCATCGGCCAGCGCGCCTGGCGGTTGTCGAAGAACGCCGCGCACCACTTCGCCACCTGCTCGTCGACCAGCGGCGCGACCCCGGCACCCAGCAGCTCGTCACACCACTCCGCGGCGCCGCGTGGCCTCCTCGCCGGCGCCGGCGCCGGTGGCCCATGAAGCAGATCGGAGCGCAGCGCCTCCACGCCCGACACAGTCCGACCGTCGAACTCGATCGTCATGCCGTCGAGCTGCGGCATGCGTCGCAGCAAGGCGCCGTCGAGGTCGGCGTCGCGGACGCGCCCCGATGTGTGCAAGGCGCGGAACGACTCCAGCGGCAGGTGACCGCGCAGGCCCAGCAGCCCGCCGACGAGGTCGATGGCCTCCTCGAACGGCCGGTTCTCGACGCCGCCCAGCGGGTTGACGGCGACGAATGTCTTGATCGGCCACGTCGAGGACAGAACCTGCCCTGCGGAGCCTGCCTGTGCGCGCACGCGGGCGCGATCAGCTGGGCTGGGCTTGGTCATGCCGTCACGCTCCCGGGCGCGTGGAGGACCGCGACACGGCCCCGCCGGCGTCGGCGCGACGCGCCTCGGGCAGAGGAGCCCGCGACGTGCCCGGCGTCCATGGCACGGACATACATGGCGTTGCGCCAGGCGGATGCCGGGCCCAGTCGAGCGATCAGCACGGCCAGCAGCGCCATTGCGGGGGCCAGCGCCCACCAGGAGCTGACCGGGTGGGCCAGCTCGCCGAGGGCGGGCGCCAGGAAGGCATTGGCGCCGGCGACGAGCGCCGCGTAGGCGACGCAAGTGGCCGCCAACGCCGTCAGCCCCACCAAGGCGCGCCCTGGTGTGGTGTCCAGCCAGGCCCACGCGGCCTGCACGGCCGTGGCCCAGGCGAAGGTGATGAGCACGATCGCGCCGCTGTGTTCGAGTGCCGCCGAGGCGACCGTGGCCAGTGCGGCCGCCCGGGCGGCCGCCGGCACGATCGCTGCAACCGCCAACCGGGCGCCGGCCGGCCAGCGCACGCCCGCGGGTGCCGGGCGCGCCACGATCTGGCGTCGTTTGTCGTTGTGCACCACCGAATCGGCGCCGAGGAACAGAGTTGCCTTGTACATCCCGTGGGCGACAAGGTGGAAGATCGCGGCGGCGAAGGCCCCCAGCGCGCAAGCCATCACCATGAAGCCCATCTGGCCCATCGTCGAATGGGCGAGCGCGCCCTTGACGTCAGACTTGGTGAGCATGAGCACCGTGCCGTACAGCGCGGTCAGCGCTCCGGCGACGAACGCGACATGGGTCGCCACGCCCGACAGCCCGAAGATCGGACCCAGTCGCACGAGCAGAAACCCCCCGGCGTTGACCAGTCCGGCGTGCAGGAAGGCCGAGACCGGTGTCGGCGCGGTGAGTGTCGCCGGCAGCCAGCGCTGCAGCGGGATCTGCGCCGAGCGGCCCATCGCCGCCACGACAAGCAGACACGCCACGACGACACCCGCGCTCACGCTCACCCCCAGTACCTCCAGCCGCTGGGCGGCCACAACGGCGCCGCCGACATCGACCCGGCGGAGATCGAGGTCGCCGACCGTCGCCCACACCACCGACGCGCCGAGGACGAGTGCGAGATCACCGATCGCGAAGGCGACCACCGCTCGGCGCACCCCGACTCGCGCGGACGCCAGATCGGCTCGCTGTGCGAGCAGCACAACCAGCCCCGCCCCGCTGACCAGCCAGGCGACGACCAGCCCGCTGAGCGTGGCCGCAGTCGCGATCGCGGCGACCGCGGTGGTCGTCAACCCGGCGGCGGCGATCAGCCTGACCTGACGCCCGTCGCCGGACAGATTCCGGCTGGCGAACAGCTGCACGACGGCGCTGACCCCCAGGACGAGCAGCAGCATGACCACCGACAGGCGGTCGGCGAACAGCCCGACCACTGCAGCCCCGTCGCCATCAGCGATCACCGCGGATACCGGCCCTGAAGTCACGACCGGCACGGCCAGGCCGACAGCCAGGCAGAACGCGACTGCCGCCGCGGCGGCGCCGAGTCGGCCCGCGCCGTCGCCCAGCCGCGCCCCGAGCAGCACGCACACGAGCGCCGCCAGCGCGGGCAACGCCACCACGGCGAGCAGCACCGTGCTCACTGACCCTGCCCCGGCAAACGGCCCGGCTCGCCGTCGAGGCGATGCACACTTTCCGTCTCGACCCGGTCGACACCAGCGGAGTCGAGGCGCCCGAGCAGCTCGACGAGATGGTTGCGGCGGGCGGATTCCGGCGGTGGCAGAACCGGGCGGCGCCGGCGCGCGGACTCGGCGCGTGGCGCGGAAGACCTCGCACTCACAAGGTCCCCCCATCAAGGCAATGCGGAGGCAGCGCGCGTCCGTCGAAGTCGCCGATTCGCGCCCGCACGAAGCCGTCGTGGACGATGCAGTACAGCGACCGGCCGCGATCAAGCTCGCCGATCACGTACTCGCCGATCTCCTGTGCGGCCCGCGTCCGCTCCCCCGGCGGCAGCGTGCCGATCGCGATGTCCGGCGGCGGCACAAGCCACTTGCGCGTCCACGGACCCGACTCGAAGGCGGGCCACCGCCCAAGCGATGTCGGCGCCGCCGCGTCGCCCGTGTCAGAACTCTTCATGTGCGCCCCTCGACGACAGCAGTAACAAGATTCAGAATACGCGACTCATGTTGCGCATGTCAAGAAGCCCGAAACCGCCGTCGCGTGTACCCTTCATCCGTGTCGGAGTGGACGTTCCTCACCAACCACGCGCACGTGCTGCTCTGCGTCGTGCGCGACCCCGCGGCGCGCCTGCGCGACGTCGCCGACGACGTCGGGATCACCGAACGCGCCGCCCAGCGGATCGTCGCCGACCTGGTCGACGCCGGTTATCTCGAGCGCGAACGCGTAGGCCGACGGAACCGCTACCACCTGCACCCCGAGCTTCCACTGCGTCACCCGCTCGAGCACGGGCACGCCATCGGCGAGATCCTGACGGTCCTCACGCAGCCCACACGGCCCCCGGCCCGGGCAGTGTGAGCCGCGCTCATCCGTACGCCGGACAGCCGGTTGGGCTCGCGACCAAGCATGCCAAGCAGCAGGTCATCGGCCCCGCCCTCGCGCGCATGCCCGGACTGCAGGTCATCGTGCCCGAGCGGCTGGACACCGACCTGCTGGGCACCTTCACCGGCGAGATCGAACGCCCCGCCCCACCGCGAGAGACCGCCCTGCTCAAAGCGCGCCTCGGCCTCCGAGCCACCGGACTACCCCGCGCCCTGTCCAGTGAAGGCGCGTTCGGCCCCCACCCCCAGGCCTTCCTGCTCACCGGCGCCTTGGAGATCCTCGCTTTCGTCGACGACGAGCTCGGCATCGAGATCACCGAGCAACGCCTGACCCACCACACCAACTTCGACCACACCACCACCGCGGCACTCGACGCGCCTACCCAGCATTTCCTCACCCGCGTCGGCTTCCCCGACCACGCGCTCATCGTCCGCCCGAACATCGGCACGCCCGACGAGACGCTCGTCAAGGGCATCGTCGCCGGCGATGCGCTCGCGGATGCCATCACCCACTGCGCGCGCGCCTCGCCCGATGGTCTCGCTCGGCTCCAGACCGACATGCGCGCCCACCTCAACCCCACCCGCATGCACCAGATCGCGCTTCTGGCCGACCAGCTGGCCGAGCGCCTCGCCACGCTCTGCCCGCATTGCGCCGCCCCGGGCTACGGCATGATTGACGCCCACCGCGGCCTGCGCTGCGCGCTCTGCACAGCGCCCACCGACCGGATAGCCACCGAGATCGACGGCTGTGCCCGCTGCCCGCTACGGGCAGAACGACCCCGTCGCGACGGCCTCACCGCCGCCGACCCCGCCGAATGCCCTGCGTGCAACCCCTGACCGACCCCGCAAGACACACACCAGAAGCCGGGTTCAGTCGCTCTCACGCGTGCTGGCGCCGTCCCGGCGAGCACCGTATCGGTGAGTTGCGGGCCCCGTTCGTGACGGACACGAACCCATAGTCACGAACACCGCGTCGCATGTCGAGCGATGCGAGCCACCCCAGGCACCGACAGCTGCCGTGAGGTCGACACCGCGGTATGGCGGTCCTCAGGCAGGTGCGGTCCGGAGGCGCGGGGTCACCACCAGCGCACCCGCGTAGAGCGCCGCCGCCACGAACAGGAGACCCGGGAAACCGACCAGCAGCGCCAGGTACTCCAGGCACCCGCCCACCATCGCGCCGAGCAGGTTGGCGCCGAACGCCGCGGTGCCGTCGGCGGTGTCGGTGAACCGCTTCGCGAACACGACGTTGGCCGCGAAGACCGGCACGAACGCCAGCACGACCGCTGCCACGAGCCGCACCGGCACGGGCAACGCGAGCAACGCCTCCTCGGGCACCAACCAGCTCAGCGCCAGCCCGGCGAACAGCACCCCGTACATGATCTTGAGTGGTGGGGTGCGGAACCGGCGCGTCACCTCCACGGCCGCGAGCACGGCGATCAGCACGCCCGCGAACACGATCGCGTTGACCACCCAGGTGGTGCCGAACAGCAGGGCGAACCCGGCGATGCTCTTCGTCTGCAGGAGCAGGAAACCCGCACCGAGCAGGAACAGGTCGGCATAGGGCCGCATCCGCCGGTAGGACGCTCCCACGCCGGCGCCGGAGCCGACCAGGGCCACCGCCACCACGCTGACCGCCAGGATCAGCCCGATCGTGACCAGGTAGAGCGCCGGGATCGTGGCGCCGAACAGGTAGAGGAACGGGCGCTGGTCGGTCGCCGGGGCCGGGGTGTCGCTCGCCGGGGTCCAGGCCGAGGCGCACGCCTGGTCGGCCGGGTCGAGCCCGACGGTGACGACGGCCTGCCCGAGCGTCCCGCCGATCAGGTCGACGCAGGGCGCGTGGCCGAACGTCTCCTGGGCGGTCGACGCGAGGCGGTCGACCAGCCAGTTCTCGCGGTAGTAGTTGTACATCGCCAGTGCCCCGCCCGGAGCCAGGTGCTCACGGGCCGAGGCGAAGGCCTGCTCGGTGAACAGGTAGCTCTCCAGCCGCAGCGAGCTGGCCCCCTGGACGAGGGTCAGCGAGTCGGGCAGCGCGAAGAGGATCAGGTCGTACCGCTCGTCGGTGCGGGACAGGAACGCCCGCCCGTCGTCGATGTGCACGTCCACACGCGGGTCGTCGTAGGGCCGGTCGGGGTGCTGGGCACGGCCGATGGCGAGCAGCCCGGGGTCGATCTCGACGGCGTCGACGTGCTCCGCCCCGTTGCGCAGCGCGATCGCGACGTCGGTGCCGCTGCCCGCCCCGATGACCAGGACGTTGCCGGGTGGGCCGCCGCCGCTGCGCTCGTAGGGCAGCGCGTACTGCGGCTCGAACTGCACGCGATCCTCGGCCGGGATGGCCTGCTGGTGGGGCACGCCGTTGGCGGCGATGTCGACGATCGGGACACCGTCGACGGTCCGCGTGTCCGTCTGGATCTTGTAATAGGGGGACCAGGTGGTGCCGGGCGTCGCCGACTCCGTCGCCAGCACGATCATCATCAGGACCGACGGCGCGCCGACGAGCACGGCGGCGGCCACGACCAGCACCGGTCGCGGTGCGGGCACGAGCAGCACGACGAACGCGGTGGCGACGACCAGACCCCACCACACGGGCGGCGCGCCGAGGAACGACAGCCCGGTGAACGCCCCGATGCCGATCAGGCTCCCGATCAGGTCGAACCGGTAGGCGGTGAGCCTGGGCAGCTCGGTGAAGCACAGCCCGACCAGCTCGGCCGGACCCGCCGTGATGATCGCGGCGGCCGCGAACACGATCGGGAGCACCACCCACGTCGGCGGGCCGTCGATCACCAGGCTCGTGAAGTAGATGACCGACTCGTCGGTGCCGCGGTCCACCGTCACCGGGTAGGCCGACACGAGCAGCACCAGGATCGCCAGCGCGATCGGTGAGTAGAACGGCAGGAACCGCGACCGCCCCGCCCGCAGGAACCCCAACCCGATGCCGAGGAACGACCCGAGCAGCACGAAGTTGGAGAAGTAGCTCAGGTGCACCACGTTGGAGCCGGTCCAGCGGATCAGCGCCAGCTCGACGAACAGCATCAGGCCGCTCGCCAGAACCAGCCGCGGCACCACCGGGATCGGGGTCTCCCAGGTCGTCCGGCGGGCCGGCGCTTCGGTGGTCGTCACGGGCGGAGGGTAACGCCGGGCACCGAAGGGATCTCACACGCACGCTCCACCTGGCGCGCGGGCACCGGCCCGGGGTCCGCCGAACGGTGGACGGGTGGTCCATCGCACGATGCTCGCCGTGTGGCCCGCAGTGAAGCACGCTTGTCCCATGAGCGAGCTTGCGAGCGAATCGTCGACATCGCACCGGTCTGCGGCCGAGCCGTCACCACAGCGCGACGCGATCACCGTGAGGGACCTGCGCAAGCAGTACCCCGGCACCGACCGGCCGGCCGTGGACGGCATCGATCTCGACATCGCACGCGGCGAGGTGTTCTCGCTGCTCGGGCCCAACGGGGCCGGCAAGACGACCGTGGTCGAGATCCTGGAGGGCTACCGCCACCGCGACGCCGGCGAGGTCACCGTGCTCGGGGTCGACCCCGGCAAGGCCGGGCTGCCGTGGCGTTCCCGCATCGGGATCGTCCTGCAGAACACCGCCGACCAGGGCGAGCTGACCCCGGCCGAGGTGGTGCACCACTTCGCCGGGTACTACCCCGACCCCCGCGATCCCGACGAGGTGCTCCACGTCGTCGGACTCTGGGACAAGCGGCGCACACTCGCCCGCAAGCTCTCCGGCGGGCAGCGCAGGCGGCTCGACGTGGCGCTCGGCATCGTCGGGCGCCCGGAGCTGCTGTTCCTCGACGAGCCGACCACCGGGTTCGACCCGCAGGCCCGCCGTGACTTCTGGGAGCTGATCCGGGCGCTGGCCGCCGAGGGCACCACCATCGTGCTCACCACCCACTACCTCGACGAGGCCGAGGCCCTGGCCGACCGGCTCGCCGTCATCGCGAACGGCCGGATCGTCGCCGAGGGGACCCCGGCGACCCTCGGCGGCCGCGACTCCTACCGCGCCACCGTGCGCTGGCAGGAGGCCGGCATCGCCCGCGAGGAACACACCTTCACGCCCACCGCGCTGGTCGCCGAGCTCGCGGCGCAGTGCGGCGGCGAGGTGCCCGGACTCGTCGTCGCCCGCCCCAGCCTCGAGGACGTCTACCTCGAACTGATCGCCGCGGACGGCACCGACCGGACAGACGACCCCGCCGCCCCCCTCAGGAGTTTCCGATGAGCACGACCACCACCGCTCGCCCTGCCCCGACGACGTGGGGGCTGGGCATCTCCCGCGGCGGGCTGGAGCTGCGCCGGTTCTTCCGCAACCGCGACGCGGTGATCTTCACGTTCTCGCTGCCGACGGTCCTGCTGGTGCTGCTCGGCTCGGTGTTCAGCGGCCAGTACGAAGGCACCGGCGTCAGCGCGAGCCAGATCCTCGCCGCGGGCATGATCGCTGCCGGGATCATGTCGACGACGTTCGTCAGCCTCGGCATCGACATCGCCACCGACCGCGACGACGGCACCCTCAAACGCCTGCGCGGCACGCCGATGCCGCCCGCGGCGTACTTCGTCGGCAAGGTCGTACTCGTCGCCGTGACGACGGTCGCCCAGACCGTGCTGATGCTGACCGTCGCCGTGCTGCTGTTCGACCTCTCGCTGCCCGACACCGCGGCGCGCTGGTTCACCCTCGTCTGGGTCTTCGTGCTCGGCGTCATCAGCTGCTCGCTGCTGGGGATCGCGATCAGCACGCTGGCCGCCAACGCGCGCAGCGCCTCGGCGATCGTCCAGCTGCCGTACCTGGCGCTGCAGTTCATCTCCGGCGTGTTCGTCAACCCGATCTCCGCGCTGCCCGCCGGGCTGGTGACGCTCGCGTCCTTCTTCCCCGTCAAGTGGATGGCACAGGGCTTCCGCTCGGTGTTCCTGCCCGACATCATGGTGCGGTTCGAGGCGGCGGGTGCGTGGGAGCTGGACCGGGTGGCGCTGGTGCTCGGGGCGTGGTGTGTCGCAGGCTTGGCCCTGTGCCTGACGCTGCCGATCCTGGGCCCACGCCGCCGATGACCGTGCTGGTGGACCGGCGGGACGCCGCGGCGGCAGGCATCTGGCTGTGGGACGCGCTGTTCGTCGCCTCGGCCGTCCTCACCGCGGTGCTGGTGGCCGTGGCCGACGACCCCGTGTCCGAACGGATCGCGGCGGCGGCACTCGTGCTCGGGCTCGGTGCGGTCTGGCTCGTCTCGGGACGGCGTCTGGGCGCGGCTCAGACGTCCGACGACCGGCCCGAGGTGCTGGCGTACGTCGGCCTGCTCGTCGCCGGGATCGTCGGCGCGGTGCTGCTGGTGCCGGAGTCGACCTGGGCGCTGTTCGTCGTGCTGCCGCAGGCGTTCTGGCTGCTGCGGGTGGCACGTGCCGTCGCCGTCTGCGTGGTGTTGACCCCGGGCCTGCCGCTGCTCGCGGCGTTGAGCAACGGGGCGTCGATCGGCCAGGCGGTGGGTGACCTGGGCCCGCAGGCACTGTTCATGACGGCGTTCGGCGTGCTGGTGGGCGTCTGGATCCACCGGGTCACCGACCAGAGCGAGGAACGGGCGCGGCTCATCGAACAGCTGGAGACCAGCCGCGCCGAGGTGGCCTCGCTGTCGCACGAAGCCGGGGGTGCGGCCGAGCGCGAACGACTCGCCGGCGAGATCCACGACACCCTCGCCCAGGGGTTCACCAGCATCGTCACGCTGCTGCAGGCGGCGCAGGCCGAGTTCGACACCGACGCGGGCGCCGCCCGACGGCACGTCGAGCTGGCCGTCCGGTCGGCGAAGGAGAACCTGAACGAGGCCCGCGAACTCGTCGCCGCCTCCGCCCCCGGTGCACTGGCCACACACTCGCTCACCGACGCGATCGGCCGGCAGGTCGAGCGGTTCGCCGACGAGACGGGCGTCGACGCCGAGCACGGCGCGTCCGGGCCGCCGCGTCGGCTGCCCGCCGACCACGAGATCGTCCTGCTGCGGGCCGCGCAGGAGCTGCTGGCCAACGCGGCCAGGCACGCGAAGGCGCAGACCGTCACGGTCCTGCTCGACTTCACCGATCCTCATGCCGCGGCGCTGACGGTGGTCGACGACGGCGCGGGTTTCCAGCCGGAGGAGACCACCGACGGGAGCTACGGGCTGGCGATGATGCACACGCGGGTGGACCGCCTGAACGGCGCCCTGACGATCGACAGTGCCCCCGGTGCGGGCACCCACGTGACCGTGCGGCTTCCCGTATGAGGCGCGCAGGAGCCGGTGCACGCGGGCGCCCACCGGTCGGCCCGTGCGTCCGGGTCCCGTTCCGGGAGGAACCGTGATCAGTGTCGTGCTGGTGGACGACCACGTGATCGTGCGTGAGGGGTTGCGGGGGATGTTGTCCGCCGAGGGTGACCTGCGGGTCGTCGGGGAGGCGGGGGCCGGGCCGGAGGCGGTCGCGGTCGTGGGTGCGCGCCGGCCCGACGTCGTCCTCATGGACCTGCGGATGCCCGGCGGTGACGGCGTGTCGGCCACCGCCGCGATCACCGCGCAGCACCCGGACACCCACGTCGTGGTCCTCACCACCTACGACACCGACGCCGACATCCTGCGCGCCGTCGAGGCCGGGGCGGCGGGCTACCTGCTCAAGGACTGCACGCGGGCGGAGCTGACCTCCGCGATCCGCGCCGCCGCCCGCGGCGAGACGGTCCTCACGCCCTCGGTCGCCGCACGGCTCGTGAACCGGATGCGCGGGCCGCAGCTCGAGTCGCTCTCACCCCGGGAGGTACAGGTGCTCGGCCTGGTGGCGGTCGGGCGGACCAACGCCGAGATCGGCCGCGAGCTGCACATCGGTGAGGCGACGGTCAAGACCCACCTGTTGCGCACCTTCGCGAAGCTGGACGTGTCCGACCGCACGGCCGCCGTCACCGTGGCCCGGGGGCGTGGCCTGTTGGGCGGCTGAGGGCCGGTTCGCGGACGGCACCGGCGGCGGCGCACCTCGGCCGAGGGTGTCGCGCTCCGCACGACAGGCGATCAGGAGACGCGCAGCCCGCGCGAGCACCTCCGCTGAATCGTCGGGTGAGGTGTCGTCGGGGGAGGTGTCGTGGGCCGCGGTCTCGACGTCCAGGACGATCTGCTCGAGCTCGTTGATCGCCAGATCCGTCCTCCCCACCTGCCTGAACATCAGCGCCGCCCCCAGCCGGGACAGGAGGGTCTCGGGATGGGTGGCGTCGAGAAGGCGCGATCTCCTGGCGGTCACGGCCGCCCACATCGTCGACGCACCGAGGATGTCGCCCATCAGCGCACGGGCCTTCACCACCGCTTCGGCGGCTGCCATCGTCTCCCGGTGTGTGACGCCCAGTACGAGGACCCGAGCATCCAGGTTGGACTCCATGAGCGTGAGGCCGGCGGCGTGGCGGCCGTCGAGGAACATGCAGATCGCCAGGTTCCCCTCGGCCATCAAGGTGTCCGGATGGCTCGGACCGAGCCTCGACCGGGCAACGTCGCACACCTCGCGGAACGCTTCGAGTGCCTCCCGGACCCGTCCGGCGCGCCAGTGCTCGGCAGCCATCGAGTTCCGCGCCGAGAGTCGCTCGGCGAGCGTCGGTCCGGAGTGCCCCGGCGACGTCTCGGGCGGCCGCTCACGCGACACCGGGGGACCGACGACGCCCGTGTCCTGCAGCGCGCCCGTCATCGGCACGCCGTCGAGGTGATGACCTGCGACCTTCGGCATCCGCCGAAGGCCGGACCAGGGGCGGCCCCGAGGTGGTCGACCTCGGCCGGCCTCACTCCTGAAGTCACAGGAACCGTGGTGACCGGGTCGAGCCCGATCCGACGGGAAACTCTCACGCGCTGCCTCCACCAGACTGGTCGCGCCAGGGCGAACGGGACGTCACCGGCCACGATCACCGCTCGAGGCCGTGGGCCTCCGGGTCGTTCTGTCGGGCCGGTCTGCCGGAAAGCTAACGAGCGACCCTGAATTCGAGCTGAACGTGTTCGGCATCCACCCGGCGCAGGCTCGTGCGCCGCCGCCGCGCCGCCCCTTGTCGCCGGTGTCGTGCTGCGCTACTACTCGTAGCCGTGCGGGTGCTGGTCGTGGAGGACGAACTGGCCATGGTCGAGGCCCTGACCAATGGTCTGACCACGATGGGGTGGTCGGTCGAGGTGGCGACCGACGGGCTCGACGGGCTGTGGCTGGCCACGGAGCGCACCTACGACGTCATCGTGCTGGACCTGATGCTGCCCGGGATGAACGGTCACGATGTCTGCCGCAACCTGCGCAAGGCCGGGATCTGGACGCAGGTGTTGGTGCTCACGTCGCTGGACGGCAAGCAGGACGAGGCCGACGTCCTGGACATCGGCGCGGACGACTACCTGGCCAAGCCGTTCTCGTTCGTGGTGCTCGCGGCCCGGCTACGGGCGCTGTACCGCAGGGGAACCGCGCCCCGGCCGGCGACGTTGTCCGCGGGGGATCTGACGCTGGACCCGTTCAGCAACCTGTGCACCCGGGGTGGTACGACGATCATGCTGACGACGCGGGAGGCGGCGGTGCTGAAGGTGCTGATCCGACGAGGGGGGCAGGTCGTGTCGAAGTCCCTCATCCTGGACCTGGTGTGGGGCGAGGACTTCCCGGGAGACCCCAACATCGTGGAGGTCTACGTCGGCCACCTCCGACGCAAGATCGATCGGCCGTTCGAGGTCAACCTGCTGCGTACCGTCCGCGGGGTGGGATACCAGCTCGCGAAGGTGGTGACCTAGCCGGTGGGCGTGCCCGATACGGCGATGCCGAGGCCGGGCCGGCGGGCCGGGACCTCCACCGAGCTGGTGGCGACATCGATCCCGCGGCCGCGACGGTCGACGGTCCTCGCACCGTCCCGGGTCGCGCGGCACCGGCTCCCCTCCGTGCCACGCGGGCGGCCGGACGATCGGAGGGGAAGCGGCCGCCGGGCGCGGTCGTTGCGGCGCATCTCGGCGTTCCTCGCCGCGGCGGTGGCGGCCTTCACCGTCGCGGTGCTCTTCGGCGGCTTCTTCGTCGTCGAGGAGCTGACGAGCGCCAGACCCTCCCCCGGGCAGCTCGACCGCCTCGAGGCCCAGCTGGACGACGCAGCCTTCGAAGGGCTCGAGATCCCGCGCGACGACCCCCGGACGCTCGAGTCGGTGACCGTCGCGTTCAAGGAGAAGAAGACCGGCCTGGTTCTGGTCGAAGGCAGGGCCGCCGAGCTGGACGTCGCCACGTTGCAGGGACCCGACTGGTCACCGGCGATCGAGCTGTTCCTCGACGACCGGGCCGACCTGGCCTTCTCCGTACAACCCGACCGTGTCCGCGCGATCCTGACGATGGTGTCACTGGTCCTGCCGATCCTCGTCGTGGTGGTGTTCGCACTCGCCGCGACGACGATCGGACGTGCGCTGCGGCCCGTCGCCCGGCTGCGGGCCGACCTCGCCGCCCTGGGCGCCCCCTCGCGGGACCACCGCGTCATCGCGCCCGACACCGACGACGAGCTGACCCGGCTGATCGACGACGTCAGCCACATGCTCGAACGCCTCGACGCCGGTGACCGCGCCCACCGTCAGTTCGTCGCGGACGCCTCCCACGAGCTCCGCAGCCCGGTCGCCGCCATCCGTACCGTCGCCGAGGTCGCTCTCACCGGCCCGTCCGACCTCGACACCCGAGGCCGTGCACTGCAGCTCGTGGCCGACGAGGACGCCCGGATGGACGACCTCGTCGAGGACCTGCTCGAGCTGGCGCGCGCGGCCGCCCTGCCGCCCACACACGAGCCGGTCGATCTCGGGGAGATCGTCGTGGCCGAGGCCCGCCGCGCGCGACGCATTCCCGTCGACTGCTCCGGCGTCGAAGCCGCCCGGGTGGAGGGCGACCGGCAGCAGCTCACCCGCCTGATCCGCAACCTGCTCGACAACGCCGCGCGGCACGGCGCCACCCTCGTCACGGTCACCCTGCATCACCGGCACCAGCACATCACCCTCCTCGTCGACGACGACGGCAACGGCATCCCCGCCGACGACCGGGCCCGCGTCTTCGACCGGTTCGTCCGGCTCGACGACGGCCGCAGCCGGGACCGGGGAGGCACGGGCCTCGGCCTCGCCGTCGTGGCCGCCGTCGCCCAGCACCACAGCGGCCATGTCGACGCCCGGCGGTCCCCGACCGGCGGTGCCCGGTTCCACGTCCGGCTGCCGGCGCCTCCGCCGCAGGTGATCACGCTCCGCGCGATCGGCGATCCGGTTGCTGCGCCGGTGCACCACGAGCCGGCGGACCGGAAACCGGTGCGCCACTCCCGCCATCGCAGCACGGGCCGCCGGTCCGCGCCGGTGAGCAGATCGGCCGCCGCGGCACCCGTAGTGTCCCCGACCCGCATCCGACCCTGGGGCGCCAACCGAGGTCGGGCGCAGGCGTCGCTGGCCTCGTCCCTGCGACGGCGTGGGGCCCTCGTCGCCTCCGCGGTCGCGGTGTCGACCGCGGCGGTACTGGTCGCCGGGCTGGTGCTGCTGGAGCAGTTCGCCGTCAGCACCGGGCCGTCACCCGAGCAGCTCGAACAGGCGCGTACCGAGGTCGACCAGGCCTTGTTCGAAGGTCGGGAGATCGAGCTGGAGGATCCGGGCGTGCTCGACGTGATCGAGGTCGTCCTGCAGGACGGCACGGGCGCGGTGATGGCCGAGGCGAAGGGGTCCGAGCTGAGCCTCGCGTCCCGGCAGAGCCCGGAGTGGGCACAGGCCATCGAGCGGCTCGGGACCGGCGAGTGGGCCCTCTGGGTCGATGCCGTCGCCGTGCCGGATCAGTTGCTCCTCCTGATGGTGGCGGTGGCCGCGCCGGCCGTCATGGTGCTGGTGTTCGTCCTCACCCTCCTGCTGACCGGACGCGCACTGCGTCCGGTGGTCCGGCTGCGCGCCGGCATCGCCGCCATCGACATCACGTCACTGAACGCGCGCGTTCCGCTGCCGGTGGCCGACGACGAGTTCGGCCCGCTGATCGCCGAGGTCAACCTCGTGCTCGAACGCCTCGCCGCCGGGGACGCCGAACACCGTCGCTTCGTCGCCGACGCCTCGCACGCGCTCCGCCGGCCCGTCCGGACCATCCGCACCATCGCCC
Source organism: Pseudonocardia sp. (assembly GCA_026785945.1). GTDB lineage: Bacteria > Actinomycetota > Actinomycetes > Mycobacteriales > Pseudonocardiaceae > Pseudonocardia. Next base: position 1,252 of record JAJAZD010000138.1, on the reverse strand, counting down.
ACGCCGCGCTCACCGGCCCGCCCGACACCACCACCCGCGGTCACGCCCTGCAGCTCGTCACCGAGGAGAACACCCGGCTGGAACAGGTGGTGCAGAACCTGCTCGAGCTGGCCCGCGCAGCAGCCCCGCCGACCACGCACGCCACCGTCGACCTCGACGACATCGTCCTCGCCGAAGCCGGGACGGCCCGACGGCTGCCGGTCGACTGCTCCGGTGTCGGCGCCGCACGCCTGCGCGGCGAGCGCCATCAGCTCACCCGCATGGTCGGCAACCTGCTCGACAACGCCGTCCGGCACGCCGCCACCCACGTCGCGGTCACCCTGCACCACCACGACGACCGCATCACCCTGCTGGTCGACGACGACGGCCGTGGCATCCCCGCCGCGGACCGCACGCGCATCTTCGACCGCTTCGTCCGACTCGACGAGGAGCGGAGCAGCGACGAAGGCGGCGCCGGTCTCGGACTCGCCGTCGTCGCCGCCGTCGCAGATCGCCATGGCGGCCACGTCGACGCCCAACAGTCCCCCACCGGCGGCGCGCGGCTCCACGTCCGGCTCTTCGCCCCGATGGACGCCTGACGTCGGACCGGGATCACCTGCTGACCGGTGACCGGTCGAGGTGGCGTGGCGCATCGCCGCCGAACCGTGCACGTCCGTCGGCCGCTGCGCGGTCAGCCGCCGACCCCGGCGCTGATCACGCAGGTCGTCGAGCCCTTGACACTCGCCACGTACGCGCCTTCGAGCGGCCTGACGTAGATGCCCTTGGTCTGGAACGGCGCGCAGGTGAAGTACCCGGAATAGTTGATCTTGTCCAGTTGCGACGCCGCCGCGGCTTTCTTGCTGGCCTGCCGAGCCGCTTCCCTCGTGACGACGCCCACGCAGTCCCGGTTAGCCGCAGAGCCGGCGGTGTCCTTGGTCACCCCGTTCCCGTAACCGACGCAGCTCACCCTGACAGTGTTGTTCGGCAGTGCCGCCGCGGCAGTGCCCGCAGCCACCGCGACGCCCGACGCAGCTAGATGGTTGATTCCGTGAAGATCGTATGAGGGCGTGTCGCGGCCTCGCTGTCACGACGCCGGTCATCGGACAAGGATGCGCTGCCGCGGTGCGCCTGTCGTCGCAGGGACTGGATGGCCGGGGTGTCCGGTCCCATCCCGTCGGGCCTCGGGCCTGCGCCCGTGACCGGGGTGACCTCCGGCATGCCCCCGTTCTCCGGTGGTACTCCCTGCCGCGGGTCGGTGCCCCCGTTCGACGGG
>JAJAZD010000137.1 GCA_026785945.1 Pseudonocardia sp. | reverse complement strand
CGCGACGTTGTCGCGCACCCACGCCACCAACCGGCGCATGTCCAGCCCACCGTCCTCGGGCGAGTCCATGGCCCCGGCTCCGTCCTCACCGGCGCGATCCCGGCCAGGGTCCGGACCGGCGGTGCGGGAGCTGTTCGCGGCGGGGGCGGCCGGGTCGAGGCCGGACGGGGGTGGCGGGGGGAGGGTGGCGTGGGCGGCCGCGGCGAAGACACCCTCGAGGTCGTCGAGCGCGGCGGCGAGGTCCTCGACCAGGGTGAGCCGGTGCGCGGTCCCGGCGTGCTCACCGGCCAGGCGGAACACCGTCGCGGCCAAAGCATGGTCCTCACCGCGGTCGCCCCCGCCGTCAGGCCCGGGCCCGGGCTGGTAACACGGGCACGCCGAGCACCCCGAAGAGGGCTCGACCCGCCCGGCTCACCACGGAACCGTCGGCGCCGGGCGGCGCTATCGTGACCGGGTGGCCGCTCCCGTCCCGTACGACCCGCACCCCGCACCGCGACCGGATCTCGTGGCGCCGGCGGCGGACCCGGTCGCGATCCGGGCCTGCCTGACCCCGGAGATCGCCGCGGTGTTCGACCACGAGTGGGAGTACGTGCTCGAGGCCGCCAAGCAGTCCAAGGACCTGGCCGGCGCCCAGGAACTGCTGCACAAGTGGCGGTTCTTCGCCCACGCCGAGCAGACCGACCCCGGCAGCTACTTCCGGGTGCTGACCGCCGCCGCTCGGGCCCAGGCCACCGGCCGGCCGGCGCCGGGGAGCGTGTCGGCCGAGGAGGTCCGGGCCCTGATCCGCGCCCGGCTGGCCGGGTAGGGCGTGTATCGGGTCATCACCTACCCCGACGCGCTCGACCAGATCGCCGCGCTGCCGGCCGCGGCCCTCGTTGGCTACGCCGGCGTGTTCGACGTGCTTGAGGTCGCGCCCTGGAACGGGCCACCCCAGAACACGTCCAACCCCGAGGGCGCGCTGCGTCGCTGGGTGTTCGGGCCCGGCACCGCCAGGCATGTCGTGTACCTCATCCTCGAACAGCAGCGCGCGGTCCACGTGGTGCTCGTGCAGTGGCTGAGCCCGTAATTCAGCGAGCTGACCATGGCCGGGAGAGCGTTCGGCGCAGAACGAGCCCTCGGCCGCGGGGCCGCACACCCGTCGGAGCACCGCCACAACCTGCCTTCATTACGGGTTATCACCAGGTAACTGGGGGGATGCCGCCACTGCGTCACCCGCGCGATGTCGGGGTTTTGGGTCAGCGGCCATGCCGTCAGCGTCTGCCCGGTCGAGAACCAAGACGCCGCGCCGCATGGTTCACGCTCGACGGGGGTCGATGCGGACGAAGATGCGTTCACCACGATCGGGCCGGATCCCGCCCGGGAGACCGAACACGACCCACAAGTCGAGGCCCTCGTCAGGCGGGCGGACCTCGAAACGGTGACGCTGGTAGAACGTGATCAGCTCTGGCCGGTCGGGCGCGATCTGGCCGTAGACGTAGAAGTACCCGTTGGTGAAGTAGATCTTCGCGGCTCGACCGAGCAGCGCGGCACCGACACCACTGCGCCGCGCCGATTCCTCGACAGCCAGGGCATCGATCTTGGCCGGATCTTGGCCAGTGCGACGGCGCCGCTCAGCGCGAGCTTGCCGGCTTCCCGCTGGTCGGCTCCGGACCGCTCGGCCCGGGCAACAAACTGCTGGCTGACGTGCGCAGGTGGAAACGCCACCACGGTCCCGACGATCCCGCGGTCACGATGCTCGGCGACCAGCACCACTCCCGCAGCCGCGTAGACGCCCTCGAGACCATGCTCGACCATTTCCTGGGCGATCGCGCGGGTGAAGGCGACCTGTCCGTACTCACCACCTCGTGCGGCCAACCCGGCCCGATGTGCGGTACCGATCACCCCACGACTGATCGCGTCGGTGACCCCCGGGCCCAGAGCGTGCCCGGTAGCTGGCACGAGCTCGGCGACGGCCCCCAGGTCGGCTGGAACCGCTAGCCGGATCGTCACCCCAGGTGATGGGCAGTTCCAGCCCCGAACCAGCTTGCGTTCGGTCATCCCCGCCGTCAGATCACTGCCCATACCGACCGATGATGGCAGCCCCCACCCTTCATACCCGCGAGGCGATCCGCCCGGCGGCGCGGCGGCGCGCCCGCATTCGATGCCCCGACCTACACTCACGAGTGATGAGTACCCCACGCGACGAATTGCGCGAGCTGGTCGAGCACTTGCCCGACGAGCAGGTAACTGCCGCCTTGTCCGAGCTGCGTGCCCGGCTGGTGGCAACTCCGCCGAGCCGGTCCTGGCCGCCGGCGTGGTTCGCCATCGCGGAGGGCTCCGCCACCGACGTCTCCGAGCGCGTCGAGGAGATCCTGGCCGAAGGCCTCGGCCAGCGGCCGGCGTGATCCTGCTGGTGGACACCGGCCCGATCGTGGCCGCGGCGTTGACCCGAGATGCTCACCACCGGGCATGTGTGGATCTGTTCACCGCCGCACACCTGGCCGGTGATCAGCTCGCAGTGCCCTCGCCGGTGGTGACCGAGGCGTGCTACCTGCTCGCCCGGGAGGGCGGCGCCCGGGCTGAGGCCGCGTTCCTGACCTCACTGGCCGACGGCGACCTCGACGTCGTCGAACTTCAGGCAACCGACTGGCGGCGGGCCGCGGAGCTCGTCACCCGTTACGCCGACATGCCGCTCGGCGCGTCGACGCCTCGGTCGTCGCGGTCGCCGAACGACTCGGCCGGGCCCACCGTGCAGAACCACGACCGGCGCCGGTCGCGGGTGCCCGGCCGGTCGCAGGTGTACGTAGGCCAGCCGGGAGCCGGTGTCGAGCTGCCAGGACGTGTGATCGACGACCGGCGCAGGGGTGGCGAGGGGATCAGCAGCGCGGCCGCGGCCGCCAGCAGCAGCGCCGCGGACGGGGGGCGCCGGCGATCACGGGGGCACCACCGGCTCCGTCACCGACCCCGACAGCGGCCTCAGGCGGCGACTGCGCGGTCGACGCTCTCGACGGCCGGCAGCAGCCAGTCGACGTCGACCTCCTCGCCGCCGACGCTCGCCGAGTCCCACGGCTCGCTGACCAGCAGCGTGTGCAGCGTCTCGCTACTCAGGTGCTCCAGGTGCTCCCGCAGCGTCGCGTCGTCGGGCAGGCCGACGAGGCGGGGCTCCAGCCGCCCCCGGATGCGGCGCAGCCGCTCGAGGAGGGACGCGATGTCGCTGGCGCGGTCATTCGCGCCCGCATCGGCCTCGACGATGCTGTGGGCGATGAGGTCCCTGATCGGCTGTGACCGGCCCTGCTCGTCGGTGGTGACCATCTGCCGCCAGGCCCGGCTCTTGTGCCGGTACTGCAGCATCCCCATCATCGCTTCGTGGCGCATGAAGTCCGCGTCGCGCAGCGGCCGTCCCTGCCACCCCGCCAGGCTCCGCGCCAGCGACAGGGCCGAGGCGAGCCCGCTGTTGAGCCCGCGACCGGGCCAGAAGTGGATCGCGTTGGCCGCGTCACCGAGCAGGAACCCGAACGTTCCGGGCGTCGTCGCGGTCGGTGGGAAGAGCTGAGCGGTGAAACGCGGGCGCGCCACCATGTCGAGCCGGAAGCAGGTGACGGCGGTCAGGTTCTCCTCGGCGATGCCGAACATGCGCAGGCCCTCCTCGACCCGGCCCCACAGCGGCGAATTACGCCGGAGCGCGGGGAAGAAGTACGTGTCGTGGGTGGAGCAGGTGAACGAGCCGTCCGCGCCCCGCTCCATGACGCAGGGCTGGGCCTGCACGCATTCGGTGAACACCTGACGGACCGGGTCGATCCCGACGGCCTCCGCCGCCTCCTCTGCGGTCAGGCGCATGTTGAGGAAGCCCTCGCCGCGCAGCGAGTTCAGCAGGAACCGGTTCTGCGCCACGGTGAGCAGCACCGTCATCGGGTCGGGCAGATCGGACTTGACCCGCAGCCCGAGCACCACATCCTGCAACTGCTGGCCGTCGACGGAGTACGGGGAGCTGTCGGCCGCGCCGAAGCGGTCACCGAAGTGCTCGCGCGAGCGGGAGCGGCCACCCTCGCAGATCGCCAGCACGTGCTGGCCGACGAGGTCGTCGCGGGCGGCGGCCGCGTCGAAAGGCTCAGGGATCAGCGTGATCCGGGGGCGCTCGTTCGCGAGCGCCAGCAACTGGTCCTCGACGTAGGAGATGCGGATGTTGCGCGGCGGCAGGTCGTCGACCGAGTCCGGGCCCGCGGGCCACATCTCGGTGTGGTCCGCACCGCCGAACAGGCGCTCCTGGACGGGGGTGGGGAGCTTGGTCCACTGGCGGCTCTGGATGGTGACGACCTGCTGGCGGCGGCTGTTGCCCTGTGCCTTGGTCTTCCAGATGACGCGGCCGTCGTGGCGGGTCCACCGGCCCTCGTGGACGGTGACAGCGACCTTCGCGCCCATGAGGTCGTCCAGCATCAGCGCGAGCGACAGCCCGACGGGGCCGCCGCCCGAGACCGTCACGCGCAGCACCTGCGGCGCGTGGAGGTCGCGGGTCGTCAGGACGGTGGGCGGGTCGGCGACGGCCGCGGTGGCCTCGAAGCGCAGCACCTCGTCGCCGAGGGTGATCTCGTCGCCCGGGCTGAGCCGGTGGGCGGCCTGCAGACGACGCCCGTTGACCAGGGTGCCGTTGCTGCTGCCGCAGTCGTAGAGCGTCCAGGCGCCCTCCTCCCACTGCAGCCGGGAATGCATCCGCGAGGCCAGCGGCGTCGCGAGAACCACCTTGTTGTTGCTCCCACGGCCCAACGTCATCGGCTCCGTGCCCAGGGAGATACCTCGCCCCGCAAGCTCGCCGCGGATGCCCACCAGCTTCATCGTCCTCACCCCTCATCGATGCCCTTGCGTCCCTTGCCTGCGCACGGGTGCGCCCGTCCATAGGACCAGTTGTGTGCGCTTGGGTCTGCGTCACGGTTCGCGCCGCAACCTGTAATAGGGCTCAGAGCGCCGGGATCAATCGACCGCGCGGGCCTCCTCGGTGAGGTTCTCACCGCCGCTGACGATCCGGGACGGTGACCCGGTCGGTCGCCTTGCCGCCGCTGGCACCAGCAGCACGACACGCCCGTCACGTGCCGCAACGCGGTACCGCCCGTCCGCGGCGTGGTCTGCAGCGACCAGAATCGGATCGTCCGGTGATCCGTTCCGATGAGCGGAGGCTCCACGGGACGAGGATCAACTCGGAAGCCCGTCCGGTTTCGGTCGTTGACGAGACCGCGCTACGCGCCGGCAGAGGATGCAGGACCGTGCTCGTCGGGCGGCACAGGATCGACGACCCGCCCGGGCCGACCAGCTCTCCTGGCGGCTACGGCGCTGACCGTCCGTTCGGCGGGCGGAGTTGACCGCCCGGGTGGGTGGTGGCTCGTACGGTGCCGCGGTGCGGTGGTCGGCTTCGATCAGTACGAGTCACCGCTGGTCCGGTGCGATGGGCGCCAGGAGCTGTTCGACGGCGTCGTGGCCGTGCCCAGGACCGGTTTCCTCGCGGCGGTGCCGACACCAGCCCAGGGGCGTGCTGTCGAACCTGGTGTCGCGCCGGCCCGGATCGGCAACCCCGGGCGAGGAGATGCCGGACGCTGTCGGGTCGACCGCTGTAGGCCGACTGCTTCGGGGAGGTGCGGTGCTCGGACTCGGACTGCTGTTCGGCGTGGCCGTCGGCACGGCGATCATGCCGATCGCCGGTGTCGAGGCGCTCCTCGTCGGGTTCATGCTGGTGCCGGGGCAGTCGGTGCCCTGGTGGGTCGCGGGGCTCGTGGCCGCGGCCGGTCAGCTCCGCGGCAAGGTCGTGCACCTCCGGCTCGCAACCCGGGTGGCGGTGATACCCGCCGTGCATCGCCGTCTCGCCGGCACCGTCGAGCGCTGCCGTCGCTGTCCCCGCACCGCGGTGGGCGTCGTCCTGATGAGCTCGACGATCGGCCTGCCGCCGTTCACCGCGCTGGTGTCGGCCGTAGCGGCGAGTGGGCTCGACCTGCGCCCGCTGATCCCGGTGGCCGTGGTCGGCCGGATGCTCCGGTTCCTGGTCCTCGCAGGGTCCCCCGCGCTCGTGCAGTGGCTCTGACGCGGTCCACCGGCGGTCACCTCCTCATTCGTGGGTGCGCCGAGATCGAGGCCCTGCACAACACCCTCGCCGCGCTACAGGCCCCCCGAGCCGACACCACCACCGACGTCGATCCCGCCCCGCCAGCCGACGGCGCCCGGCAGCAACCGCGGCCACGCGCAGCACCCGGGCCACTACCGGGGACCTGTCGCCTTGATCTGCACCACCCGCAGAGCCGTTGGCGCACGCCGGTATGACGACGGTACCCTCTCGGTATGACTGCCGAGCGTGTGACGGTGAGCCTGCCCCCCGAACTGCTCGACGGTGCCCGCGACGCGGTCGCCGACGGGTCGGCGCCGAGCCTGTCGGCGTTCGTCGCCGACGCACTGCGCACCCAGCTCTCCCGCACCCACGCGCTCGCGGAGCTGGAGCGGGTACTGGGGGGCCGACCTCCACAGGACATGCTCGACACGGTGCGCCACGACCTCGGTCTGCCCGCAGCGTGATCGCACCCACCGCGTGATCGGCGGCCGCGTCCTGGACGCCTCCGCCGTCATGGCGTTCTGCACCGGCAGCTCCATCTACGCCCGCGCGCTGGTATGGACCGCAGCCGAGGAAGGCATCATCCTCGTACTGCCATCGACCGCCGTCGCCGCCGCATGGACCCAGCTCCCCGAGAATGACCACCCCGTCCTGGAAGTCCTGCTACAGCTGCCCATCACCATCGTCGACGACCTCACCAGCACCCGAGCGCGGGCCGTCGGCAGGCTCGGCGGGGCGACCCTCGACGCCCACGCCCTGGTCTGCGCCCACGAACGAGGCTGGCCACTGGTCAGCGACGACCCCACCCGCTACACGAAGGCGCATACCGATGGGATCGAGATCGACGAGCTCCCCTGACCGACTGCCGAGCCGATGTCTGAAATCGATCGTCGGCGAGACACTCTCCGGCGAGGTGCAGGAAGGCCAGTCGGCTGAGCCGGTTTCTACGCCGTGGCGAGCACCGCCAGGTGTCGCAGCGAGTTCTCCAGGTGCTCGACGTCGAACGGCGGGAACTCGATGACCTCGCGCGCCTGCGGGGTATCGGCCGGAGGCGTGTGGGCTCGGCTGATCTCCCGGGCGGCTGGTTCCGCACCTGGCGGGGTGTCCGTCCCCGCGATCCCTTCCCGCGCGAGAGGACCTGCAAGGCGCTCACGAACGTCGTTGGCGCTGGACCCCGGCTACACCGACACCCTGCTGGTGGCGGAGGCACCGGAGTCGGGCGCCACGCGCTGTCGCAGCGTGTGCTCGGTCGCTTGGCTGTCCTGGAGTTGGTGTCGTGTCTGTATGGCTCCGCGGGCGACCATCTTCTCCACCCGTTTGCGGAGGCGGTGCATGTGTCCTTCGACGGCCCGGGTGGTGATCTCGAGCTTCTCGGCGATCTCGGCCTGGTTGTGCCCGTTGAGGATCAGCCAGCAGATCATCCGAGCCTCTGGCGAGCTGACCCGCAAGATACGGCGAAGCGTGTCGACGTCGATCGCCATGGCTTCCGGCGAGGGACTCAGGGAGCGGGAGCTCTTCACCGAGCACCTCGGGGTCGCGGCCGTCGCGTACTCCTCACGCCGGGCAAGGCTGGTCTGCGCCCACGAACGAGGCTGGCCACTGGCCGGAGATCAGGCCGGTGAGCAGATTGACGATCTGTTGTTGGCCGGCGGCGGCCGCGTCGAGCTTTCCGCGCATTTCGGCGAACCCGGCGGCGGTCTTTTCGCCCAGGGCGTTGATGGCCGCGCGGTTGGCGTCGACCTTGATGCCGAGGTCTGCGAGGTCGCGGTCGCGGGCGGCGGCCAGGTGCCGGGCCGCGGCGGCGTCGGCGGCCACGACCTCCATGCGGGCCTCCAGAGCGGCGACCGCGGACATGCGAGCTTCCAGCGCGGCGAGCCGCACTTCAATGTCAGGGGAGGGCCGGGACACCCAGGCAGCGTACCGACCCCGGGCCCGGTCGAGGCACGTTCACCATCCACGGCGTTCACTCCGGCTGAACCCACGGCCTGGGTACGTGATGACCCGCTGCATCACGCATCAGCCGGGGTGCGGAGTTGCTGGTTCGGGTCGAGGACCCGGTGTTCCCAGTCGCGCGACAGGCGTCATGCTCAGTCGATGTCGGTGACGACGAGGCGGTAGCCGGCGTCGAGTGCGTCGAGTTCCAGGAGGTCGGCGTGCCGCTCCCGCCAGCGGCCCGAGCCGATGTCGTCGGCCAGGCGGGTCAGGCCGTCAGTCAGGAAGGCGGGGTCGGCCTGCTCCCAGGTGAGCACGACGATCCGACGCCGGGCGACCCGGCGCAGCTCGGCGACGCCCGCCGCGAGATCGGACCAGTGATGGATCGTGAGGACGGCGAGCGCGGCGTCCACGCTCCCGTCGGCCAGCGGCAGGGCCTCGGCGACGCCGCGTACGCACGGTGCCGCCTCGGCCGGTCGCTGCGCGATCATCACAGCACTAGATGGTTGATTCCGTGAAGATCGTATGAGGGCGTGTCGCGGCCTCGCTGTCACGACGCCGGTCATCGGACAAGGATGCGCTGCCGCGGTGCGCCTGTCGTCGCAGAGACTGGATGGCCGGGGTGTCCGGTCCCGTCCCGTCGGGCCTGCGCCCGTGACCGGGGTGACCTCCGGCATGCCCCCGTTCTCCGGTGGTACTCCCTGCCGCGGGTCGGTGCCCCCGTTCGACGGGGGGTGTCGCCGCGGACGGGGAGCACGGGCG
>JAJAZD010000136.1 GCA_026785945.1 Pseudonocardia sp. | reverse complement strand
TCGCCCGTCGTGTCGCCCGTCGTGTCGCCCGTCGTGTCGCCCGTCGTGTCGCCCGTCGTGTCGCCCGTCGTGTCGCCCGTCGTGTCGCCCGTCGTGTCGCCCGTCGTGTCGCCCGTCGTGTCGGAGTCGCCCGTCGTGTCCGAGGCCCCTGCCGTCTCGGTGTCCCCTGCCGTCTCGGAGAGCACCGTGCGGTCGACCCCGGCACCCGGGTCGCTCTTCGAGCCGGTCGTCCCGCCCCCCACCCACAAGCCTGTCCCGCCCCGCCCCTCACCCCGGCCCCGCCCCGGCGGGCCCGGGGCGGCCCGGCCCGCCGGGGCGGGCGGGGCCCCCGCCGGGCGCCCCCCCCCCCCCCCCCCCCCCCCCGCCCCCCCCGGGGGGGGCGGGGCACGGCGGTGACTCCGGGGACGGCGGTGACTCCGGCGTCGGCGCCCGCCGCCCCGCTCCCCGGCGGCGCGGCGAGCGGGCCCGAGACCACGGGCTGATCACGACCGCCGCGGACCGCTCGGGGCCCGCGGGCCGAGGACCCGGCCCGCACCCGGGGCGTCAGGATCGGGTACGCAATGCCTCGCGCAGCGTGACCCGTGCCCCGGTGCGCAGGATCGAGTTCTGGTAGATCCGCGCCGCCAGCCGCACCACCACGACGATGGCGATCACCGCGATCAAGGCCGCCACCGCCACCTCCCACAGCGGCGCGACGCCGAGCGCGTAGCGGGCCGGCATGACGGTCTGGGAGAAGAACGGGATGAACGACAGCACGGCCGCGAGTTCGTTGCGAGGGTCGCTGGGCAGCAGGTTGAGAGTGAGGACGAGCGGGATGATGAGAATGAAGACGATCGGGGTGATGACCGACTGCAGCTCCTCCTGGCGTGACACCGTCGATCCGACGGCGGCGTAGAGCGCGGCGAAGAGGAAGAACCCGAGCAGGTACCAGAGGATCGCCATGGCGAATGTGCCGAACGCCGCGGCGGGCAGGGTCAGGACACCCGTCGCCGAGGCCACGACCACACTGATCCCGCCCAGGACCACGAGGTTCAGCAGACCGACGACACTGAGCCCCAGGACCTTTCCGGCCAACAGTTGCCGCGGCGTGATCGTCGCGAGGAGCAGCTCCACCACGCGGCTCTGCTTCTCCTCCACGACCCCGGTGGCCACCAGCGAGGCGTAGTTCAGCGAGAAGAACAGCAGGATGGTGGCGACCAGGGCGAGGGCGAGCTGCTGACCGCTGTCGGGGTCCGACGGTTCGATCGTCGTGACCGCGACCTGCGACTGCGCCGCGAGCTGTGCGGGGTCGACGCCCGCACCGGCCAGCGCGGTGGCCAGCGCCTGTTGCTGCACGGCGGTGGAGACCACCGACTGGACCGTCGAGTCGACGGCGTCGCGGCCCAGCAGCTCGTAGGCGCCGGGGCCGCCGGTGAGCAGCGCGTCGAGTTCGTCGTCGTCCACCTGGGCCTGCCCGGACGGGTCGTCGACCTCGGTGATCAGGAGCTCGGTGTCCAGAGTGGATGCTGTCGCCTCCAGCGCCGTCCGGAACGAGGCGGTGTCGGCGGTCAACCCCAGCGAGCTGGTCGAGTTCTGTGCGGCGACGAAGTAGCCGATCCCTCCACCGACCCCGAGAAGCGCCAGGGTGACCACGAGCCCGATCACGAAGCTGCGGGAACGGACCTGCGTGACGAACTCCCGGCGCGCCACCAGCAGGATGGCCTGGTTCGAGCTCAGCGCCTCGCTCATGCGGGCACCCCGGAGAGGTCGACGGGGGCCGCCGCGTCCTGCACCACGTCACGGTAGAGCTCGGTGAGCGGCGGCCGCCATCGCCGGAAGTCGTGCACCGGGCCGGCGGCCATGGCCGCGACGAGCACGGCCTGGTCGTCGGTGTCGGGGGCGAGCCGCAGGCGGGTGTGGGTGTCGCCGGACGCCAGCACCTCGACGCCGGACAGATCGGCGGCCCAGCCCGCGGGTGGGCCCTCCACGTCGAGGACGGCGGAGGCTTCGCGGCTCCGCAGCTCGTCGACGCTGCCGACGGCGACCATGCGGCCTCCGGCGATGATGCCGATCCGGTCGCAGATTCGTTCCACCAGCTCCAGCTGGTGGCTGGAGAAGATCACCGGCACCCCGGCGTCGGCCTTGTCCCTCAGCACACCGCTCATCACCTCGACGGCGGTGGGATCGAGCCCGGAGAACGGCTCGTCGAGCACCAGCACCTCGGGGTCGTGCACCAGCGCGGCGCACAGCTGCACCCGCTGCTGGTTGCCGAGGGAGAGCTTCAGCACCTCGTCACCGATGCGGGCCCCGACACCGAGCCGCTCGGTCCAGCGCTGCACCGACGTGCCGGCCTCCGCCGTGCTCATCCCGTGCAGGCGGGCCAGGTACCGCAGCTGCTCGCCGACCTTCATCTTCGGGTACAGGCCGCGCTCCTCGGGCATGTACCCGATGCGGCGGCGGACCTCGGAGTCGATCGGGGCGTCCTGCCATTGCACCTCGCCCGCGTCGGCGGACAGCACGCCGAGCACGATCCGCATGGTGGTGGTCTTGCCGGCGCCGTTGCTGCCGACGAACCCGAACACCTCGCCCGGCTTCACCGCGAACGTCACCCCGTCGAGGGCCTGCAGCTTTCCGAAACGCTTGGAGATCCCCCCAATTTCCAACATGTCGCGACCCTATCGGGACTACTCGACGGCCTGCCGGGCTCATCGGTCACGGGTTGGTCATGACGGTGTCACGCGAAACGGAGACGGCTCCGCACTGTGCCGTGCGGCGTTCGAAGCAATGGTCGCAGGACGGCGCCGGCGTCGCTCAGCGGCCGGCGACCGGCATGGAGATGCCGTACCCGCGGATCTTGCGGTAGATCGTGGCGCGCGACATGCCCAGGTGGCGGGCGGCCTCGGCCTTGTTGCCCTCGTTGTCCAGCAGCGCATCGACGATGGCGTCGCACTCGATGGCCTCCAGCGGCGTGAGTACCCGACGGGTGATCGCGCGCGTCTCCGGTGGCAGGTCGGCGGGGGTGAGCTCCCCGGCGCGCCGCCGCGAGACGGTCTTGCGCAGCACCTGGTACAGCTGCTCGACGTTTCCCGGCCAGCGGTTGCGCATCAGCACGCGCATCGCCTCGGGGGAGCAGGTCAGCTCGGATCCGCGGGTGAGCCTGGCGATCAGGTGGGGCACCAGCTCGGCGACGTCCTCCACGTGATGGCGCAGCGGCGGCACCCCGACGGTGCGGGGGAAGTACTCGAGGAGGTCATCGCCGGTGAGCCCGCCCGAACTCGCGGTGGCCACCACCCACGGGCGGTCCGGATCGGTGGACTCGCGGTGCGGTTCCAGCGCGTCGACGAGGGCCTGCATGGCGTCCGGGGCGAGGCGGTCGACGTGAGCGAGGACCAGCGTCCCGCCCCCCGTCTCGAGCTCCTCGACGATCTCGGCGATCCACCGCGGGCCGTAGTCTTTGGCGTCGAGCAGGCGCAGGTGCGCGGCGGGGGTGCGCATCTGGTGCGTCGCGCGGGCCAACGTCGTCTTCCCTACGCCGGGTTCGCCCTCGAGGACGAGCCACTCACGGCTGCGGAAGTGCCGGTCGACGGCCTGGCAGCACTTCGTCCACAACAGACCGGAGCCGACGGCGGCGGGCAGTGGTGAGACCGGTGGCGAGGCGGCCGTCCGCGGCCGGTGCGCGATGCCGGGGGCGGCGAGCGCGACCAGCAGCACCCCGCCTGCGGCGCCGCGATCGTTCCAGCTCGGCCGGACCTGGACCCGCGCGACGGCGCCGCTCGGCAGGTCCTGCAACAGCAGACCTCGCCCCGACCGCATGGCCTCCGTGGCCCCCGTGACCAGCGCCAACTGGTCGACGGGGTCGATCAGCTCGCGGGCCTTGTCGTTCATCATCACCAGGTCGGGGCCGATCCCGAACACCGCGCCGTGATGGCGCCGGCAGGCGGTCAGGTAGTCGTGCAGCAGGGCGAGCTCGCGGGGCGCGGACTGGTCGAGCAGGTTGCCTTCGATCTGCCGGGCGATGCGGGCGACGGCCATGGACATGAACCGCCCGGCGTCGGGTCTCCAGCAGGTGAGGTCGACGACCCCGAGCAGCTTCCCGCTGACCGGGTGCCAGATCGGGGCGCCGGCGCAGGCGAGGTCGGCGAGGTGCTCGACGTAGTGCTCGTGGCCGAACACCTGCACCGGGCCGCGGCCCTCCAGCGCGGTGCCGATGCCGTTGGTGCCGATGAACCTCTCGGCGTAGCTGAAACCCGGCGCGAGCCAGACGCGGTCCAGGTGCTGGTGCAGGGCGGTGTCGCCGGTGCGGCGGTCGAGCACGACGCCGTCGGCGTCGGTCAGGATGACGCTGACGGGCTCGCCGGCGAGCTGGTCGGCCACGTCGCCCAGGACCAGTGACGCCGCCCGGACCAGCGGGGAGTCCGGCTCGGGGTCGAACTCGCACGACAGCTCGACGTTGTCGCTGTGCACGTCCCACTCCCGCGACCGGGTCCACGACGCCAGGATCGTGTCGCGGACGGTGCCCGCCTCGACCTGGTCGTCGACGAGGAACGACGTGCGAGCCCGCACGAGACCGTCGGCGGACCGGTCGGCCCGCTGCAGCGAACTGTGGGACTGGTTCGGGCGGACCAACCGGTTGCCCTCCTCGGCGCAGCAGTCACCCGCCACGGCGCGGATGAACACCTGGAGAACGCTACCTGCTGCGGAGCTCCTCGCACAGGCCCCGGCCGGTGCGCCCCGACCGGCCACAATCTCATATTGAGACCCCGTGACCTGCGGAGAAGAGGTGTGATTCGCGGCACGAGACAACCGAGTCCGGTCGGCCCCGCGTGCCGATCCGAACCGGGCGACTCGGGTCCACCTCCGCTGCCGGCGCCACCCGCGCAAGGACCGGTACCGCGGACGGGGGCAGACCACGGGAACGTGCCGCACCTCCGCGCGGTGCGGAACGAGACCCGGACCACCACCACGTGAGGAGATGACGTGAGTCGGCAGAGTTTGGCCAAGGCTCATCAGAAGATCCAGGAACTTTCCTGGGAGCCGCAGTACCACGAGCCGTACATGAAGTACGGAACCGACTACACCTTCCGCAAGGCCTCCAAGAAGGACCCGCTCAAGCAGGTCCTGCGGTCCTACTTCCCCATGCAGGAGGAGAAGGACCACCGCGTCTACGGCGCGTCCGACGGAGCCATCCGCGGGAACATGTTCCGCCAGGTCCAGGAGCGTTGGCTGGAGTGGCAGAAGCTGTTCCTGAGCATCATCCCGTTGCCCGAGGTCTCGGCTGCGCGATCGATGCCCATGCTGTTCAACGTGGTTCCGAACCCGGAGCTGCACAACGGCCAGGCCATTCAGATGATCGACGAGGTCCGCCACTCGACGATCCAGCAGAACCTGAAGCGCCTGTACATGAACAACTACATCGACCCGGCCGGCTTCAACAACAGCCTGCGGAACTTCCACAGCGACTACTGCGGCACCATCGGCCGCCAGTTCGCCGAGGGGTTCATCACCGGTGACGCGATCACCGCGGCCAGCATCTACCTGACGATCGTCGCCGAGACGGCGTTCACGAACACGCTGTTCGTGGCCATGCCGGCCGAGGCCGCGGCGAACGGTGACTACCTGCTGCCCACGGTGTTCCACTCGGTCCAGTCCGACGAGTCACGCCACATCTCCAACGGCTACGCCACGCTCCTGATGGCGCTGTCGGACGAGGACAACCGCCAGCTGCTCGAGCGCGACCTGCGCTACGCGTGGTGGAACAACCACCGCGTGGTGGACGCCGCCATCGGCACGTTCATCGAGTACGGCACCAAGGACCGGCGCAAGGACCGCGAGTCCTACGCCGAGATGTGGCGCCGCTGGATCTACGACGACTACTACCGTTCATACCTCATCCCGCTCGAGAAGTACGGCCTGGTCATCCCGCACGACCTGATCGAAGAGTCGTGGAAGCAGATCTGGGAGAAGGGCTACGTCCACGAGGTCGCGCAGTTCTTCGCCACCGGTTGGCTCGCCAACTACTGGCGCATCGACGCGATGACCGACGAGGACTTCGAGTGGTTCGAGTACAAGTACCCGGGCTGGTACGACAAGTACGGCGCATGGTGGGAGAACTACTCGCGGCTCGCGACCCCGAACGGGCACAACCCGATCGTGTTCGAGGACGTCGACTACGTCTACCCGTCGCGCTGCTGGACCTGCATGGTGCCGTGCCTCGTCCGCGAGGACATGGTCATGGCCGAGGTCGACGGCGTGCACCGTACGTACTGCCACGAGGTCTGCCGCTGGACCGACGTCGAGGCCTTCCGACCCACGTACCAGGGTCGCGAGACCCCGAACATGGGCCGTCTGGTCGGCAAGCGTGAGTGGGAGACGATCTACCACGGCTGGAACTGGGCCGATGTGGTCGAGGACATGGGCTTCGTCCGCGACGACGGCAAGACGATGACCGCTCAGCCCCACCTCGACCTGAACCCCAAGAAGATGTGGACGCTGGACCACATGCGGCGGTGCCCACCGCTGCAGAGCCCGAACGTGATCGTCAACGAGATGGACGACGCCGGTCGCGCCGCCTACCTCGCTGACTACAACCGTCAGGGCCCCGCCGGACGACCGGCACCCGCGAGCGCCTGAGCGCGGGTCAGGTGAGGGGGGAGGGTCGGCGGCGCCACCGTCGACCCTCCCCCTGCTGATCCGTACTCATTCCGTCGTCAGCTCATTCCGGATTCGTACCCGACGCATCGAAGGGCGTTCCATGGGCGAGAAGCACACCGTGCGGTTCGAGCCGGTCGGCATCGAGATCGAGGTCGACGAGGACCAGAACATCCTGCGCGCGGCCGCCGAGCAGGGTGTGCAGCTCATGCACGGCTGCAAGGAGGGCCAGTGCGCCGCCTGCAAGTCGTTCGTCCTGGAGGGCGAGGACATCGAGCTCGACCCGTACTCGACCTTCGCGCTGCCGGACTACGAGAAGGACGAGGGCTCGACCCTGCTCTGCCGGGCGCATGCCTACGAGGACCTGGTGATCGAGCTCCTGAACTACGACGAGGAGATCATCCGGTCCGGGCTGCCGCTGCGGAAGGGCGTGGCCGAGGTCGTCTCGAACCAGGCCGTCACGCACGACCTCCGGCATCTGACGATCAAGCTGCTGGAACCCGAGGAGATCAAGTTCTTTCCGGGCCAGTACATGGACATCTTCGTTCCGGGCACGAACGAGAGCCGGTCGTTCTCGATGGCCAACACCCCCGACCGCGAGGGCGGGGTGTTCGAGTTCGTCATCAAGGTCTATCCGGGCGGATTGTTCTCCGACTTCCTCGCCCAACGGGTGCAGGTCGGGGACCGCCTCGACGTGGAGGGCCCGTTCGGCACCTTCACGCTCCGGGAGAGCCGCACCTCGCCTCTGATCTTCGTCGGAGGTGGAGCCGGGCTCGCCCCGGTGCTGGGCCTGTTGCGATCCATGGCCGACCGCGGCGTGGAGCGCAAGGCCGTCTTCTACTACGGGGCTCGACAGCAGCGCGACCTGT
This sequence comes from Pseudonocardia sp., assembly GCA_026785945.1. Lineage (GTDB taxonomy): Bacteria > Actinomycetota > Actinomycetes > Mycobacteriales > Pseudonocardiaceae > Pseudonocardia. The sequence goes on along the minus strand of JAJAZD010000136.1, from coordinate 6,996 downwards.
GCTTCGAGAAGGAGCTCAGGGAGCTCGAGGAACGGCTCCCGGACTTCCGGTTCGTCCCGGCACTCTCCGAACCTTCGGGAGACGGCGACTGGACCGGTGAGGTCGGAATGATCACCGACGTCGTCGCGCGGTGTGAGCCCGACCTCAAGGGGAGGGATGCGTACGTCTGTGGGCCGCCGCCCATGGTGGACGCGGCGATCCCGTTGCTCACGACCCTCGGAGTTCCCGAGCAGTACATCTTCTACGACAAGTTCACCACCACCGGTGAGCAGGGAGAGGACGGCACATGACTACGGAGCAGACCGCGCAGGCAACCACATCACGTCCCGAACGCAGTGTCCCGAAGCCGCAGTTCACCGACGCGGAGGCGGGCGCGCAGGAGTTCCCCGACTCGAGCGCCAGCGCTCGCCGGTACAACTACTACAAGCCGGCGAAGCGCAAGCAGACCCACTACGAGGACGTCACCGTCGACGTCCAGCCCGATCCGCGGCACTACCTGTCGCAGGGCTGGATCTACGGGTTCGCCAACGGTGAGGCCGGCTACCCGCTGAACTGGACGAAGCTGAAGGCCTGGGGCGTCGACGAGCCCGAGCCGGTACGCGGCATCGGCAGCGGCGGCGGCGGGAAGGACCTCGTGTGGCCGGCGCACGGCTGGCACGAGTTCCGGGACCCCAACGAGGAATGGGAGATGACGTTCTACCGCTACAACGCGAACGTCGTCCGCCAGACCACCCAGAACATCGAGAACGCCCGTCAGGCGAAGTCCTTCGAGCAGTGGACGCCCAACTGGGTGCATTTCGTCGAGCGCAACGTCGGCGCGTGGATGCACATCGAGCACATCCTCGGCCTCTACGTCTTCGCCGCGATCAACCGTTCCTGCCCGACGAACATGCACAACACGGCGATGGTCGTGAACAGCATGCACAAGATCCGTTTCGCGCAGGATCTCGCCCTGTACAACCTCACCCTCTCCGAGGAGATCGAGAGCTTCGACGGCAGCGCCCACGTCGACGCGTGGAACAACGACCCGGAGTGGCAGGGCGTCCGCAAGGTCGTCGAGGCGCTCACCGCCGTCGACAACGACTGGGGCGAGATGGCCTTCGCCACCAACGTGGTCTTCGAGCCGCTGCTCGGCGAGCTGTTCCGTAGCAACCTGGTGATGCAGGCGGCGGCGGGCAACGGTGACTTCGTGACCCCGACGGTCATCGGCGCCGGCGAGTTCGACTACTCCCAGCGCGACCTCCGCTGGACGCACGCGTGCTTCGGCCCGCTCACCGAGGACCGGGAGTTCGCCGAGTACAACAAGGAGATCATGCAGGGCTGGCTCGCCAAGTGGGTGCCGATGTGCATCGAGGCGGCGCGCACGATGCAGCCGCTGTGGAGCCAGGCCGACAACAAGCCCCCGCGTTTCGAGGACTCTCTCGACCGCGCCAAGAGCCGCTTCGCCGGCATCGTCGCCGAGCTCGGACTCGAGACCCCGAAGGAGCTGTCGCTGTGACCGGTTTCAGGACGGCCGAGAGCCCGTTCAAGGCGGACAGCACCCCGTCGAACATGTGCGGCGTGACGCTGATGAACAACCAGGTCGGTGTGATCGTCGCCGACGTGATGGCCCGGAAGGACAACGTCACCATCCGCCACCTCCCGTCGATGATCAGGGTCGACTGCGTGGGCCGGATGGACTTCAACTACGACGAGATCTCCGAGGCACTCGGCGAGGAGGAGGGGTTCTACGACGCCTCCGAGTTCGAGGAGAACATGTCCACGCACTACGGCAAGATGATCCACATGGACGACCGGACCGTCATGTTCGGGAATCTGGAGGAGGCCGCCGAGTACATCGGCGACATGCTCCCGCCGCAGGTCCGCTGATTCGTGCCCATTCCCGGGTCGCCACCCGCGCAATCCGGCGCGGACGGCGACCCGGGGCCGCCCTCCCAGACATACCCGCGCAGCTGAATTCTCTCCAGGAGGACCCGTGGCCAAGGAGCTCAAGTTCGGACAGGAAGCCCGCGATCTGTTGAAGGCGGGTGTCGACCAGCTCGCCGAAGCCGTGAAGTCCACGTTGGGGCCCAAGGGCCGCAACGTCATCCTGGAGAAGATCACCGGCACGCCGGAGGTCACGAACGACGGCGTGACCATCGCCCGCGAGATCTATCTGCGTGACCCGTTCGAGAACATGGGTGCGCAGATCCTCAAGGAAGCGGCGATCAAGACCAACGACATCGTCGGCGACGGCACCACCACGGCCACGGTCATGGCGCAGGCGATCGTCCGCGAGGGCATGAAGGCCATCACCTCGGGTGGCAACCCGGTGCTCGTCAAGCGCGGTATCGACGTCGCGGTGGCCGCCATCGTCGAGCACCTCGCCTCGGTCGCGCACCCGGTGGACAGCCTGGAGCACCTCTCGCGTGTGGCGGCCATCTCGGCCAACGCCGACGAGTCGATCGGACGGGTGGTCGCGAAGACCCTGCACACCGTCGGGGCCGACGGGGTGATCTCCGTCGACGACGGGCCGTTGCTGGGGCTCACGGTGAACTTCGTCGAGGACTTCGAGTTCGACAACGGCTACGTCTCGCCGTACCTGGTGACCGACCCGGGCTCGATGATGGCGATCCTGGACGACCCCTACATCCTGCTGTGCGCCGAGAAGATCACCGACGTCCGGTCGCTGATGCCGATGCTCGAGCGGATCATGCGCGACCCCCGGCCGCTGGTGATCGTCGCCGAGAAGGTCGAGGGCACCGCACTGCAGATGCTGGTGCACAACCACGTCAACGGTCACCTCAAGGTGACGGCCATCCAGGCGCCGGGCTTCGGCGAGAAGCGCGTGCACAACCTGGAGGACATCGCCGCGCTCACCGGCGGGAAGGTGCTGTCCAAGGCGTCGTCGTTCTCCCTGGAGCAGGTCGGGATCGAGCACCTGGGCCGGGCGGGGCAGGTGCGGGCCACCAACGAGCACACCGTGATCATCGGCGGCGGCGGTGCGCGGGACGCCGTGGAGATGCGGCTGAGCCAGCTGCGCGCCGAGATGCACCGGGCCAGCATCGGCACCGACGAGGACTGGCTCAACGACCGGATCGCGCGCCTGTCCGGCAAGGCAGCGATCATCTCGGTCGGGGCGCCCACCAACGCCGAGCTCAAGGAGATCCGCCACCGCGTCGACGACTCGTTGCAGGCCACCCGGGCGGCGATGGCCGAGGGCATCGTGGCGGGCGGGGGCGCGGCCCTGCTGCACGCGGAGCAGGCACTGGACAAGCTGGAGGTCTCGGGCGACTACGAGATCGGGGTCGAGATCGTCCGTCGCGCACTGACCGAACCGGCCTTCCTCATCGCGACCAACGCCGGCTACCAGGGCCACGACGTGGTCAAACAGGTCGGCGACCTGGGCGTCGACGACGGGTTCGACGCACTCGAGGGACGCTTCGGCAACATGCTGGAGATGGGCATCATCGACCCGCTGCGCGTGGTGCGGTCGGCGCTGCAGAACGGCGCCTCGGTGGCCGGGCTGATTCTCACCACGAACTCGCTGGTGGCCGAGGAGCAGACCCCCTGGAACAAGTCGTTGATGACCGAGTTCGGCCCGCTCGACGACGGGATCCCGCAACCCTCGCCAGATGCGAGCACGCCCCAGTCGCTGGGCCTCGGCCCCCAGGTCGGCTAGCGCTCGGCCGTGTACGCCCCGGGCGGAGGTGAGCGCCACGTCGTGGTCGACGCCCAGGTGCACGCCTGGGACGCGAGCCCGCACAACCAGGCGGTCCCGGCCGGGGAGGCGTACGCGCTCGACCTCCTGCGGCGGCACTGCGAGCTCTACGGCTCCGCGGTGCCGCCCTACGAGGTGGAACGGGTGTCCGAGGAGGGGCTCTCGCGCGACCTCTTCGAGGCCGGCTACGTCGACCGTGCCGTTCTCCAGCCCGTGGTGCTCGGCGAGCTGTTCGTGCTCGGGTTCTCACCCCTGGCCTGGCACGCCGAGCTGGCCGCGCGCACGCCCGACCGGTTCGTGTTGAGCGGCGAGCTCGACCCGGACGGCGGGCGGCCCGCCGCGCGCGGCATCGGTACAAGGGTCAGGCGGTTCGATCTGCGCGGGCTCACCCTGTGCGAGACGCGTCGGCCCGCCGGCCGGATCCGGCTCGACGATCCGTGGCTGCGCGGGGTGCTGGCCCGCTGCGCGCTGGCGGGCGCGGACGTCGTACACCTCGGGGTGGGGCCCACGTCGCGGCCTGCGCCGTGGCTGAGCGAGGGGTCCGCACCCCCGTGGGCTCTCGGTCCGGCGCCGCGGGTGCCGAGCTGGGCCGAGCCGGTACGGGCGGGGTCGGCACAACCCGTGCGGGTCCGGGCGGCGCAGCGCGTGGCACCCCCCGGCTTCGACGCCGGGCAGTTCCGCGAGCTCGCCCGCGCACTGCCCCAGGTCCGGTTCGTCCTCGGCGCGGGAAGCCTGCCCATCGAGCAGCTCTGTCGGCTCGCACGGTTGCCCGGCGTGTACGTACTGCTGACCGAGCTGCTGCCGTGGACGGGGTCGGCCGGATTCGCACGCGCGTTCGCGGCCCTGTTGCGGGCGTTCGGGCCCGGTCGCCTGCTGTTCGGCAGCGGCTACCCCCTGGTGCGGCCCGGCCGGCTCGTGCGTGAGCTCGCGTCGTACCAGTTCCCGGTGAGCATGGCGGGCCGTTGCCCGCCGTTCGATGCGGCGGCGGCGCGGGCGATCCTCGGCGGCAACGCGGCGCAGCTCTACCGCATCCCCGACCTCGCCGCCGCAGCGCGACCCGTCGCAGCAGCCGGCGCATGATCGGTCCGAGGGACGCGTAGCGGTTCCTCCTGCGACGCCTACGCGTCCGTCGGATCGCTCGGCCCGGATCGATCGGCCCGGATCGCTCGGCCCGGATCGATCAGGCGGTGACGAGGAGGCCGGTCAGGTACATGACGAGCACTCCCGCGCCCAGGCCGGCCAGCGTCGGGGTGTCGAGGACCCGGGCGCCCTTGGCGCGCAGCAGCGGCCAGATCTGGGCGACCACCTGGGCGATCGCACCGATGCCGACGCCGAGCAGGAGGGTGGCCGTCGCCGGTGTGGTGGCGGTGGAGCCGACGACCGCGCCCACGCAGGCCGGTGCGCCGGCGATCAGTCCGAGCCCGACGAGGCGCGCCGGCGAGACCTTCTCGGCGGTCAGCGGGGAGACGATCGCGATGCCCTCGGTGAGGTTGTGGGCGGCGAACCCGACCACCAGCGAGGCGCCCAGAGCGAGCTCGCCCACCGCGTACGCCGAGCCGACCGCCAGCCCTTCGGAGAGGTTGTGCAGGCCGATCCCGACGGCGATGAGCAGGGCCAGCCGCGATCCGGTGGCCGAGCCCCCGCGGCCGAGCCTGCCCAGCGCGGAGAGAGCCATGTACGCGACCCCGGCGCCGACGGCCAGGAGTGCGACCCCGCCGAACGCGCTCTGCGCGCCGAGTTCGAAGCCCTCCAGCGTGGCGTCCACGGCGAGGAAGGCGAGCAGGCCGACGGTCAGCGCGAGCACGGCGCGGCGGACCACCGGGCCGGCGCGGCGCAGCACGGGGAGGAACGCGACCCCCAGCAGGACCGGCACGACCCCGATGTAGACGCCCAGCAGCGCCATCCGCCCGATCGAGGTGGCGTCGAGCGGGGGGGTGACGGTGGCGACCGGGATCATGTGCTCGATCGCGATACCGGACGAGGTCAGCAGCGTCACGAGGTACGGGTTGCCGTCCTGCCACGGGTAGTCGACGGTCATGGTGGCCGCACCGAGCGGGGGGATCGGGTCCTCGCCGCCACGGACGTCGGCGTAGGCGTCGTTGACGAAGACCTGGGCCACGGTCACGGGGTCCGGGCCGATGTTGCGCACGCTGAGGGCGAACTCGCCGGGCGCGATGGTCGTGCGCTCGACGGCGACCTCCTCCACGGGCGGGCCGGTGCGTTCGGGAAGCGCGTTGCCTGCGAGCAGGCCCAGTGCCAGCAACGCGATCGCGACCAGGCCCAGCACGGCGACCGGCGTCGCCCACGTCGCCACCGTCCGCCCACTGCGCTCGAACATCAGTCGCTCACCTCGAAGAAGCCCATCCAGCCCAGGTCGGCGAACTCCGTCTTGTGCGCGTGGAACATGTACTTCCCGGGATAGGGGAAGCGGATCTCGCAGATGCCGCGCTGGCCCTGGGCCTGCACGACGGTGTCGGTGAACTCGGAGGGCTCCAGCCGGGTGCCGGTGGGGTAGTAGTCGAAGAAGTTGCCGTGCAGGTGGAAAGTGTTGATCGGGTCGTACTCCAGGATGTTGACCAGGTAGACCCGGACCAGCTCGTTGCGCCGCACGCGCACGGGAGAGTCCACGTAGTGGAAGGGGATGCCGTTCACGGCGTAGAGCTGGTTGCCCTCACCGTCGAACGTGGTGTTGAAGCCGTGCATCACCATGACCATCTCGTCGGCCGGCGGGCGGCCCACCGCGGGATCGACGATGAACGTCCCGTACATGCCGCGGGCGATGTGCTCGGCGAGCGGCCCGACGTGGCAGTGGTAGAGGTGCAGCCCGAAGGGCTGGGCGTCGAACTCGTAGACGAACTCCTCGCCCGGCGCGATCACCCCGCGGCCCACGAGCGGGACGCCGTCCATCCCGGCGGGGTGGACGCCGTGGAAGTGCATCGTGTGCGGGTGGGCCGAGTCGTTGACGAACCGGACGCGCATCAGGTCGCCCTCGGTGGCGCGCAGGGTGGGGCCGGGGATACGGCCGTCGAACGTCCACGCCGGGAACGTGACGCCCGGGGCGACCTCGATGTCCTTGTCGGACGCCACGACGTCCCACTCCCGCAGCACCCGGCCGTCCGGCAGCGTGGAGACGCGGCCGTAGTCGAAGTCGCGCAGCACGTCGTCGGGGTGGAAGCCGTTCGCGACGTGGTCGACCTGGCGGCCCGACCGGAACATGGCGCCGTTCACGCCGCCCCCGTGCGCGGCACCGCCGCCGCCGTGCGCGGCACCGCCGCCGCGCGCTGCACCGCCACCAT
>JAJAZD010000135.1 GCA_026785945.1 Pseudonocardia sp. | reverse complement strand
GGCACGACGAGGCGACCGGCCGGGGCGAGTTGCTCCCACCAGGTCGCCGGGATGTTCCAGGCGCCGGCGGTGACGATGATGCGGTCGTAGGGGCCGCCGCTGGGATGTCCGAGCGCACCATCGGCGCAGTGGACCTCGACGTGGCCGTAGCCGGCGGTGTCCAGGGCGGTGCGGGCTTCCTCGGTGAGGTCGTGGTCGATCTCGACGGTGACGACGTGGCCGTCGGGCCCGACGATTTCGGCGAGCAGGGCGGCGTTGATGCCGGTGGCGGCGCCGATCTCGAGGACTTGGTGCCCTGGTCGTGCGTCGAGGAGCTCCAGCATGTCGGCGACCAGGTTCGGGCTGGACGCCGAGGAGAGCGCGGTGCCGTTGGGAGCGCGCTTGGTGATCACCGGGCGCGGCGCGTAGGCCTCGGCGAGGTCGACGTCGGGCAGGAACAGGTGCCGGGGCACGGTCCGGAACGCACGCTCGACCGCTGCGCTGCGGAAGGTACCGCGCCCGCGGATGTAGTCGGCGAGACCGTCGCGCAGCTGGGCGGCCGTCGGTGAACCCGGTGCGGTCGCGATGTCGGATACCGGTTCGGTCGAGTGCGTCGGGGTCATGTGATGGTTCTCCTGAAGAACGAAGTGACTGGCCGAGGCGGCCAGGACGTACTGGTCCTCGGCAGATATCCCGAGGCGGTTGAACGTGAACAGCAGGTGGTGGGCGAGCACGGCGCGCATTCCGCGGTCGAGTCGTCCAGAGTGTGCGATCTGGGTGAGGGCGCGCCCGGCTTGCTCGTGGGCGGCCGGCCACTCGGGGACCTCGTGCAGCGGGCTGCTGGTGGTGTCGTTGACGGCGGTGAGCAATTTCCCGACGGCGTTGACGGTGGCCGGCGTCGGGGTCGGTCTCTCGGTGGGTGCGCGGTGCGCTGCGAGTCGGTGCCAGACGTCGCCTTGCTCGTACCAGTCGAGCCCGGCGGCGCGCAGCAGTCGCCCGGCGAGCAGCACTCCCAGCTCCCGGCGGTGGTCGTTCCGGCCGCGGGTGCGGGCGAGATGGTTCAGGACGTGTCGGCTGTCAGCGGCGAACAGTTCGTGTGCGGCGGTCATGGCTGCGGGCCCGCCGAACGCGGCGGTCTCCGGTTCGTAGACCAGTTCTGCGACGTGTCGGACGTGGCCGGACCGACGCAGTGCTTCCGCGACGTCGCCGACCACGACGTTGCCGTCGATGTCGTCCGCTGGTTGGACGCGCAGGCGCCATGACGGGCCTTTGCGCACGAACCACCAGCCCGCGAGGTCGCCTCGCTCCTGGGCCGCGGACACGGTGGGGTCGAGGCAGGTGACCGCGATCCGCTCGGCTGTGCGCCAGTCTGCGCACCAGAGGGAGAGCTGGCGCCAGCGCGTCAACGGGTCGTCGGCTGTGTGAGTACCGGCACCAGCGCGGTGGTTCAGACGAGGAGCAGGCATCTCGCCCATCCGCTCGTGGTGCCGGTGGTGACGGTGTGCAAGGTGAGCGCGACGCCCGCGGTGCCGTCGATGAGTCCTGCCGGGTCCTGGGCCGTCAGCACGCAGGCGCGGCCCGCGAGGTGCGCGACCAGGCCGGGGAGCTGGGCGCGCAGGTCGGGACGGCGGGCGTCGCGGGCGGCGCACCAGAGGGTCGCGGTCAAGCCGGCCCAGCCGTGGCACAGCGACAGATCGGACAGGGCGCCCAGCTGCGCCGGGTCGGTCACGGCCTGGAGCAGCGCGTGCTCGGCGTGGTCCTGGCGGACGGAGTCGCCCAGAGCGATCCCGCCGAGTTGCTGGGCCCGGGCCAGCCCGGGTGTGCCGTAGCACCACGACGGCCGTCCGGGACCGGCCGGCGCGGTGACCTGGCCGGCGAGCAACTCGGAAAGGGTGATCCGTTGGGGCCACCACGTGCCGGTCGCGGCGGGCCGGCGCCAGAGGTCGAGCCAGGTGCAGATCCGCTCGATCGCCTCGGTCTGACCCGGTACCTGCACCCTGTGCAGTGTGGACAGGGCGAGCAGGGGCAGCGGGCCGCTGATGCCGTGAGCGGCGCCGAGGTCGGCGTGCCCACCGGTGAACGCGTCGGCTCCGGCTCCGGCGGGCATGTCGTTGGTCCACCAGCCCGGCGCGCTGCTTCCCGCAGCGTCACGGGCGCGGAGTGGCCGGGTGAGCCGCACCAGGTAGGTGAGCACACCGAGCAGCAGGGCCCGGTCGTGCGGATCGGCCGAGCGACGTAGGAGGTGAGCACCCAGGCCGGACAGCCCGCGCACGAGGTCAAACTCCGAACGGGTCGGCCGGGTCTTCGCGTCGATCCGAGCTGCCGCCGCGGCGAGTCGAGCTCGGGTGACGGCGGTGACGGCGCGGCGCAGCGCGTGCGCCGTCTCGGGACAGCGGTGCTCACCGACCTCCTGGACGGCGAACGCGACCGCGGGTGCCCCGAACCAGAGCCCGCATCCGGGCGCGGCGCTGACGTCCTCCCGCACCGCCCGAGAAAGCCAGGCGCGCGCGAGATCGGGACGCCCCCGAGCGGCGTGCAGGACCGCGACCCCGGCAGCACCCCTGGACAGCGACTGGTCCCACCACCGCCTGCTGCGCGGCCCGTCGTCACGCGAGTCGTCCGGGGCCGGCGGTGTGGTGAGGGCGTCGCCGAGACGCTCGACCACGCGCGAGGATGGTGTCCATGTCATCGGGGTGGCAGGACAGGCGTGCCGAAAGGACCCCCGCCCCCGGCAGCAGTCCGTGCTCACGGCCGATCAGCACCATCAACCGGTCGCGGCCGAGGGTGACCGGTGCGGGCACGGGTGGGGTGGCCCGGAACAGCGGGATCAGGATCTCGTGGGCGTGCCCGTCGATCCAGCCATGATCGGCGGAGGTGCTTGCCTCCGCAACCGTGACGGGACCTGGCGCACGTGCGATGTGCTCCCGCAGCAGGTCCGTGCATCTTTAGCAACACCTGCGTCCGTGAGCGTTGCATGAGCTGGGAGCGCGGGTGGTTCACCCTCTTGCAGTGAGCGCGCTCGTCTGGAGTCGTCGTGCTTCGCGGGCGATTCTCGCCGAGGCGGTCCCGTCGCCGTAGGGCGACGGGATGGAGCACAAGTCGACGCCGTGGCGCTGCTCGTTGGTCCACTCCTTGAGGGTGGGTAGGAGCGCGCCGGGCGCGACCCGACACCCGAAGACGCCCTCGATCTCGGGGCGTTCGTTGCTGCGCCGGACGACGATGATCGGCGTTTTGAGGACGGTGGCTTCCTCCTGAAGTCCACCGGAATCGGTGACGATCAGGCGTGCGCGTCGGGCGAGGGCGAGTAGTTGTGGGTAGCCGAGCGGGCCGGTCAGCCGGACGGGTGCTCGTTGCAGGGCCGGTAGGTGCGGCCCGAGGTGAGCACGCAGCCGCGGGTGGACCGGCAGCAGGACCGGTAGGGGTGATTCGGCGAGCGCGCGGAGGATCGCGCCGAGCGTGGTGCTGTCGTCGACGTTCTCGGGCCGGTGGATGGTGGCGAGCACGTAGCCGTTGTCGCGCAGGCCGGCCTCGCGCAGGATCCTGTCCTGTTCGCCCGGCGCGGGCAGGGCTCGGATGGCGGCTTCCACGACCGGGTTGCCGGTGAGGACGATGCGGTGTTCGGGCAGCCCCTCGCCGCGCAGGTGTTCCACGGCGAGGGTGGTGGGTGCGCAGCACAGGTCGGCGATGTGGTCGATGAGGATGCGGTTGTGCTCCTCGGGCATGCGCCGGTCGAAGCTGCGCAGCCCGGCCTCGACGTGCAGGAGCGGGATGCCGGCGGCGTTCGCGGCGAGCGCTCCGGCGACGGCGGAGGTGGTGTCACCCTGCACGGCGACGACGTCGGGGCGAGCTGCGGTGAACAGGGTGTCGAGGGCGGCGATCGTGCGGCCGAGTTGAGCGCCGCGGGTGGTGTGGGGCTGGTGCGGCAGGGTGACGGTGCGCTGTCGTGCCTGCGGCTGGATCATGCCGGGGCTGTTGTGCTGGCCGGTGTGGATGATGACGGCGTCCTCGCCGAGTTCGTCGGCGATCGGGGCCATCTTGATCGACTCGGGTCGGGTCCCGACGACGAGGGCGATCCTTCCGCGCGCTGCGCCGGTGTGCTCCAGAACGCCCGCGGATGCGGTGGTCGTCATGGCTTCACCAGTAGAGGTGGTCGCGCTCACCGGCGCAGTAGCGGCGGGCGGCGACGAAGGTGCGGAGGTAGAGCTGGTCGGTGCGCAGGTAGTTGGGGACCAGATCGTCGCGGGTGAGGGTGCCCTCGATGTGGTCGAGGCCGGTGTCGGTGCGGGTGGCGTAGCGGGCGGGTGCATCGGTCCGGGTGCCTTCGGCCAGCGCGATGGCGTGGTCGACGTCGAGGTCGACCAGTCCGGCGACCTCGGCGTCGGCGAGCGGGATGGCGTCGAGGTCGATGTCTAGGGGTAGCAGGTGCCAGTGCTGGAACTCGCGCTCGATGTAGTCGGGGGCGAGGGTGACGACGGTCTGGCGCAGGCCGATGGGGTGCAGGTCGGTGTAGGTGACGGGCAGGCCGAGTTCCTCGTGGACCTCGCGGATGCCCTGCTCGATGCTCTCGCCGGCCTCGTAGTGGCCGCCGACGGTGATGTCGGCGTAGTCGGGGCGGTCGAAGCTGTAGCGGCCGGCGGCCTTCTTCTGCAGCACGATCCGGCGGGTGGTGGGGTTGATCGCGAGCGCGGAGAAGGTGCGGTGCCAGAGGCCGTCGCGGTGGGCCTGCTTCTTGTCGGCCGTGCCGACGTGCTCGTAGCGGTCGTCGAAAATGTCGATGGTCTTCAAGCGGGAACTCCTGGTGGTTGGATCCGCCAGTAGGCGGTCAGGGCGTCGAAGTAGCGCTGCGGGTCGCCGACGGTGACCCACTGGGCGCGCACGCGGTGCACCGCAACGGGATCGGTGGTGGCGAGGCGGCCGACGGCGACGCCGAGGTCGACCTCTCCGCCAGCCTCGGAGGCGGCGGCGAGGGTATCGAGGATCGTCGGGCGCAGAACGAGTCGGGACACCACCGCCAGCGGGTCGGTCACGGTCGCGGGATCAGGTCGTTGCCGCAGCCGCCGCATCCGGGCCGGATCGTCGGGGTGGACGTCGACGATGCCGAAGGAACCGGTCTGGTCGTGCGGGATCGAGGTGACGGCCAGCGCGGCGGCGCTGGTGCGGGCCACGTGATGCATCGCGGACAGGTTGGCTCCGGCGCTCGGTTCCCCCAGGAGGACGTCGTCGCCGAAGGCGACCATGAACAGGTCATGGTCGGCGAGTTCGTCGTGCAGCGTGAGCAGCGGGGCGGCGTTGCCGTAGCCGTTGTCGAGGTTCTCCGGCACGGCGCGTACGGGCCACCCACGGTCGTGGAGGTCGGCGAGGTGGGCGGTGATCACGGTGTCGTCGGGTCGGGTGACCACGACCACCTCGGTCGCGCCGGCGTGGAGACACTCGTCGATGACGAGTTCCACGGCCGGGGTGCCGCCGAGGGGAAGCATCTCCTTGGGCACGTGTGCGGCGAAGGGCCGGAACCGGGTCCCGTGGCCAGCTGCGGTGACCACGGCGAGCAGGCGGTGGGTCATATCCGCCGGACCAGTACGCGGCGGAGTCCGTCGACGAGGGCTGGGAAGGAGTTGCGCACGCCGAACCTGATCTCCACCGCGGGGACGGCGGTCGAGAGCACCGCGAGATGGCACCGTGAGCGTTCGCCCAACTCCTCGGCTCCGGCGTGGTGCGGGATGAGCCAGGGAATCAGCCAGAACTCGTCGTTCGGGGTGAAGCAGTTGGCGGCGAGCACGCCGTGGGCCTCCTCAGGGGTGAGCGTGCGCGTGGTGAGGGGAGTGTCGTCGTCGGTGAGCCGGGGGACGATGAGCAGTTGCAGCGGGGCGCTCGCGGTGAGCCCGGCGCCCAGTGCGGTGGCGAACTCCCGCGCGGTCAGCTCGGCCTTGACGGTCGAGCCGAACACGTCGGGCAGCGCTTCCGGCGCGGTGCGCGGGCGGCTGGTCTGGGCGAGTGCTGATCGGAGCCCGGCGACGGAGTCGACGGTTCCACGCGCGAGCGGCACGGGGAGCGGCACGGCGACCAGCGGTTGTGCGTCGGACTCCCGCGGTGGAAGCAGCAGGCGGTCGTTGGAGAGCAGGTCGCCGCCGGTTGCGGTGAGGAGCGCGGCGAGGGTGGTGGTCTTGCCCGTGGCACGCGGGCCGCACACGGCGATACCGACGCCGTCCACCGCGGCGCCTGCGGCGTGCAGCAGGGTGGCGCCTGCGTTCTCGTAGGTGCGGATCATTGCCTCGCGCAGTACGCGTAGGGGGAGCCGCTGTTGGCGGCGGGATGCCGAGTGGATCAGCAGCTCGATGTGGTCGTCGGTGATCCGTATCGCGTGGGTGCTCGCCTCGCCTTCGAGCGCGTCGACTGCGACGGTCAGCACCCGCGCTCGTGGCCCGTCGGGGACCTCGATCATCGTGACACCGGGGATGGTCTCCCGGCGATGGGCGTCGGTCCGGGAAGTGGCTGCGGAGGTGAGCTGCTCGACGCGGTGGTCGTCGTGGTGGACGTCAAGGCGTAGGTGCCCGAGGTCGTGGCGGCCGATCGGGCCGGGCAGGAAGTCGGCGAGCACGGTGCGTTGTTCGTGCGCCCACTGCGTGGGGCCGCTCATGGTCACGGTGAGGTCGCCGAGGTGGACGGGCCAGCTTGTGCGTTCGCCCGCGCTCATGTCGTCGCCAGCCCGAGTTCGCGCATCTGTTGTTGCACGGCGCCGAGGTGTTCCCGCCGGCGGGTTTCGTCGAGGCGTTGGAAGGTCAGGACCGAGGTCGCGGCGGACAGAGCCCGCAGGTCGGCGAGCGTGGCCTGCCCGGCGGCGCAGCGGGTGGCGAGCAGGAGCCGGGCGCGGAACCATGTTCCCGCCAGACCGGTCTGCGGGGCCTTGCCGAGTAGATCGTGGGCAAGGTCGGCGAGCGAGCCCGCCGCCGCCGATCCGGTCGGGCCACCGTGGAGCAGGCGGGTCGTCGCGTACGCGACCAGGGCGTCCAGAGTGACCGAGGTGTCGAAGCACAGGCTGTCGAACAGTTCCTCGAACAGGTTGCGCGCGGTGGGTCGGCGGCTGGGGATGAGCGGCGGCAGCACGTCGATGAGGACCGGCGAGCCGTCGATGAGGCAGAAGTTGGCCAGGTTGGTGTCGATGCGTGCGTCGGCGCCGTCAAGTGCTCGGACCCACTCGGCGATCTCGTGGACGCCGACCACGACGTTGCCCAGGTCGGTCTCGGTGGCCTCGATCAGTGTCGGCCCGTTCACCCAGGTGTGGCCGACCGTGAGGGGTGTCCCGGACTCGACCGCGAGGCCCGGGGGCAGGCGCACCCCGGCGGCCCGGATGGTGTCGAGGTAGTGGCGCAGCCCGTCGGCGCCTGCGGGTCCCGACGGGAAGGGCAGCTCGCGGCCGGTCAGGCGGTCGGCGTCGACGTGCTTGCTGACGCGGTCACCAACGCGCTCGTGCGTGCTGAACTCGCCGGGTCGATCGGTCACACGGTGCGCACGGGCGAGGAAGCGATCGGCGTCGCACACCATCCGCCCGAACTCGCCCGCCAGGTCATGGTCGCCGAGGATTGCCAACGCGAGGCAGCCGCGGATGAGCGCGGCGACAGCGTCCGGTAGCGGCGGGACGGCTCCGCCGGGGCGGTGGCGGTGGCCTGTGCGCACCATCGCAATCTCGGCGAGCGAGCCCGCGTCGGCGACCAGTCGGAGCAGCGCCGCCGGCCGGGTGGACTGGGTCGGGGCGGGCGCGGCGCGAAGTGCGCGGTGCAGGTCCGGGTCCTCGGCGGGCAGGGCCGAGAGGGTCCAGATGCTGAGTGCGGCGAGCAGGACGTCGGCGAGTTCGTCGCCCAGGTCGGTGATGGGTCGGTGCTCATCCACTGGCACCTGCTCGCCGAGATCCGCGCGGCGTACGCACTGTGCGAGGTGCCCGAGCTGGACGACCAGTTCGGTCGCGGCCGTCGTCGCGTCCCAGGTGCGGTCGGCGGTGGTGGCGAACCCGGTGCGGAGGCGGCGGGTGGCGGCCAGCATGTCGTCGAGCCGGGTAGCGGAGATCAGGCCGGCGGTGCTCATCCGATGATCAGCGGGAGCGCGCCCGCGGTTCCGCTGTTCCAGTAGCCGTCGGCTTGGTCGCGGTCGACATGGACGCGCGTGCGCAGGTCATGGGTGAGCGCGGCGGCGGTGGCGGTGGCGACCGCGGCGTGGACGGTCACGTCCCGAGTGTCGGTGGCCAAGGTGAACGGCACGTCGCCGAGTCCGCGGCGGCGCAGCGCGGCGCGCACGTACGCCTCGTCCGGTCGCGCTCGGACGGCGTCGGCGTCGTGGCACCGGCTGCGCTGTGGGACCGGGCAGTTGTTGCGCAGGCGGCAGGTGGTGCCGCCGAAGACGCCGAAGGTGTCGGGTCGGCCCAGCACGTGAGCCAGGGCGCAGGAGTTGGTGTGGAACAGCGGATGGCCGGGGTGGCGCTGCCAGGTGCGGTGGATGAACTCCCAGAACGCACGGGGATACACGCCCTCCGCGGTGGTGACGCCCTCGGTGGTCGCGAGGTCCGGCCACATGTCGGCGAGCCGGGTCAGGGCCGCGGACTCGACCTTCAGTCCGGCCGCCATCGTGCACGCCGCGTGGGCGGCGGCGTGGTCAAGGACGCGCTCCATCACCTCGCTGGTGGAGGACGCCGGGGTCCCCGGCCGCCAGTAGTGCACGATCGGGATACCGGCGGCGGCCAGGCGCGGGAAGGTCTCCCACAACGGGGCGTGCCGTACGCCGCGCTCGACCGAGTCGTCGAGCCCGGACAGGCTGAGGTAGACCACGAGCGGGATGCCCCGGTGCCGGGCTTCTACGAGGTCTGCGATCAGGTCGTCGGGGACGTGGCACTTGGTAATCAGAACCAGCGGGTTGCGCACGCCGCGCTGGTCCAGTTCGAGCAGCGTCGACCGCAGGTGCTCCCGCGATACGGGCAACGCCATCACGTCGGTCCAGGTGTAGAGCGCGACCGGCCGCGTGGGCGCGTAGAACGGCGAGGCGAGCAGCATCTCGACCGTCCGCGCCGGGTCGGCGAGCACCTCCGGGGCGACCCCGGCCTGCCCGCGCTCGTGCAGGAAGCAGTAGCGGCAGCGTTTCGGGCAGCCCTGGACCGGGTTCACCGCGATCCAGGTGGCGTGTTGATCGACCACGGGCGTCCGGACCCGCGATGTGACCAGGAGATTCACTGTGTCGCCTCTCTGTGGTGATCGCGCCGGCGGTGACCGTACGCGACCGGTCGTGCGCGGTGGGCTGTTTCGAGAATGTTGTGGTCGACCAGGGCAGACACCGCGTCGATGGCCCGCCCTGGGCGGGTGGTGCGCGTTGGTCAGGGCGTCCTGAGCCGGTGGTCACGGGAGCGGCCACCTCGCCTGGCCGTCGGGATCGTCGTGCCAGATCCGGGTGCCGTCGCCATCAGCGGTGACGCCGAACGCGGTCAGGGCGGGGGCGCCGAGGCGGTGGTGGAGTGCGTGGGCGTGCTCGACGGCCGTGAGCAGCCGGGACGGTCCGACCCAGCGGGTGTCGTGGCGGCCCCGACAGCCCGACCAGATCCGACGGTGGCTCATCGCGCCGTCGGTCGCCCTGCACACCGTCGTCGACGACATGGTCGGCGACGGTGAAGTGGTGCCGAGGCACGGTCGCGAAGGCCTCGGCCCAACCAGAGTCAGTCACCTCTCCGGCCGCGACGAGGTCATCGGTCAGCCTGCTGGCATACGACCGCCACATACCGGGCGGCACGCGCGTCATGTCCTGGTTCTTCCGGCCGCCACCGGTTCTCCGGCGACCGCGCCGGCACGATGCCGTCCGGTCCCGTAGCCCGTCCTGGGGAGGAGGAGACCCATGGCCGATCGCCGCTTCTGTTGTGGTGGGCACCACCAGGCCGGTCCGGTGTGCGTCCGCGTGCGGCGATGGTTGGAGCCGGCGAGCGCGGGCGGGACCAGCCGCGGCCCGGGCCCGCCGGAGGTGTGGAGCGCGATCCGTCGCATCGGTCGGACTCCTTACGTTCGTCGAGGATGTCGCCGAGACCTGCCGCTCGGCCGTCGACTCATGAGGCGCCTTCGCGCTGAAGGTGATCAAGAAGGTGATCCAGGTAGTCACGTCCGACCGATATCGCCGCTGCTCAGGGCGGTGTCGGTCGCCGGAGTGATACGAATGCGGTGATTCACCTGTGCTGCTGCGGTCACGTCGAGGAACTCGTCGACACAAGGTGAGGGCACCAAGATGTGAAGACGGACAGACGGCGCACGTAGCAGGCACACCCTCAGGCATCACCTGCGCCGTTCCGGCCCCGACGCTCCCGCCGCCAGGACCGAGCTGCGGCGGCCGTTGAGCGAGCTCGTCCACGACCGCGACGGCACCATCGAGCTGCACAGAAGCCTCCGAGTCCGTTGGCGGCCAGCGCTCCAAGCGGCGCGGCACGTGCCCGGCGACGCTAGAACGCGCCACGTACGGGAGCCCATGACCTTGCTCGACTTTGCTTGAGAAGTTGGTCCAACGACGGGTAGCTGTTGACTGGTCCTCGCTGCTGGAAGCAGACTGGACGCCTCTAGCGCAAACGGAAGCAGACCGTCAACGAAGGGCACATCATGCGGCTACGGTTCCTCGGCAAGGCGACCCAAGGCGGAGGGTCGCCAACCCTGTTCGCTACCGACCGCGCCTCGTACGTCGTCCAGGGCTGGAAGGTGACAGGAGCGAGCGAGTCGGTGGAGATCCCGCACAGGCTGCTCTCGCATCTCGAACCTGGCACCTGTCTCGGCGTCCTGCTGGCGGACACGGGCAAGGGCAGTTTCACGCTCTCCGGTCAACCGGTCACTGACAGCGAAGCGTTGTCATACATGGACATCCCGGGACGACAACCTGGAGTGGCACCAGCCATGGCTCGAACTCGTGCGAGATGTTACGACCACAGGAAAGGCTGTGGAACGCATTCGAACTGTCTCGATTCCGCACGGCGACTATACAAGATGGGGATTGTCGATGGCGCCTCACAACATCGAAGCAGGTGAAGACATCCGCTGGCTGCCGCGTCCAATTGTCGCGGCTGGCGAACTTCCGGATGATGACTTCTGGCTGCTCGACGATGATTCCGTCATGTTCACAATCTTCGAGCCGGATGGTCGTTTCGCGGGTGGAGCCCTGACGACTGATCCCTCAACGGTCTCCCGATACTGCGCGGTTCGGGACAGGCTGTGGGCGATCGCTGTACCGCATGCCGAATACGCTTCGGACGCCCAGCTCGCGTAGAAGTCGTATCCCTTCGTGACCAGCTCCGTTCACCAGGCCAGAGAGGCGCTGGGTTATCGGCTTCGCGATCTCCGCCGCGATGCGCGACTGACCGGCCAGCAGCTCGCGGAGCTTGCGGGGTGGCATGGGTCGAAGGTGTCGAAGATCGAGCACGGCAAGCAGACGCCGACGGAATACGATATACGCCTTTGGTGTCGGCACGCTGGCGCTGACTCCCAGTTGCCGGAGCTGATCGCCTCCGTTCGTCACATCGAAGCCATGTACATGGAGTGGCGTCGCGTCCTCGGTGTCGGCACGCGCCGCCGGCAGGTCGCGTCGCGATCCCTCGAGGGGCGCGCGCGGGTCCTCCGGTGGTTCGAACCCGTACTCATACCAGGAATTTTGCATACAGCCGAGTACGCCAGGGAAATCATGAGGCGGATCATCGATTTCTATCAGGTTCCAGACGACCTCGATGCCGGCGTGGCGGCACGACTGGAACGGCAACACGTGCTGTACCGACGCGGTCGGCTGTTCCGGTTCGTGCTCGCACAACAGGCGCTTGTCACGATGGTTGGTGACCGAAATGTGATGGCAGGACAGCTGGATCGCTTGCTCGCGGTGATGTCACTGCCCAGCGTCAGCCTTGGGATCATCCCTGCCGCGTCCGAGTATCATGTCCCGACCAACCAATTCATCATCTACGACGACCGACTCGTGCACGTGGAGAGCATTTCCGCTGAACTTGCCATAAATCAGCCACGAGAGATTGTACTCTACGATCGAGCGTTTGAACACTTGTCACGGCAAGCTGTGTTTGGGCAGCACGCAGCTGCGCTCATCTCCGGCTCGCTGCATGCAATGCGGCCCACCGCTGCTGGCTCTACTGACGTTTCTTCTCCGCCGGAGTCGAACGGGTAGGGGATACTCGGCCATCGCTGCGTCAACGGATAACCCATCAGCCTCCTGAGGTGCGCTCACTCACTCTGCACACGCCGGACGGCTTGGCCCTCGCCCGCCTGCCCAAGGCTGCGGGTTGCCTGCGGATGGATAGTCTCGGCGCCGCTTCGAACGAAGGAGGAGGCATGCCAGTCGTCGGCGTGACCGGCCACAGCAACCTGACCGACCGGTCGATCGAGATCGTGCGCCACGAGATGATCGATCGTCTCCGATCGCGGTCCGATGGTCTCGTCGGCATGACCTGTCTGGCTCGAGGCGCCGATCAGGCGTTCGCCGATGCCGTTCTCGAACTCGGCGGGGTACTCGAAGTCGTTGTCCCGGCCAGCGACTACTTCACCGCGATCTCCGATCCGGTCAGCAGGGAGCGCTGTGACGAGTACCTGCGCGTCGCGTCGGGAACGGTCACGATGCCGCACGAGACCTCCGGCCCCGCGGCCTATCTCTCCGCCAGCAAGTACCTCATCGACCGCTGCGACGTCCTCCTCGCGGTCTGGGACGGTTCGCCGCCAACCGGCGGTGGCGGCACGGCCGACGCCGTCGCCTACGCCCGCGAACTGGGGCGAACGATCGACGTCGTGTGGCCGGAAGGCGTCGTGCGATCGTGATCGCTCCGTACGTCGTGGATGGCCTGACGCAGGTCATCGAGAGGATGATGTGGGCGTCGATGGGCAGCAGCGACGAGTAGGAGGGTCGACTGCGAACCGACGACTGCGTGCACGGCGCGGCGGTGGTTGACGGGCGTGGTCGGCGCTGTACCAGGCCGGTCCCGCCGAGCAACGCTCTTACGGTGACGAAGCGCTCGCCCGACTCGACCTGACGCGTGCGTGCCTGCACGACGGCGACCTCGACGGCGCCGCCATCACGCTCGCGCCCGTGCTGGACCTGCCGACGAACCAGCGCATCAAGCAGTTCGACGGGCCGATGACCGCCATCGCGACGGCGCTCGCGTCCGGACCTTCGGCCCGCGACAGCAGGGCCGTGGCGCTGCATGAGCAGATCACGGACTACCGCGGGGCGGGACGAGCACGAGCGCTATCGTCGAGGCGTGAGGGCCGAGTCCGCTACGGGTAACCCGCTCCGCACAGCCTGTCAGGCGGTTGGTCTGGACCCGACGGACTCCCGCCTAATCCATGATCACGCCACGTCGGTGCATGTGCTGCCGAGGTCCGGGGTCGTCGTCCGCATCACCTCCGCACGGACCACCTCGGCCGCGGTCCGTCGCGCCCTGGCCACGACGTCCTGGTTGGACTCGGCCGATTTCCCGGTCACGGTCCCCGCGCCCGGCGTCGATCAGCCGATCGCGGTGGAGGGTGGGCGCGTCGCGAGCTTCTGGACGTACGTCCCCAACTCCGAGGGGCAGGCTGCTCCAGGTACTGCGGAACTGGGCCGGCTGCTGCGTCGGCTCCACGACTTGCCTTCGCCGCTGCTCGACCTTCCGCCGTACGTGCCACTGCGCGACTTCCGGGGCGCGGTGTCGGACACGCGGTCCCTCACCGAGGACGACCGGATGTGGCTGCTCGACGAGTCCTCCGCCCTGCTGGCCGCCTACAGCACGTTGAAGAGCCCGCTAGGAACCGGACACGTGCACGGCGACGCGTATCCAGGAAACATCATCGGCCCGGTGGCCAGCCCCGTCCTGGGAGACTGGGAGGAAACCGCGTACGGGCCGCGCGAACTCGACCTGGCCAACACCTATCAGGGCGTCCGGTTCGGCCGAACCGACGCCGACTTGACTGCTTTCGCGAAAGAATACGGCTACGGCGCGCGTGAGTGGTCAGGACTGACAACGCTGATCGCAATGCGCGACCTGCACACTCTGGGATCCTTCATTCGCCAGGCCGAAGCCGGTGACGTCGACGCGGATCACGAGCTACACCTTCGCGTCGAGTCCATCCGC
>JAJAZD010000134.1 GCA_026785945.1 Pseudonocardia sp. | reverse complement strand
GCGGATTAAAAGTCCGCTGCTCTGCCGATTGAGCTAGAGGCCCGGTGCCGCCGCACCAACCGGGTGCACCGGCGACCAGCCTACGATGCCGGACCAACCAGCCGCCCATCGCTAGGGGCGGACAGAACGACGGGCCCAGTGCGATCACGCTGAGTGAGCATCCATTCTATGGGCATGGGTTGCTCCTCCCGCGGGATCGCTGCTGGCGTGCTCGGCTGCCTGATGTTGGCCGGGTGCGGGGAGGAAGCGGTGTCCGTGGCTGCAGCCCCGTTGACGGAATCGCGGAACGTGCAGGTCAGCGCCACGTTTACGGCGGAGGTCGGGACGGCGATCACCTACGATCCGGTCCTGGTGGCGGTGGGGGGACGTGGGGCGGTCAGTTCGCAGGCGGCCGCCGGCCGGACCACCGTGCTGCTGGCGGTGCGCGGCGTCGAGCCGAACCGTCAGTACGGCGCCCACGCGCACGCCGAGCCCTGCGGGCCGACGGGTGACGCGGCGGGACCGCACTTCCAGAACGTCGTCGACCCGGTCCAGCCCAGCGTCGACCCCCAGTACGCCAACCCGGACAACGAGATCTGGCTCGACCTCACCACCGATGCGAGCGGGTCCGGAAGCGCGGAAGCCTCTGTGAACTGGGAGTTCCCGGTCGATCGACGTGCCCGGTCGGTGATCCTCCACGCCATGCCGACGGCCACCGATCCCGGCCGGGCGGGCTCGGCAGGGGCTCGCGCGGCCTGCATCAGCGTCGATTTCTGACCGCGAGGACAATGGGCAGGCGTGAGTGCTCCCACTGTCGTCCGCCCGCTCCGGATCGGACCCTACGTCTCCGTCACCCCCGTCGTGTTGGCCCCGATGGCCGGCATCACCAACGCGGGGTTCCGCCGCCTGTGCCGTGAGCAGGGCGCCGGGTTCTACGTCTGCGAGATGATCACCTCGCGCGGGCTGGTGGAGCGCAACCCGCTGACATTGCGCATGATCGCGATGGATCCGCAGGAGCGTCCCCGCTCGATGCAGCTCTACGGCGTCGACCCGGTGGCGATGGGCCAGGCCGTGCGGATCGTCGTCGAGCGCGACCTCGCCGACCACATCGACATGAACTTCGGCTGCCCCGTCCCCAAGGTCACCCGCAAGGGCGGCGGGGCCGCGCTGCCGTACAAGCGGAGGCTGTTCGAGGCGATCGTGAAGGCCGCGGTCGACAACGCCGGCCCGCTGCCCGTCACCGTCAAGATGCGGATCGGCATCGACGACGAACGACACACCTACCTCGACGCGGGGCGCCGCGCGGCCGGGGTGGGAGTGGCCGCCGTCGCGCTGCACGCCCGAACGGCCGCTCAGCGCTACTCGGGCACTGCCGACTGGTCGGCGATCGCCCGGCTGCGCGACGCGCTGCCCGCCGAGCTCCCGGTGCTCGGCAACGGCGACATCTTCAGCGCCGCCGATGCGCTGGCCATGGTCGCTGCGACCGCCTGCGACGGCGTCGTGGTCGGCCGTGGCTGTCTCGGGCGGCCCTGGCTGTTCGGCGACCTCGAAGCCGCGTTCGCCGGCCGACCGCTGCCGGCGCCGCCGTCGTTGGGGCAGGTCGCCGCGACGATGCGCCGCCACGCCGTTCTGTTGCAGGCCCACATGGGGGTCGACAAGGGCATCCGGGACATGCGCAAGCACATTGCCTGGTACCTGAAGGGGTTCCCGGTCGGGCCGGAGGTCCGGCGCAGCCTCGGTCTGGTCAGCAGCATCGACGAGCTCGACGCGCTGCTCGCCGGCCTCGATCACGACCTGCCCTTCCCCGACGACGCCGACGCCCCGCGCGGACGTCAGGGCAGCCCCGGCCGGGTCGTTCTTCCGGAGCACTGGCTCGACGACCCGGATGACACCGGTGTGCCCTTCGGCGCGGAGTTGGAGCACTCCGGCGGGTGACGCCCGCCTGGCGCGGTCGTTGCGGACCGTCGCACGGCATCGAGGTGGACCACCTCCCGTCGACACGCTCGGTCACCGCATCGACGACCGGTTCCGGCACGCCTGCTCGGTGCCGAGCTGCCCTGACGAGGCGTTCTACGCCCCCTGCGGCGGTGAGGAGTTCACGCTGTCCGTAGCTCCCGGTGACGGGTTCGCAGCCGCGCAGCGGCCCGTGATAGAACCGGGCCCCGAAGCGGACCCGGCGGTGACGGAACCGGCCCGACTCCGTAGGCTCCGGCCGGGTCGAGGGGGGATCGCCACGGATCGGAGCGATCCGGGGCCTGGTTCTCCCTGGGTGGGGTCCTAGGAGGTGGCGTGGAGGACGGTCGGGACCGTGCTCGGCGCTCCACCGGAGGGCGGCGAGCCGTCACACTTCGTGTTGTCCCGGCCCCGCCCGAATCGGTGGACGACGTGCTCGCCCGCCACGGCCTCGGCTCCCCCGCCCAACCGAACGTCCCCGCCACGATGCCTCCTGCCGGTGGGCGTGGCGCGCGTCGCCGAGCGGCCGAGGTGCCCGACCAGGCGCCCCGGACCTTCACCGGAGGTCGTCGGCGGCTGGGAGAACCCCCACCGCCCGCCGCGGTCGAGCCGCGCCGCGCCCGGCACCTGCGGCGGCCGGAGCCGGACCTACCAGCTCCGAACGTCCCAGCTCCGTCGGTCACCTCCCGGGCCGGTGGTCCGCCGCCCGCCCGGGACGCGGGACGCGCGGTGTCGCCGCGACGGTCACCGGAACCGACGAACGGCAGGCCACCGGGAATCGGGTCCGTGACCCGTGGCCCTGACGGGCACGGGCCCGCCCCGCGCGGCTCCACCACCCGTGCCGGGTTCGGCCCGCCTGCGCCTCCCGCACCACCAGCAGCGCCGGTTGCGGGCCTCCCGGGCCGTCCTCCCGGCCGTACTCCGACGCCGACGCCGACGTCCGCGCGCGCGCCCCTCGCCCCGGGGCCCGCACACAGGCCCGCACACAGGCACGCACCTCCCCGCGCGCCGACCCCCCGCGTCGCCGGCGAACCGACGGCCTCCCGTGATGCCCGCACACCTGCCCCAGTTGCAGGCGGCGGTCCGACCGCCGGGCGCGCACCCGCCGCGCCGACCCGTGGAAGCGCGAACGGGGCGGCGGTCCGTGGCCCCTCCGCCCTCCGGACGGACGGAGACGTCACCCCCTCCACCGCCCGTCCGGCCCCGGGAGGCCCACGGGACCGCCTCCCCGCTCGCCTACCGG
>JAJAZD010000133.1 GCA_026785945.1 Pseudonocardia sp. | reverse complement strand
GACGAACGCGATGTGCTCGCTGACCAGGGGCGCTCCGACGGCCGCCGCGCACGCCGCCAGGTGCGTGACGCGCCGGGCGGAACTGCGGGAGCGAGCGACTCCGCAATCAGCTTGCAGTCGGTCCGCAGCGCGGCCAGTGCGTGGTCGCCGGTGCGGCTGCGTCGCGGCGCCCGGGCCAGCTGCACGGCCGCCACCACGGTGACCCCGAGCAGGGCCACGACGAGGAGACCGACCGGCTGCACCGCTGCTATCCCGGCCAGTAGCCGTACGAGCCCGAGCCCGGCCACGGCGAGCATCCAGAACCCGACGCGCCGGATCCGGCGCCGCTGCCCGTCGGACAGCAACAACCCGGCCGTGGCCAGCCGGGCCTCGATCGCACCCAACGCTGTCGTCACCGGCCGGTGGAACGGCAGCCGTGTGCGGGGCACCGCGCCGCTGCCGGTGACGAAGTGGAGGGCCCGCTCGAGGTCCTCGGCGTCGGTGCCGAGGCGGCCCGCGGCCCGGACCTCGCCCTTCGTGGTCGCGATCGTGCCCCGCACGTGCATCGAGCTGAGTGCCGAGGTCACGGCCAGCTCGGCGCCACCGTTCAGGTACGCGACGTCGTGGGGGTGGCCGCTCAGGTTCTCGGCGGACTGCTCCGGGACCGGGTCGGCCAGCACCTGGCGCGCCCGGGTGGACGCGATCCACACGGCCACGGCGATCACCCCGTAGACGACGAGGAACACCGGCCCGCTGATCCCCCAGGTGCTTGCAGCGCTCATCACTCACACTCCCTGACCCGTCCCTATGAGACGTCTCACAGTGTGGAGCGGCCCGAGGCCGCCGCGACCGTTCTTCACCAGGACTTGAGGTTGGCGCCGACCGGGCCCGGAGTCGGGTCAGACGGATGTGGCGGCAGCGACCTGCTTCTTGATCCGCGACAGCATCGCCGACATCCCCCGCAGCCGCAGCGGGCTCACGGCCCGGGCCAACCCGAGCGCGACGTAGAAGTCGTCGGGCACCGCGAGCACGTCGGCCGCCGGTTGCCCGTCCAGACCGGTCCGCATGATCGACGCGAAGCCGCGCGTCGTGGGGGCCTCCGGCGGCGCCGAGAAGAACAGGTGCACGGCCCGATCACCGTCGGGCTCGACCTCGACCGCCAGGAACAGCGGTGACTGGCACTCGTGCACCTGCTCCATCGTGTCCGCCGCGTCGGCGTAGCGCTCCGGCAGCGGGGGCAGCTCCCGGGACAGCTCCAGCAGCAGTTCGAGCCGGTCCTTCGGCCCGACCTCGGAGAACTCCTCGACCAGCTCGGCGAGCTGCGGGGGCAGCGTCGATCCCTGCTGTGCCGATCCCTGCTGGGCCGGTCCCTGGCTCACGCCGAGCCCCGGTCGGCGCCCTGCACGATCGGGACGCGCACGGCGTTGCCCCACTCGGTCCAGCTGCCGTCGTAGTTGCGGACCGTGCCGAAGCCGAGCAGGTGGGTGAGCACGAACCAGGTGTGGCTGGAGCGCTCGCCGATGCGGCAGTAGGCGACCACGTCGTCGTCGGGCCGCAGGCCCTGCTCCTGCAGGTAGATGGCCTCCAGGTCGGCCCGCGACCTGAACGTGGCGTCCTCGGCGGCCGCGCGGGCCCACGGCACGCTCGCCGCGCCGGGGATGTGGCCGCCGCGCACGGCACCCTCCTGCGGGTAGTCGGGCATGTGCAGCAGCTCGCCGGAGTACTCGCCGGGTGACCGGACGTCCACCAGAGGACGGCCGAGGTGCGCGAGAACGTCGTCCTTGAAGGCCCGGATCGTGCTGTCGTCGCGCTCCACGACCGGGTAGTCGCCGGTCGCGGGCTTCGGCGCCTCGGTGGTCATCTCGCGGCCCTCGGCGACCCACTTGGCGCGCCCGCCGTCGAGGATCCGGACGTCGGGGTGGCCGAACAGGCTGAACACCCACAGCGCGTAGGTGGCCCACCAGTTGTTGCGGTCGCCGTAGATGACGACAGTGGTGTCGCGGGAGATGCCGCGCTCGCCACAGAGCTGCGCGAACCCGGCGCCGTCGACGTAGTCACGGGTGACCGGGTCGTTCAGCTCGGTGTGCCAGTCGACCTTCACCGCGCCCGGGACGTGGCCGGTGTCGTAGAGCAGCACGTCCTCGTCGGACTCGACGACCACGAGCCCCGCGGCGCCGAGGTTCGCGGCCAGCCACTGCGTGGTGACCAGGCGTTCCGGGTGGGCGTAGGCCGCCAGCTTCGGGTCGGTGTCGTTCGCGAGTGCCATGCGTCCGAGCGTAGTCAGTCCCCGCCGCCACCGCCGCCGTCGGAACCACCGCCACCGCCGCCGTCGGAACCGCCGCCGTCGGAACCACCGCCGTCGGAACCGCCGCCGTCGGACCCTCCGTCACCTGCGCCGTCGCCGTCCACACCGCCGTCGCGGCGGCGTGTGCGCCGGCGGGACGCTCCGGTGACGAGCGCCACCACGACCATGCCTACCAGCAGGACCACGACCAACGGGTCCACGTCGATTCCTCTCGCCCGGGTCGGTCCGAGCACGCCCTCATCGGGGTGTGCCGGCCGGAGCGCGCCGCCCCCGGCTCAGGCTACGACGGGGACCACAGATCGGTCACCGTGACGCCCAGTCCCGCCAGCAGCCGGCGGGTGAGCGGCAGGCTGATCCCGATGACGTTGGACGGGTCGCCGTCGATGCCTTCGACGAACCAGCCGCCCAGCCCGTCGAGGGTGAAGGCACCGGCGACCCCGAGCGGCTCCCGGGTGGCGAGGTAGGCGTCCAGCTCGGCGTCGGTCGGCTCGGCGAACCGGACGACCGTCACCGCGTGCCCTTCGGCCACCCGGTCGATCTTGCCGTCGGCCATCCGGAGCACGGTGTGGCCGGTGACGAGCTCACCCGTGCCGCCCGCCATCCGCCGCCAGCGTCGGCGGGCGTCCTCGACGTCGACGGGTTTGCCCACCAGTTCGCCGCCGATGTGCAGCATGGAGTCGCAGCCGATCACCACCGCGTCGGGGAACCGGGTCCGCCGGGCGATCGTCGTGGCCTTCGCCCCGGCCAGGGAGGTGACCTTCTCCGTCGGAGTGGCGTGCGGGATGGCGGCGAGCAGGGCGTCCTCGTCGACGTCGGCGATCTCGACGGTCGGGTCGAGCCCGGCCGCCCGGAGCACCGAGAGGCGGGCGGGGGATGCGGAGGCGAGGACGACGTGCACGGCGCCCGACCTTACGGCCGGGCGCCGCGGCCCCTCACCCGGTGTCAGCCCGCCACCTCCGCAGCCGCCGACGTAGCGAGGCCAGGTTCTCGGGCGGAACTCGAGCTGCGCCGATCAGGCGGCGATCTCCACACCCTTCCAGAACGCGTAGTGGTCCTTGATCTTCGCCGCGGCGTCCATGGGAGCCGGGTAGAACCAGGCGGCGTCGGCGTTCTCCTTGCCGTCGACGACCAGCGTCCGGTAGCTCGCGGTGCCCTTCCAGGGGCAGACGCTCGTGGCGTCGGACTCGCGCAGGTACTCGGCCCTGACCGAGTCCGCGGGGAAGTAGTGGTTGCTCTCGACGACGACGGTGCTGTCGCTCTCGGCGATCACGGCGCCGTTCCAGGTGGCCTTCATGCCGTCGATCCTGCTCCCGCCGGGCCAGGCGCGCCCAGCGTCGCCACCGAGCCGTCATCGAACCGTTCGAGTCCCGTCGCGTCAGCGGGGCCGGGTCGAGGTGCGCCAGGCGTCCACACCGGGGGTGAGGGAGGTCCGGAGGTGGGCCGGCAGGTCGTTCCACGTCCTGCGGACGCCGACCGCGGGTGACCCCTGCGCCGGGGCCGCGGTGGCCGCGGTGGCCGCGGTGGCGGCGGTGGCGGCGGTGGCCACGACCACCGTCAGGGCGGCGAGCTCGACGTCGTTGGGCTCACCCCGGACGACCCGGAGGAGAACCCGGGTGGGCTCGCCTCCTGCTACGGCGGGACCGGTCACAGCGGGATGTTCCCGTGCTTGCGCGAGGGGGGGACCTCGCGTTTGGTGGCGAGCGTCCGCAGCGCGCGGCCGATGTACCCGCGGGTGTGGGACGGCGGGATGACTCCGTCGATGTAGCCGCGGTCGGCGGCGATGTAGGGGTTCGCGAGGGTGTCCTCGTACTCCTGCTGCAGCTCGACGCGCCGCGCGGTGAGCCGCTCGCCGTCGAGGCCGGCGAGCTCCTTGCGGTACAGGATGCTCACCGCACCCGCGGCGCCGGTCACCGCGATCTGTGCGGTCGGCCACGCGACGTTGATGTCGGCACCGAGGTGTTTGGAACCCATCACGTCGTACGCGCCGCCGTAGGCCTTGCGGGTGATCACCGTGACCTTGGGCACGGTGGCCTCGGCGTAGGCGTAGATCAGCTTCGCGCCGCGCCGGATGATGCCGTTCCACTCCTGCTCGGTGCCGGGCAGGAAGCCGGGGACGTCGACGAAGGTGACCACCGGGACGTTGAACGCATCACAGGTCCGGACGAAGCGGGCGGCCTTCTCGGACGCGTCGATGTCGAGGCAGCCCGCGAACCGGGTCGGCTGGTTCGCGACGATCCCGACCGAGCGACCGTCGACCCGGCCGTAGCCGACCACGATGTTGGGTGCGAACAGCGCGTGCACCTCGAGGAACTCGCCCTCGTCGAGCACCCGGCGGAGCACCTCGTGGATGTCGTAGGGGGTGTTCGGCGAGTCCGGGACGACGGTGTCGAGCTCGAGATCGGTGTCGGTGAGCCCATCGGCGACCGACCCCGTCGGCTCGGTCGCGGGAAACCCCGGGGGGTCGGACAGGTTGTTCGACGGCAGATAGCCCAGCAGCTCCTTGACGTAGGAGAACGCGTCGTCCTCGTCGCTGCCGAGGTAGTGCGCCACGCCGGACCTGGAGTTGTGGGCCCGGCCGCCGCCCAGCTCCTCCATCCCGACGTCCTCGCCGGTGACGGTCTTGATGACGTCCGGGCCGGTGATGAACATGTGGCTGGTCCCGTCCACCATCACGATGAAGTCGGTGAGCGCGGGGGAGTACACCGCGCCGCCCGCCGACGGGCCCATGACCAGCGAGATCTGCGGGATGACGCCCGAGCTGCGCACGTTGCGCACGAAGATCTCGCCGTAGAGACCGAGCGCGACGACGCCCTCCTGGATGCGCGCGCCACCGCCGTCGTTGATGCCGATCATCGGGCACCCGAACTTCACGGCCAGGTCCATGACCTTGACGATCTTCTCGCCGTAGACCTCGCCCAGCGCCCCGCCGAACACGGTGGCGTCCTGGCTGAACACCGCGACCGGCCGGCCGTCCACGGTGCCGGTGCCGGTGACCACGCCGTCGCCGTAGGGGCGCTTGGCGTCCATCCCGAAGTTCGTGGACCGGTGCCGGGTCAGCGCGTCGAGCTCGACGAACGAGCCGGGGTCGACCAGCGCGTCGATCCGCTCGCGCGCGGTGCCGCGGCCCTTCGCGTGCTGGCGTTCGGTGGCGGCCTCGCTGTCGGCGTGCTCAGCGGTGCGGCGGTGGAGGTCGGCCAGCTTTCCCGCGGTGGTGTGGATGTCGGGGGTGGCGTCGATGCGCTCCGTGGCAGCACTCATAGCCGAGAAGCCTAACCGGCGGGTAACCGCGTGGGACATGACGTGCGCGCCCCGCCGTCGCGGCCGCGTCGGCACCGGCACGACCGGGTGCGTCGGGCGACGGGTTCGGCCCGCCTGTCGCGCGCCCCACTCGCACGGCCGGTGACCGGTGTTGATCACAGGTAGCGTCGCCCATCATGAACCGGACCATCGAGCCGCTCGACGCCGACGCAGTGCGCGCCGCCCTTGCTGATGCATGGGCGCAGTTCGACGTGGTTGAGCGTACCGGTTCCACCAACGCCGACCTGATGGTCGCGGCCGCCGCCGGGGCGCCCGACCGCACGGTGCTGGTCGCCGAACACCAGGAGGCCGGTCGCGGGCGGCTGGCGCGGTCGTGGGTCTCCCCGCCCGGTTCCGGACTCACGGTGAGTGTGCTGCTGCGGCCGACGGGCGTGCCGGCGTCCCGGTTCGGCTGGCTACCCCTGCTCGCGGGTCTGGCGGTGTTCGACGCCGTCCGCGGGCTCGCGGGAGCCCCGCCGCTCGGGGCGGCGCCCGTCGGCCCGCAGGTGGGCCTGAAGTGGCCCAACGACCTGTTGCTGGGCCCGGAGCAGCGCAAGGTCGCGGGCATCCTCGCGGAGGTGGCCGACCCGGCCGGGCGCGCCGCGGTCGTCGTCGGCATCGGTGTGAACGTCGCTGCCGCACCTCCCGACCAGGCCGGGGCCACCTCGCTCGCCGCCGAGGGCCTGGACGTCGACCGCGCCGAGATCCTCGTCGCGCTGCTGACCCGCCTCGCCGAGCGCGACACCGCCTGGCGGGCGGGCCGCGGCGACCCGGAGACCACCCGCCTGCGCGCGGACTACCGCGCGAGGTGCGTGAGCCTCGGCGCCGATGTGAGCGTCGAGCTGCCCGGCGGGGCGATCCACCGTGGCATCGCCGAGGACGTCGACCGCGACGGGCGGCTGCTGCTGCTCGACCCCGCGGGCCACCGGCGCGCGATCGCCGCCGGTGACGTGGTGCACCTGCGTCCCGGCAGCGGACCAGTACGGTAGGCCGGGTGGTCTATCCGGACGATCTCCTCGTTCCGGGCGAGCAGATCGTGACGCACCGGCGTCCGCACTGGAAGTCGCTGGTCGTCCCCGTGGTGGTGCTGCTGCTCGTCGTCGGGACCAGCACGTTCCTGGCGGCGCTGGTCCGTGCGCAGAGCTGGGCGCCGTGGGCGTGGCTCGCACTGGCGGTCACCGGCGCGGTCCTGGTCGGGTGGTTGACCGTCGCGCCGGTCGTGCGCTGGCGGGCCACCCACTTCGTGGTCACCAGCCGGCGGGTCCTCGTGCGCGAGGGCGTCCTGTCGCGCCACGGCATCGACATCCCGATGAGCCGGATCAACAGCGTGCAGTTCCGGCACACGGCACTGGAACGTGTGCTGGGGTGCGGCACCCTGATCATCGAGTCGGCGTCGGACGAGCCGCTGGAGTTCGCCGACGTGCCGGGCGTCGAGCGTGTTCACGCACTGCTCTACCAGGAGGTGACCGGTGAGTCGTGAGCTCCCCGTCGCGGTGCCCGCCGCCGGGCTTCCCGAGCGCGTCACCATCTACGAGGTCGGGGCGCGCGACGGGTTGCAGAACGAGGCGACCGTGGTGCCGGTGGAGGTCAAGGCGCAGTTCCTGGATCGTCTCGCCGACGCCGGTCTGGGGGTCCTCGAGGCCACCAGCTTCGTGCACCCGAGGTGGGTGCCGCAGCTCGCCGACGCAGGCGAGCTGCTGGCGCGGCTGGTGCGCCGACCGGGAATCGACTACCCGGTGCTGGTGCCCAACGAGCGCGGCCTCGACCGCGCGCTGGCGGCCGGCGTCGGTCACGTCGCGATCTTCGCCAGCGCCACCGAGACCTTCGCCAACCGCAACCTCAACCGCACCCTCGACGAGCAGTTCACGATGTTCGCGCCGGTCGTGGAGCGCGCCAGGGTCGAAGGGCTGCGGGTACGCGGCTACGTCTCGATGTGCTTCGGTGACCCCTGGGAGGGCGCCGTGGCCACCGACCAGGTCGCGGCGGTGTCGCGGCGGCTGGTCGACATGGGCTGTGGTCAGGTCTCGCTCGGCGACACGATCGGGACGGGCACCCCCGGGCACGTGGAGGCGTTGCTCGACGCCTGCGTGGCGGCAGGGACGCCGGTGACGCAGCTGGCGGTGCACTTCCACGACACCTACGGCCAGGCACTCGCCAACACCCTCGCGGCGCTGCGCCGGGGCGTCACCACGGTGGACGCCAGTGCGGGTGGCCTGGGCGGGTGCCCGTACGCCGAGTCGGCCACGGGCAACCTCGCCACCGAGGACCTGGTCTGGATGCTCGACGGCCTCGGCATCGCGCACGGCGTCGACCTCGACGCGCTGGTCGCCACGAGTGTCTGGATGGCGCACCGGCTCGGCCGGCCGTCGCCGTCACGGGTGGTGCGGGCCCTGTCCGGGTGAGTGGTGTCACGAGGAGCGGGCGAGCCGCGCGGTGCGGGCCGGATGCTCCCGGGCACGACGGCATGGGGTGTTCCGGGAGGGATCGTTCCGTGGTTCAGGAAAGCCACTTTCCTGCCCCGTGCGGACCGGAAAGGGGCTTTCCTGAACCATGCGGGGGGCGGGGTACGGACTTTGACCGGGCCTCAGCGACCGACGACGGCCAGCGCCGCGGCGTGCAGCGTGCCGTTGGACGAGAGGCCGTCGCCGCCGGCGTGGTCCGCCGCGCCGGTCAGCGAGGTGAGCGCCCCGCCGGCCTCGACGACGATGGGCACGAGCGCGGCCAGGTCCCACGGGCTCGCCGCGGGCTCCACCGCCACGTCGAGCACGCCCTCGGCGACGAGGCAGTGCTGCCAGAAGTCACCGAACGCCCGGGTCTCCCACACCGCGTCGACGAGCGCGAGGTAGCGGTCGAGCCGGCCGTGCTGGGCGAACGTGCGGATGTCTGTGGTGGACAGGTAGGCGTCGGCGAGGTCGGTGACGCTCGAGACCGTGACCCGCCGCGGTGGCCCGCCCGGAGCGTCGGAGGTCCACGCACCGTGCCCGCGCGCCGCCCACCAGCGCCTGCCCAGTGCGGGCGCGCTCGCGACGCCGACCGCCGGCTCACCGTCGACGGTCAGCGCGATCAGCGTGGCCCAGGCGGGCATCGCCCGGGAGAAGTTCTTGGTGCCGTCGATCGGGTCGAGCACCCAGCCGCGCCCGGTGGCCGCGAGCCCGCCGCCGCCCTCCTCCCCGAGCACCGCGTCGCGAGGCCGCTGCGCGGTGAGGAGATCGCGCAGCACCTGCTCGGTGGCCGTGTCGGCGTCGGTGACGGGTGTGCGGTCGGGCTTGCGGGTCACGCGCAGGTCGGCGGCCCGGAAGCGGGGGAGCGTGACGGCATCGGCGGCATCGGCCAGGCGCAGGGCGAGCGCGAGATCGGCGGCGAGATCAGCGGCGAGGTCGGGATCCACGCACGCAGGGTCGCAGGTCGGCCTAGAGTTCGTCGGTGACCACCGTCCTGCTCGCCGAGGACGACGCCGCCATCGCCGAACCGCTGTCCCGCGCACTGCAGCGGGAGGGCTACGAGGTGGACGTCGCCGTCGACGGTGTCGCGGCGCTGGATCGCGTCCACCTCGGACACGTCGACCTGCTCGTGCTCGACCTGGGCCTGCCCGGGATGGACGGCCTCGAGGTCTGCCGGCGGGTCCGGCTCGAACACCCGGACCTGCCGGTGTTGATGCTGACCGCGCGCACCGACGAGGTCGACTTCGTCGTCGGTCTCGACGCCGGTGCCGACGACTACGTCGGCAAGCCCTTCCGGCTCGCCGAGCTGCTGGCCCGGGTGCGTTCGCTGCTGCGCAGGCTCACCCCCGACGCCGTCGAGGTCGGGGGGGTGCGGATGGAGCTGTCGGGCCGGCGCGTGCTGGTCGACGGCGCCGAGGTGGGGCTGGCCAACAAGGAGTTCGAGCTGCTGCGGGTGCTGCTGCTCCGTGCGGGCCAGGTCGTCACGCGCGAGGAGATCCTGCGTGAGGTCTGGAACGACCCGGAGCTCAAGACGTCCAAGACCCTCGACATGCATATGTCCTGGCTGCGTCGCAAGATCGGCGGCGATCATCGCATCGCGACGGTGCGCGGCGTCGGCTTCCGGTTCAACCACGACCACT
>JAJAZD010000132.1 GCA_026785945.1 Pseudonocardia sp. | reverse complement strand
GGGGCCGCCTGGGGGCTGGCGCCCGGGGCGCGGGCGTCGGGGGGGCTGGCGGCCGGGGGGCTGGCGTCCCCGGGGCCCGCGGGGCCCGGGGTGGCGGGGGAAGGGACCAGTACGTGGGCCTGCGGGGTGTCGTCGGCCGGGGTGGCGTCGGCCGGGGTGGCGTCGGCGGGCGGGATGTCGATCGGGGCCGCGAGCAGGACGGCGATCGCGGGATCGGACGGGCGTTGCCGGGCGTTGCCGGGCTCCCCGCCGTCCGGGGTCCTGGCGGTGAGCGGGGAAGCGTCCGGGGTAACGCGCTCATCGACCGATCCCGACGATTCCCGCGCGGCAGGCGGCGCAGGCCGCTGCACCACCGGCGCGAGCTGTACGGGGCCGGCCGCCAGGAGCACCGGACGCTGCGGCGGCGGGGGTAGCGCGTTGGGCCGCGAGGCCTGGCGGACAGCCGACCTGAGCGCCGCACCCTGCGCCGCGAACGCGGCGGCGGTACCGGCCGTCGTGCCGGCGTTGTCGAAGGACGTGGCCATCCTCCGCGCCCCGGTCACAGGCGCGAGCAGGACGAGGTGTCCAGAGGCGGCGGGAGGCGCCGCGGCGGGTCCACCGTCTCGTGCGGGGTGGTGGATCTCGCCGACGTGGGGCGTCGTGATCGGCACGCCGGGCGCGATCGGACCGAGCCGGCTGATCTGCACCGCCTGCTGGGTGAGGGTCGGAGGAGGCGCGAACTCCAGGGGGTCGTCGAGTCGCAGGTCGAGACCGAAGAGATGCCCCGGAACGGACCATTCCGGCGGCGGCAGGGCCACGCTGTCCGTCTGCGTCGGCGCGGTTTGTGAGCCGGAAGCGCCTTCGGCCGGCTCACCGACGTCGGCGGACGTGGTCGCCAGCGCCGCCCCGCCGAGGACCGACCCGGTCGCCAGGACCACGCCGGCGGCGATCTTGACCGTCTGCGGGAACTTGAGGACACCACCCACCGGGGTGACCAGCCGCTGGTGACGCACCATTCCGGTGGTGTCGGCGGATTCGCCGGCATGCCTGCTCACGGGCCAGACCTCCTGTCCTGGACGGGGCGACCGACTCCGTGGTCACTCCTCGTGCACGGGCATCCTAGAGGGGGCGGGCCCGATCGGTGGAGGCGACCCGCCGATCGTGGTGTGTGGGCGATCCACCGCACCGGTGACCCGCACTGCTCGGCGGCGTCGCCGAGCAGTGCGTCGACCGCGGAGGACATCAGGTCCGCTCGTCAGGTGCCCTTCCGCGCGGTGAGCAACAGGTACTCCCAATTCATGACCGTCCCTCCCGCACCCTGGTCGTGGCGCCGGGCGAGCTCGACGAGCTCCCGGTCGAGGGCGGTCGCGCGCTCGGGGTGCTCGGCGAGGCTCCGGTAGACCGCGATCGTGGGCCCTGGTTCCCGAACCGTCGATACGTCCCCTGACATGCCGTTTCGTGGCCGGCCATGCTCGCCGATGAATGAGCCGGCATGGTCGTCCGGGCATTCCTCAGGGACATACGTCGGCATGGGTTGCCTCTCCCGATCGCGCAACAGTCACAACCGTGGTCGGGCCTCCCATCGGGACGAGTCCCGGCCGGTGGCCGGCCCTAGACGGACAAAGGAGCGTCAGATCATGCGAGCAAGGCGG
Organism: Pseudonocardia sp.; assembly: GCA_026785945.1. GTDB lineage: Bacteria > Actinomycetota > Actinomycetes > Mycobacteriales > Pseudonocardiaceae > Pseudonocardia. The sequence continues at coordinate 16,049 of JAJAZD010000132.1, read as the reverse complement.
ATGGAACCGGGTCTCTCGAACCCTTACGAGTGGAACGACGACGACCGGCCGGGCACCCGGATGGCCGGGAAGCTACTGGCCGCAGGGGTCCTCGGCATCGGCGCGACGGCTGCAGCGGGGGCCCTGAACGCTCCAGAGGCCGCTGCATTCCCCGGCAGTGACTTCGGGGGTGGTGACTTCGGGGGCGGAGGCGATTTCGGGAGCCTGCCCTCGTTCAGCGCTCCGTCGGCGCCGGCTCCCACGATCGACTTCGCTCCTCCACCCACGATCGACTTCGCTCCTCCGTCGGCGGTCGACTTCTCCGCCCCGTCCACCGACTACTCCATCGCGTCGACGGTCGACATCCCCGCCGCCGTGTCGACCGACTTCGCATACGTGGACGCTTCCTCCACCGACTTCGCACCCCAGCAGACCCCCGAGGTGCACGTCTCCCCGACGACCGATGTCTCGGTCACGCCGTTCGTGGCCGATCAGACTGACATCGACGCGGTGGACAGCCTGCTGGAGACGGGGTTCTCGCCTATCAGCGAGCCGCCGGCCGAGGGGATCGCGATCGCGACCGCCGACGTGCCCGAGGTCGTCCCGTCGACCTCCTCCTCAGATCTACTCAGCAGCCCCGCACTGGGGCCGACCGACTCACTGCCCGACTCACCGTCCGACGCGACGCCGGACGCGGTCGAGTCGTCGAAGAGCCTGGAGACCGACTGGCCCACGATCGAGGTGGACGAGCTGGCGACCGGAGCGGACTTCACAGATTCTGCGCCGCCGGACGCGCCGCTGGGTGGTGGGACCACGGCCGGGGTCGGCACCGAGTACCTGCCGGTCTCGTACGAACCGGGAAGTGGGTCCGGCGCCGGTTTCGGCGCCGACGAGCAGTTCCAGTTCTCCGACGTCCAGTTCGACGAACAGCCCAGCTCGGTTGTTGGCAGCGGCCCGTTCACCACCGGCGTTGGTGACTTCACCGTCGCACGCGGTGCCACACCCGTCAGTGGCGGCGCCGGTGACACGGGGAACGTGACCGTCGCCCAGGTCTCACCGGCTCTGAACGGCGGCGGCGCCGATGCCCTCAGAGGCACGCAACCGGTCGGATACCGGTCCGATTCCGCCGGCAACCTGCGACCCATCAACACCGACTCACGGCTGCCACCGAGCGGCGAAGCCAGTACCTTCACCGGAGTGGGCAATCCCAGCAACGGGCTGTCGGCCGGAATCTCCACCACAACCGAGGTGCGCGGCAGCAACCGGGGCTTCGACGCCGGCTTCCCGGGTTCGGACCCGTCGTTCGAGACGTCGGCGTCGGCACTGGCGTCGGCCACCGTCCCGTTCGGGCGCACCGTCGACGCCGACGGCAGACCGAGCTCGGGTCAGAACGGGCAGTTCAGGATCTACGGTGGTACCACCATCAGCGGTGCGGGCGGTCCGGACCAGAAGGACTCCGCGTCCCAGCCGACCGCGACCGCCGGCGCCCAGCTGGCCCTCAGGTCCAACCCGCTTCCCACCCGGGGATTCGGAGTTCAGGCCGGCGTGTTGGGCGCACTGTCGATCAGCACCCCATTCGGTCGCATCGAGGTGCCGACCAGGGCCGGATCCGAGCTTCGGGGGTACCCCACGACCACGGCTGCCACCCTTCGGGGAAACCTGTCCGCCGGGAACCGGGACACCAACTTCGAGCTGTTCGCCGAGGGGGTCCGTAGCCTGTCGGCCGGCGGATATCTCAACGGCAACACCGTGGGCAAGAACATCCTGGAGGCGGGGGCCAACCTCCGGACCAGGATCGGTGAGAACGGCAAGCTGCAGATCGGGCCGTCCATCCAGCTGATCCGGCCCACGCTCAACGGCAACAACAACGGACCGGGCGAGAACCGGCTGAACTTCCTGAATGTCAAGTACGAGTTCTGATTCCCGTCCCGGCGCCGCCCGCGGTCCATCACGTCGCGGGCGGCGCTCCCGGCCGGACCGCCAGGTTCATGGCCACCGGACGTGAGGTCCGTCGGCGCCACCCCGGCCGGGATCAGCGGGACAGATGCAGCCGGACCAGCAGCCGCACGACGTAGCGGAGGTTTGAGCCACTGCTGGGTCCAGTCGCCGACCCGGTCCCAGTGGTCGAGCACGTCGACGAACGCCCGCGCCGCCTCGGCGTGTCCGCGGTGCACCGCACGGGTGGCTGCGGCCTCCATCAGTGCTACGCCGCACCACCAGAAGTTCTGCACCGATGCCGCGAGCTCGCCGGCCTCGTCGAACAATGCCCGGGAACACGCCCGCCCGCGCGGCGCGAGGTCCAGCGCCCGCTCGGACCAGTCGGCCGACTCGTAGCCCACCCGCAGGTGTGCCAGCTCCGACAGCGACGTGACCAGCCGCAGGACGAGGGCAGGCCCGGTGCCCGTTCGTGATAGCCGACGGCCGTGACGGCCCCGCGACGAGCAACTGCTCGAACTCCGCCGCGTCGAGCTCGTGGTCGGCGACGCCCAGGACGTAACCGGGCGCGCAGGACCGCAGCCGGGCCTCCGCGCCCAGGGCGGCCCGCAACCGGGAGACGTAGGCCCGCAGCGCGCCGACCGCGCCGCGCGGCGGCCGATCCCCCCAGATCGCGTCGACCAACCGGTCGACCGAGACGACCGTGCCGCGCTCTACGAGCAGCGCGGCCAGCAGCGCCCCGGCTTGGGTCCACCGACCTCGACGGGTCCGCCGCCGGCCTCGACCTCCAGCGGCCCGAGGATGCGGAAGCGCACGGCGACCTCGATCTGCGCTCCGGGGTGCAGTCGGATCGCACACCGGTGTCCGCACAGTATTCCGGGGACACAGCGGAGGGATTCCGGGGACACAGCGGAGGGCAGGTCCGGAGAACCAGAGCTGTGCCCCCCACCGGGGACGCCCCGACTCAGCCTGCGAGTCTTCATCGGGACCGGAACGCGTACTCAGAGTCACCCAAGGTCACCTGATCGAGTCAGAAAGTCACGACCGGAACAGCCCGGAGTCCCGGGTGGTGACCGAAAGCTATGACCGCCCGCAGAAGCGATAGTGCCTGCGCACTGTTCTCATCGACCACAGTTGTGTCCGCACGACCGGGCCGCTCCAGCCCGCTCCCCAAAACGGAGGAGGACCGTCATGTCAGCCCCAGCCGCGTCGCGCCCGGTTGCCACGGTGCACCGGCTCGGGTCGGCCCGCCCGATCACCCTGAGCCGGTTCCTGCCGCTGGTCCCGGAGATCGTCGTCGAGGTGCTGGCGCGGATCGAGTCCGACCTGCCGGAGTTCGCGACCGCCGCCTGGCGCTCGCGGGGCGAGGACCAGACTTTCCTCATGGTGGAGCTCGGCCGGCAGCTCGAGCTGTGCGAGCGAGGCGTCGGCTTCGAGGACGCAGATCTCCTGCGGTTCGCCGCGCACTTCGCGGGGATGGCGCGTCGCGGTGCGCCGCTGCCCGCGGTGCAGAGGTTCTGCCGCTCCGCGATCGTCGACACCTTCAGCGAACTGTGGGCGCGGGCCGAGCCCGGTGACGTCACCGAACTGCTGCGCTTCTCCCAGTGGCTCTCGCAGAACAACGGGGCCATGGAACGCCTGCTCGTCACCATCTACTCCGGGCAGCTCGACCCCGGTCGGCAGCAGGCCGACCGCAGGGAAGAGCTCGCCGAGCGGCTGCTCGCGGGTCTGGGAGAGCAGGCCAGCGCCGAGTCGTGCGACCTCGCGGTGGCCTCGGCGTACCTCGTCGTCGTCCTGTCGGGGACTGAAGAGCCGCGCATCCGGGACCTCCCGAGCGGGACGCTGTCCGCTCCCGTGAACCGGCAGTACCACCTGCTCGTGCCGGTCGACTCCGCCGCTGCCCGCCCTCGGGTGTGGAACGCGGTCGCGCGCTGGGTCACCGCCCAGGGCGGCATGCGGGCGGCGGGTGCGTTCGCCACCGACCCGATGCGGATCCCGGTCGCCGCGTCCGCAGCGCGCCGGCTCGTCGAGGCGGCTGCCGCGATCAGGCTGCCTGCCTCGCTGGTCGGGGAGCAGGAGATGGCGCTGGAAACCGCCCTGGCCGACCATCCCCACGGGTTGGAGCGGGTCGCGGCGGTGCTGGATCTGCTCGACGCGGACCGGCGCCTGCTGGTGACCCTCACGACCTTCTTCGATCTCGACCTGGACCGCACGCGCACCGCCGCCGCGTTGTTCCTCAGCCGGGGCGGCCTGTCGCTGCGACTGGACCGTGTCGCTGCGCTGACCGGCCTGGACCCGCGGTCGACCCGCGGCATCCAGGTGTTGGGCGCCGCGCTCTCCGCTCGGGCCCTGCTCGACGTCCGGGAGCTGCACGCCGGCTGACCACCCGGATGGGCGGTGCCCACCCACGCCGGACCCGAGGTCGAGGCGTGGCGCTACCCTCCGGGCAGTGGAACTCGAGCTGCGCCATCTGCGGCGCTTGGTGGTGATCGCCGACGCCGGGAGCGAGTCCCGGGCCGCCGAGGTCCTCGGGCTGTCGCGGGCCGCCCTGACCGGGCAACTCGGCCGCATCGAGTCGGGTGTCGGCGAGCCGCTCTTCAACAGGTCGGCGGGCACGCTCACCCCGACGACCCGGGGCCGCGAGGTGCTGGAGCTCGCCCGAGGGGTGCTCGCGGACATGGTCGAGCTGGTGGCCGAGTCCCGGCGCGACGGCTCATCGACGCTGCGGCTCGTCGGGCCCGAGTACCTGCTGACTCCGGTGGCCGCCCGCTTCGCCGCGATGAGGCCGGAGGTGCTCCTGAGCACCCGGCTGACGGAGGCCTACGGCGCCGTGGAGGCGCTGCTCGCGGGCACCGCCGAGGCGGCGGCGACGGTGCGGTGGCCCCACGCCGAATGGCCCCCGGCCGGGAGGAGCGGCCTGCGGGTGCACGAGGTCGACCGTGCGCCGCTCCAGGTGCTCCTGCCCGACACGCACCGTCTCGCAGGGGTCGACCTGCTCGATCTCATAGAGCTCTCGGGCGAGACGTGGTGCACCAGGGCGCAACCGGCGCTCGCCGACGCCGTGGTCGCCGAGTGCGTCCGCCGCGGCTTCGAACCCGACATCCGCTACCGGCTCGACACGGACGACGCGGCCGAGGAGATGGTGGCGGCCGGCCAGGCGGTGGCACTCGTGGCGCACGTGCCACCGACCCGTCCGGGCACGGTCGTCCGGCCCTACCGCGGCGCCGCGCTGAGCGGCCTGGTCCTGGTGTGGCGCACCGACGCGGTGTCACCCGACCTCGCCCGTCAGCTCGTGGCCGCCATCGAGGACTGGCACGCCAGCCGGTCCTGGGCGGTGCCGCTCGACGACGGCCGGCGCTCGCTGGGGTCCGCCGCCCGGCCGCTGCGCATCGGCAGCGTGGCCGAGCTGGCCGCGATCCCGACGATCCCGCGGTTGCGGACCGTCCACGGCCTCTATTCGGAGATCGAGTTCGGTACCCAACAGGACCTCCTGTCCGCGATGGAACGGGGTGAGCTCGACCTTGCGCTGTGCCAGAGTCTCGGCATCCCACCCGACGACCTCCCGCCGAGCTGGCCCCGGCGTGCCGTCGTCGAGGGTGAGCACATCGTCGTGGCCCTCTCCGCGGGGCACCGGCTCGCCGGCGGGCGGCTCGCGCCGGCCTACCTGGCCGAGGCGGCCTGGGCCGTGCGCAGTGCGTCCGGTGAGGCCGAGATGCTGCGCGCGATCGGCATCGCGGCCGGCTTCACGCCGCAGATCGCCTCGACCTACACCGATCCGCGCCAGATCTCCGCGGCCGTGGCCTCGGGCCGGCTGATCCGGCTGGCCGACCCCCTCGACCTCGAACAAGGGGTCGTCCGCCGGATCATCGACCACCCCGCGGCGCGGCGCACGCTGCTCCTGCTGTGGCGGCCGGACGGCGAGGCGGGGTCGGTGGCCGACCTGGTGGCCGAGGAGCTCCGCCTGGCGCGCGTGCCCTACGTGACCCCGTATCCCGAGGAATGGTCGTGAACGAGCGCTAAGGTGGCTGCATGGACCTGGACGTCCGTCACATGCGACTCGTTGTCGCGGTCGCCGACGGGGGCAGCCTGTCCGCCGCGGCACGCGCGCTCGGCATCGCCCAGCCCTCGGTGAGCAACCAGTTGCGCCGTATCGAGGAGTCACTGGGGGGAGACCTCTTCCAGCGCTCCGCGCAGGGGGTCGTGCCCACCGACCGCGGCCGGGCGGTGCTCCGCAGGGCGCGCACGATCCTCGAACGCGTGGCCCGCATCTCCGACGCGCCCGAGCCGGGCCGGGCGCCGGCGGCGCTGCGGGTGCGGACGTTCGTGCTGCCGTTCGAGCTGATGCTCCCACTGTTGCAGCACTTCGTGCCCGGCACCCGGTGGGAGATCAACGCCGGTGGCGCCCAGGACGGCCTCGGCGCGGTCGCTTCGGGCGAGGCCGATCTCTACCACGGGCTGCACTGGGACGACTCGCCCCCACCGCCGGCGGGCGTCGTCGTCGAGGAGGTCCTGCACGAGCGCGGGTGGATCCTCCTCCCGGCCAACCATCCGCTGGCCAAGGAGCCCGTCGTCGAGCTCTCGGCACTCGCGGGGGAGGCCTGGGTGAACCGTCCCGAGGCGGAGCTGAACCACGCGATGCTGCGTGACTGCCGGCGGGCAGGGTTCGAGCCGAACGTCCAGTTCCGGGCGACCGACACGGCTTCGGTGATGTCGTTGGTGAGCTCCGGGGCCGCGGTGTCACTGACCTCGCCGGTCGCGGACACGAACGACGCCGTCGCCTTCCGCCCGTGTTCGGGCACGATGGGCTACTCGTGGGTGCTGGCGTACAGCCCGGAGACCGTCTCGGCCGAACTGGTCCAGGTGCTGCGCGACCTGTTGCGCTGGGCGTACCGGTCCAAGGCGGAGAGCAACCCCGAGCTCGTGCGGATGCTGCCCGCCGAGATCCTTGCGGCCGAGCTGCCGGGCCAGCTCGAACAAGCCATCCTAGCCTGAGGCGCGTCCGTCCCTGAAGCGAAGGGCACAGATGGGACACGCACTGTGCACACGGTGACCTCGGCGGCGGCACAGGGCCCACCTGGGGTGCCCCGCCCGGTCGCCGACCGGGTGACCATTCGGCCATGGTTCAGCCCGTCGGCGTCGACGCCGGTGCCACCGCATGGGTCCTGGTCAGCACCGCGCTCGTCTCGCTGATGACGCCCGGGCTGGCACTGTTCTACGGTGGCATGGTCCCGGCCCGGAACGTGCTCACGATGCTCATGCAGGGCCTGGCCACCATGGCTCTGGTGGGCGTCGTGTGGGTGCTCGTGGGCCACAGCCTCGCGTTCGGTGGCGACAACCCGTTCATCGGCGACTTCTCCATGGTCGGCATGGTCGACATCGACCGGCCCGTGCCGGGGCTGGAGGACATCGGGATCCCGCCGGTGGTGTTCGCCGGGTTCCAGCTCATGTTCGCCATCGTCACCGCGGCTCTGATCATCGGCGCGCCCGCCGACCGCTGGAAGTTCGGTGCCTTCGTGCCGTTCATGATCCTCTGGCCGATCCTTGTGTACGCACCCGTCGCGCACTGGATCTTCGCCCCGTCGGGGTGGGCTGCGCAGACCGGCGTACTCGACTTCGCGGGCGGGACCGTCGTGCACGTCAACGCAGGCGCCGCGGCACTGGCGATGGCACTGGTGGTCGGGCGCCGCCGCGGTTGGCCCGACATCTCCACACGCCCCCACAACCTGCCGTTCGTCCTTCTCGGAGCGGCCCTGCTCTGGTTCGGCTGGTTCGGGTTCAACGGGGGCTCGGCCCTGGCGGCCGGCAAGGTCGCGGGCTACGCGCTCCTCAACACCCACACCGCGGCGGCTGCCGCGCTGCTGGCCTGGGCGGCGGTCGAACGGCTGCGGTTCGGCAAGGCGACCACCCTCGGAGCCGCGTCGGGCGTGGTGTGCGGTCTGGTCGCCATCACGCCCGCCGCCGGTTACGTCGCGCCGCTCGACGCACTCGTCATCGGCCTCGTGGCCGGCGGGCTGTGCGCGCTCGCCGTGTCTCTCAAGTCCTGGTTCGGCTACGACGACGCCCTCGACGTCGTCGGGGTGCACCTCGTGGCGGGTGCCATCGGATCGGTGGCCGTCGGCCTCTTCGCCAGGACATCGGTCAACCCCGACGGTGCGGACGGTTTGTTCGCGGGCGGGCAGTACTCCCTGCTCGGTGCCCAGGTACTCACCGTCCTCGCTGTCGCGGCGTACTCCTTCGTCGTCACGTTCCTGCTCGGCTCCCTGCTCGACCGCATCGTGGGCAACCGGGTCAGCAGCCGCGTCGAGCAGGTCGGACTCGACCTCTCGCTGCACGGCGAGTCGGCGTACGACTCAGGGCTGCCTGCCGCCCCGATAGCGGTGCCCGGCCCGCCGCCGCCGTCCCGCCCGCCGCGAGGCGGTCCGATGAACGGCCCTGCCGTCCCCGGTGCCCCGATGTTCGGTGCCACGATGGGCGGTTCTGCGTCGCCCCGCCCGCCGATGTCGGGCGGTCCGCCGCCCACTTCGGCGGCTGGACCGCGCCCGAGGCCCGCGCGCGGTGGAGAAGGTGTGCGGTGACCGACACGGATCGGGCTCGGCGGGTGGGCCGGGCGTTCGCCATCGCGTTGGCGCTCCTGCTGCCGAGTGCGGTGTTGTTCGCACTGGTCACCGCGTCGACGACGCAGGAAGCCGCGGACATCGACCGGGCCAGGGCGGGCGTCGGCTACGCGCGCGCGGCCGGTCCGCTGCTCGGCGAGCTGGCGACGGCCCAGGCCGCCGCAGCCCGGGGCGACAACATCGACGGACAGGCCGTCGGGCAGGCACTCACCGCGGTCGACGCGGCGGATGCCCGCCTCGGCGCGACACTGTCCACCACCGATCGCTGGACCGGCCTGCGCTCCGACCTGGACGGTCTCGCGCGGCGCGCGGGCGCGGGGCCGGAGGCTGCCCTCGCCGCGGGTGAGAGCGCCGAACTGGTCCGCGGTCTGCTGGAGGTGGTGGCCGACGGCACAGGCGTACCGGGCGACGGGAACAGTGTCCGCCCGCTGAGCGAGGCGGCGATGGTCCACCTGCCGGCGCTCGTCTCGGCCGCGGGACGCTTCGCCGCGGGCGCTGCCCCGGCGGGGCCCGACGATTCCGACCCCCAGGCCGCCGGCCCGGCCGCAGCCGCGCGCGAGGCTGTCCTGTTCGAGGCCACGCGGGTGCAGGAGACGCTGCGGCGCGGGGTCGACGTGTCGGCGCCCGCGACCGATCCGGCACTGCTCGCCCGCATCGGAGACTTCGGGGGAGCGGTCGCCGACCTGGGTCCGTCGAGTGCCCTCACCGGCACGGCGGACGGCGCCCTGGAGGGCGCGGACCGGTCCGACCCGGCCATCCGCACAGCCGTCGACCTGCAGCGCGCCGTACTCGCGGAGCTCGACCGGCGCCTCGCCGGCCAGGCCGAAGGCCTGACCGGCGGGCGGGTGCTCGCGATCCTCGCGATACTGCTGGCGGTCGTGGTCGCCGGTGGGCTGCTGTGGCGCGCTCTGGCACCGGCGAGGCCCGATCTGGCGCGTGAGGACGATGCACGGCCACCCGAGCCCAGCGAGGACGGCGTGGTCATGGTCGACGCCCGATCCCTGCTGCAGGCCGATGAGCTGGTGCGGGTCGGGAGGTCGGTCCGTAAGCGACCGGAGTACGACGATGCGCAGACCTGATCTGCAGGTTCGCGAGCGGCTCACCCTGGCCGCGGTCATCCCGCTGATCGTGGTCGTGTTCACCGGCGTGCCCCTCCTGGCGGCCCAGCTCGACTTCTTCCGCGAGGCGGATTCGGCCGCGCGCGAGGCGCGTACCGGAGCGTTGGTGGGACCTGCGGTCTCCGGGCTGCAGGACGAGGTCCTGCTGAGCCTGGCCTACCTTGCCGCACCCTCGGCGCGGCCCGGTCCGCTGCTCGAGCAGCGGGCGGTCGTGGCCGACCGGATCGGTTCCCTGCAGCGAGGTCTCGGCGCCGAGATGCCCGCCGCCGTGGCCGGCGCCGGTGTCCTGACCGGTGGTCTCGACGGGCTGCGGGCCGCGGTGACCGCCCGCGAGGTCGCGGCGCAGCAGGTGGTATCGACTTTCGAGGACGCGGTGCAGGAACTGATCGCCACCGCCGGCCTGGAGTCCTCGGCCACGGAGGCCACGGCGGCTCCCGCGCTGATCCGCTGGGCACGACAGAACGGTGTCATGGAGGCGGCCGTCCTCGAAGCGGTGGTCGCGCCGCCGTCAAGCGGCTCGGCCGCGTCGCGCGCCGCCGACGCGAGGGCCGTCGCGGCCGTGCACAGGCAGAGCGTGACGGCACGGGCGACCCCGGCCCAGGTACTGGCGCTCGGCGTGGTGGACACCGGTACGACCGGGCAGCGGGTGGATGCGCTCGTCGGCGGGCTGCGGGCCGACCCGGCGCGGTTCGTCGAGCCCGGATCGCCGTCTGCCGCTCAGCTGCTGGGCACGCTCCGGGCCCATGCGACGCTGCGCGCACTCACCCAGGAGCAGTTGGCGGCCGGCATCAGCCGGTCCGCCACGGCCTCCGCGCAGCAGGCGGGCACGGCGGCGTCGCTGGTCGGGATGGTCCTCGTGCTCGCCGTGACCTTGATCATCGGTGCCGCCGTGGTGATCGGGCGCTCGGTGGCGCGGCCGTTGCGTCGTCTGGCGGTCGCGGCCGACCGCGTGGCCGAACTGGCCCGTGCGGAGCTCGTGCGCGTGTCCGACGCCGACTCGCCCAGCGACGCTCCGCCCACCTTGGCGGCCGTCGACATGCACGCACCGGACGAGCTCGGAGCGGTAGCGGCGTCGTTCAACCGGGTTCAGGCGGTTGCCGCGCTCCTGCTCGAGCGCCAGGTCGCGATCCAGCGCAACGCCGCGGTCATGTTCGACCACGTCGGCCGCCGGACCCGCGGCATCGTGGCCCGCCAGCTGGGCATGATCGACGTGCTGGAGCACGACGAGCAGGACCCCGACCGCCTCGACCGGCTCTACCGCCTCGACCACCTGACGAGCAGGCTGCGGCGCTACGCGACGAGTCTCATGGTGCTGTCCGGGTCGAGCGCCGCCGAGCTCGACGCCACTCCGGAGACGCTGTCCACATTGGTCCGCTCCGCGGTCGGCGACGTGGAGGGCTACCAGCGGGTGTCGGTCCGCCCCCTCACCGACATCGTCGTGCGGGCCGGCGCCGCGGCGGACGTCGCGCTGCTGATCGCCGAGCTGTTGGACAACGCCACCTCCTTCTCCCCGCCCGAGACCGAGGTCCTCGTGACGTCCTCGGTCACCCGCCACGGGTGCGAGATCGCGATCACCGACCACGGGATCGGCATGAGCGAGGAGCAGCTGGCCACGGAGAACGAACGCCTCGTCCACCGGGAGCGGCTGGAGATCGCCCCCACCGGTGCGCTGGGCCTGTTCGTAGTCGGGCGGGTGGCGCGACGCCACGGCGTCGCGGTCGCGTTGCGCCCGACGGTGGGCGGTGGGCTGACCGCGACGGTCGAGATCCCGGCCCGGCTCGTGCAGGGCACCGGGTGGCCTGTCGGGCAACCGGAGGTCGCCGAGGACGCGCCCACGACACGTCCCCTGCCGCGGGTCGCGCCCGCCCCACCGGTCGGCACGGAGCAGTTCTCACCTGCCGGGGCCGCCGCGTCCGACAACGGGTACGCGGGGAGGCACGGCGGCGGGAACGGCAACGGGAACGGCGGCGGCGGCAACGAGGAGGCCGGGTCGCCCGGGGGCGGGCTGCAGCGGCGGATCCGCGGCAGCAGCCGGCAGCGCAACGGGGGCAGTCTCGGCCGGCACCGTCTCGAGCTCCAGGACTCGCCCGACACCGCCCGGGAGAGCCTCGACCAGTTCGACGAAGGCGAGCGGCGGGCCGCCGAGGATCTTCCCGGGGCCGGTTTGCGCAGCCTTGCGGCTCCGCCGATGCGGGCGCCGCAGCCTCCGCTGCCACAGGCAGAGCCGGCAGAGCCGGCGCGTCCTGAGCCGGCGCAACGCGATTCTGCCCAGCTCGAATCTGCCCGACTCGAACCCGGGCAGTTCGACACAGCGCCGCCGGCGCCGCCACCACCACCCCCCGGCGCGGAGGGCCTGAACCGCCGGGTGCGGGGCGCCCGGATCCCCAGCGGCGGCCGCAGCGGGGGTGCACGGCTCGATCTGCAGGCGCAGGCCAGGGCGGACGCCGATGCCGTACGGCTGTTCGTCGATGACATCGAGGCAGGTATCACCAGGGCGATCGGCGACATCTACGCCACGCCCGCGACCCCGCCCGACGCGGCACCTGACGCGATCGCGGACACCGCGGGGGACTCGGCCGGTGGCGCCTACACCACCGGTGCCGTACAGACGACCGAAGGAAGACATCCATGACCGGCGACACCACCATCGGCCTCAGCCCGCAGGCGCAGGAGTTCCAGTGGCTGCTGGGCAAGTTCGTCGACGAGACCCACGGTGTCACGGAGGCCATCGCCGTCTCGGCCGACGGCCTGCTGATCGCCGCGTCCACCACCGCGGACCCGGCCGGCGCACAGCGTCTCGCGGCCGTCGTCTCCGGCATGATCAGCCTGGCCGGTGGCGCCGCGCGCTCCTACCATCTGGGCGGCCTGCACAAGGTCATCGTCGACATGACCGGTGGCTACTTCGTCATCACGGCGATCAGCGAGACCTCGGTCCTCGGTGTGATCGCCGAACGGTCGGCCAGCCTGGGTGGGGTCGCCTACGACATGACGATGTTCGCGGCCAGGGTCGGACACATGCTCACCCCGGCGACCATCGCCGAGCTCAAGAAGTCGATGGTGTGACGAGGGTGGCGGGCGATCACGAGCGGAAATCGGAGACCCGGCCGTCGGCGGTCCGCCCGTTCCTGCTGACCGGGGGCCGGGTGGTGGCGGCGACGGACCTGCCGCTCGAAGCCCAGGTCGTGACCCGCGAGATCGACGGCAGCTGGCGGCAGCTGAGCTTCGAGCGGCGTGACATCGCGTCGCTGTGCCGAGCGCCGATCTCGGTCGCCGAGGTGGCGGCCACTCTGGGGCTCCAGGTCGGCACGGTGCGCGTGCTCGTCTCGGAGCTGCACGCCGCCGGGCACCTCGCCGTCCACGGGGCGTCGACGGAGGCCTCGCGTGACCCCCAGATCCTCGAGAGAGTGCTGCGTGGACTCCGTGCGATCTCCTGAATTCGACGAGGTGTAGCCGATGTCGACCCCTGTCCCATTGAAGATCGTCATCGCCGGTGGTTTCGGGGTGGGCAAGACCACCACCGTGGCCAGCATCTCCGAGATCGACCCGCTGAGCACCGAGGCGGAGATGACCGAGGTCTCGTCGACGGTGGACGACGCGGCTCTGTTGCCGGACAAGCACACCACGACCGTCGCGATGGACTTCGGATGTCTCACCATCGACCAGAACATCAAGCTGTACCTGTTCGGCACACCGGGACAGGACCGCTTCGGGTTCCTGTGGGACGACATCGCCTTCGGCGCGGTGGGTGCGTTGGTCATCGTGGACCCCCGCCGCCTCGACGACTGCTTCCCTGCCGTCGACTACTTCGAGGACATGGACCTGCCGTTCGTGGTCGCGGTCAACCTCTTCGACGGGCGCCTGACCCACGGACTCGACTCGATACGCTGGGCGCTGGACGTCGACCCCCACGTCCCGATGGTCACCTTCGACGCGCGCGACAGGGTGTCGGTCCGCGATGCGCTGATCGCTCTGGTGGACAACGCGATACGTCGGGTACAGCAGCCGGTGACACGGCTCGTCCACTGACCGCGGGTCGCGCGGTTCACCGGCGGCGGTCGAGGTCGGACGAGGCGAGTGCGGTCAGCATCACCTGCACCCCCCGCGAGGACGTCGGACGGATCCGCGTGAGTCCCTCGACGCGGTCGAGCCGGCTGGTCAGGGTGCGGCGCGCGATCCCGAGCTCGCTCGCCGTCCGGCCGCGTTCGAGGTCGCAGGAGTAGAGCACCCGCAGGGTGCGGACCAGATGCGGATGCTCGGCCAGCCGGTGGACCAGTCCGGCCAGCTCGGCACGGACGTCGGGGCTGCTCTGCAGTGCGCGCTCCACGACGAGGGACCGGTGTGACACCACACCCCACCGACCGACGGCCCGGGCGAGGCTCAGAGCCTCGGCTGCTCTGCGCCTCGCGGCGGGCAGTTCGTCGAGCGTCCGGCCGGGCGCCGTCGCACCCACCGCCGTGGCACCCGGCAGGCGCCACACCGGTTGCAGCACCGCATCCACGGCAACCGTGTCCTCCGCACCGAGCCCAGGAGGGCAGGGCACGAGAACGCACAGCAGGTCGTCCTCGCGGCTCCACAGGACGTCGCCCGCGGGAAGGCGCACCCGCAGCGCGGCCGCCACGGCATCGTCGTTCGCCGTCGGTGCTGGTGTGGACACGACGCAGTAGGCGGCGGCGACGACGAGTCGGCTGGCCGCCACGACGTCCTCGTCAGGTGTGCGCCCGGCGATCAGGGCGGCGATGACCGCCCGGCGCGCGACCGAGTGCGCCCCCACCTTGGCCGTCCACGACACGAAGCCGTCGTTGACGGCGCGCCGCAACGGATTGCGGGCGCCCTCCAGCCGGGCGCAGATCGGCAACATGTCAGACAGGTCGTGGTCGGCGACCAGCGGCCACCAGTTGCGAAGCAGGTACGTGACCGCGAGATCGACGTCGCCGAGGGCGGTGTCGAGCGACGCACCGGCGGCGGCGCAGTGGGCCCCGTGGGTCCGGTACGCGTCCAGCGTCGCGGGTTGTACGTCACCGGGCCCGGGGGCGAGGGCGTCAGCGGCCAAGGCAGCCCACAACTCGACGCATGGCTCGGAACGGTCGCCCGAACCTCGGGGCCGCAGGGGTTCCACGAACTCACCCACTGCGTGGAGCAGGCGGACGCGCAGTGGCGCACCGAGAACAGCCGGATACGGTGAGTAGTTGAACACTGGTACTCCTGGCGGATGTCGACCGAGAGCGTGAACCACATAGTCGTCAGGCCGAGATCGGTTCGGCACACCGGGGGGCGGTTGTCGCGCGAGCCCGCGTCGCGGACCAGTTCAGGAGGGCCGTGGACGAGCCCGACGTCCCTGCGTCCGATGGGCTGATGGTGTCGTTCGATGACCCGGTGGTGGCATTCCCGCGTCCGATCTGCCGGAGGTGTGAATTGTTCCTGAACGAGCAGGATCGACGACACCGTCTTTCGGTACAGCGTCCTCGAACACGGTTCCTTCGGCGGCGGCGACTGGGTCGGTCGGCGCAGCGACTCGTGCTGCGCGATCGGTGCCGGGCCGTTCTCGCTCGACAGGGTGATCACGCAGCCCGGGCTTCGGCTGACGGTGGCCGGTTGAGTTCTGAAAAGTTGGCTGAGGACAGCATGCCGGAGATTGCTCCGGGCATGCCTCGACGATGCGCCTATCGCCCAGTCCGGCGAAGACGTGTTGGTACGAACTGAGAAGCAGGTGCAGACATGGCCACGAGTCTTCGTTCGCGGCATCAGCACCGCCTGGTCAATCCCTGTGCCGTCGATGGCGACCGGCGTCGCGCGCCCGGCGGGGTGGCTGCGGCGGGGGCGGTGCCAGCCGGGGCGGCGGGCCTCGTGGTCCTCAGCGCCGGGACGGCATCGGCCGCACCTGTGCTCGACGACGACACGACAGGTGCCGGATCGTCGTCGTCGGAGTTCGGCGCACCGTCGCCGTGGGCCCCGTCAGCGAGTCCGCGTCGGACCTGCGGGGCACCTCCGCCGTCGGCTTCGGCATCACCGATCCGATACCGGCGCTGAACGTGTCCTTGAACGAGCCGGTGGTCGACATCCCGGCGGTGAATCGGGTGGGGGTGCAGGCGGCCACCGTTCCCGCGCTCGATGCCTGGAAGGCGTCGGATGTGTCGTCAGAGGCGCCGACCTTTGTCGCCGCGCCCCTGCCCACGGCGGACCTGAGAAGTCTCTCGTCACCGGCGCTCGACACGTCCATCTTCTCGGGATCGACGCCGTCCTTCGACGTGGCGTCCCTGGACACCGGCTCCTTCGGCGGCTTCGGCGGTTTCAGGTTCTGATCCTCCGAACCCCGTTCGAGTGCCGCTGACCGCACCTTCCCACACACCCGACCGCACCTTCCCACACACCCGACCGAACCGTCCGCATCCGCGGACGGTTCGGT
>JAJAZD010000131.1 GCA_026785945.1 Pseudonocardia sp. | reverse complement strand
CACGGCGACTCCCGACACCCCGCGGTCCGCGTGTTGCGCACCTCGGACGGCTCGACGGTCGCCGAGAAGCACGACGGCGCGGGCCGCGGCCTCGAGCCGCTCGCCTTCGCACCCAGGGCCGGCGACGGACGGCTCCTCCTGCTGCACGAACGTCACGGCCGCGAGGAACTGCTGGTCTGGAACGTCCTGGACGACACGGAGACCGAGCTGTCGCTGGACCTGCCCGGTGAGGTGAGCGCCGACTTCGCCCCGGACGGGGAGTTCCTTCTCGTCCATCACACCCACGCCGCCCGCACCCGGCTCCACCGCTGCGACCTGGCCACCGGTGAGGTGACCGAACTGCCCGCGGCGCAGGGCTGCGTCGGATCCGCCGAGGTGCGGCCCGACGGCACGGTGGAGTACACGTGCTCATCGGCCGCCGAACCGTCGACGGTCCGCACGTTGCACCCCGACGGCACCGACCGCGTGCTCGTCACCCCGCCCGGGGAGCGCGCACCGGGCTCGGTGGCGGTGGAGGACCTGTGGGTCGACGGGCCCGGTGGGCCGGTGCACGCGCTGGTCGCGCGGCCGCCATTGATCGACGGCGCCGGGTCGGTCGGCGCGGGATCGAGTGTCGCCGGATCGGGTGGCGCCCCGCGGGCGACCCGTGCGGTGTTCAGCCTGCACGGTGGCCCGCACGCGGCCGACGAGGACCGGTTCTCGGCGGTGCGCGCGGCGTGGGTGGACGCCGGGTTCGTCGTCGTCGAGGTCAACTATCGGGGCTCGACGGGCTACGGCTCGACCTGGCGCGACGCGATCGAGGGAAGGCCGGGGCTGACCGAGCTGGACGACGTGGCCGCCGTGGCCGACCACTGCGTCGCAGCAGGAATCGTCGACCCGGCGCGCTGCGTCGTCGAGGGCTGGTCGTGGGGTGGCTATCTGGCTCTGCTGGCCGTGGGCACCCAGCCCGAACGGTGGGCCGCGGGACTCGCGGGCGTGCCGGTGGCCGACTACCTCACCGCGTACGCCGACGAGATGGAGCAACTTCGGGCCTTCGACCGGGCGCTGTTCGGCGGCTCGCCCGAGGCGCTCCCCGAGGCCTACCGGAGGGCGTCACCGCTGACCTACGTCGACCAGGTGCGGGCGCCGATACTCGTGCTGGCCGGCGAGAACGATCCGCGCTGCCCCATCCGGCAGGTGGACAACTACCTGGACGCGCTGGCCGCCCGCGGTGACCTCCGCTACGAGGTGAGCCGCTTCGACGCCGGCCACGGCAGCCTGGTGGTCGACGAGACCCTCAGGCAGGTGGCCACCGAGATCGCCTTCGCCCACCGCGCGCTCGACTGATCTCCTCGGTCCTGCGGTGCGACCTGCCGCGCCGCACAGCCGCTGTCACGAGCCGGTAGCCGGGTGGAAACACACGCGGTGAAAACTGATTCCGTCTACGAGGAGGTGGAGCACGTGGCGCTTTGGCGTGTGCACGTGGAGCTGGAGGACCGGCCGGGCCGGCTCGGGGAGCTGGCGACGGCTGTCGGCACCGCCGGCTGCAACATCATCTCGCTGCACATGGTGGGCGAGCCGGCCGACGACGGGTCCGTCACCGACGAGCTGCTGGTCAAGGTGCCCGAGCCGGTCGACGCGAGCACGCTCGTCGAGGCCGTGCGGCAGGCCGGGATCCCCTGCACGCTACTGGTGCGGGCCGACGCCACGGAGCTGTCCGACCCCACCACCACCGCGCTCGCGCTCGCGCGCATGGTGGCCGCCGACCCCGGCAGCGCACCGCGTGCGGTGGCGACGATGCTGCGTGCCCGGCTGGTGGATCCCGCCGCAGACGCGGACGGCCACACCCACAGCCTGCGGGTCGGTGCGCAACGGTTGCGCCTGGGCCGGGCCTGGCCGTTCACCGCGACCGAGCTGTCCCGCGCCGCCGCCCTGCTCGAACTGGCAGCCCAGCTGGCCCTGCACTCTCCGGCGCGCAGCCAGGGAGTCGACCGGATCCTGCTGCTGCGCGACGGTTCCGAGGTGCGGATCCGCGACGCGGGCCCGTCCGACGTTCCGCTGGTGGCCGCGCTGCACGCACGCTGCTCACCCGAAGCCCGCCGGGCTCGATTCCTGAACCCGGCGCCACGACTGGCCCCCGGCGAGCTCGACGACCTGGTGAGCGGTCAGGCGGTGCTCGCCGTGACCGTGGACGGCGGCAGCGCGGTCGGACTCGCCAATCTCGACGACGAGAGGCCGGGAGTGGCCCGGCTCGCCGTGCTGGTGGAGAACTCCTGGCACGGACGCGGCCTCGGCACCGCGCTGATCCGGCACGCGGCGGACAGCGCCGCCGAGCGAGGCGTGATCGAGCTGGTGGGTACGGCCCGCTACCCGGGCATCGCGAAGCTGCTGCGCCGAGCCGGGCTGAGACCGACGGCCGAGATCCTCGACGGCGAGGTGCACCTGCGCGCGCCGCTGTCCGACACGCTGACCGCGACGAGCGGGACCCTCGTCGGATAGACGAGGATGCCGCCCACACTCACCGGCTACAGGTCGATGCGCTCACCGGAGTCGCCGGAGAACAGGTGCAGGCCTCCGGCGCGGGGCGCCACGTGCAGGACCGAGCCCTTCGTCGGCGGGGTGCGGCCGTTGACCCGGACGATGACCGGACGACGCTCGCCGCCGACGTCGGTGCTGCCGTAGACGTAGGCGTCCGCGCCGAGCTCCTCGACGACCTCGACCTCCGTCGCCAGCCCCGCGCCGTCGGCGACGATCTCCATGTCCTCGGGCCGGACACCGACGGTGACCGAGCGGGTCTCGCCGACGGCGTCGGCGGCCTGGCGCGGCACGCGTACGTCGGCACCGCCGAAACGGAGCACGTCGCCGTCCATCTCGACCGGCAGCAGGTTCATCGCGGGTGAGCCGATGAAGCCGGCGACGAACACGTTCTTGGGCTTGTCGTACATCGCCCGAGGGGTGTCGACCTGCTGCAGGAGGCCGTCCTTGAGCACCGCTACGCGGTCGCCCATCGTCATGGCCTCGATCTGGTCGTGGGTGACGTAGACCGTCGTGGTGCCCAGACGGCGCTGCAGCGAGGCGATCTGCGTGCGAGTGGACACCCGCAGCTTGGCGTCGAGGTTGGACAGCGGCTCGTCCATGCAGAACACCTGCGGCTGACGGACGATCGCGCGTCCCATCGCGACGCGCTGGCGCTGCCCACCGGACAGTGCCTTCGGGCGTCGCTCCAGGTAGTCCACGAGGTCGAGGATCTTGGCGGCCTCCAGCACGCGCTCCTGGATCTTCGCCTTCGGCTGACCCGCGATCTTGAGGGCGAAGCCCATGTTCTCGGCCACGGTCATGTGCGGGTACAGCGCGTAGTTCTGGAAGACCATCGCGATGTCGCGGTCCTTCGGGGGCATGCGCGTGACGTCGCGACCGCCGATGTGGATCGAGCCCTTGTCGATGTCCTCGAGCCCCGCGAGCATGCGGAGCGACGTGGACTTGCCGCATCCGGAGGGGCCGACCAGGACGAGGAACTCGCCGTCGGCGATCTCCAGGTCGAGCGAGTCGACTGCAGGTCGGGTGGAGCCGGGGTAGATCCGGCTCGCGCTGTCATAAGTCACAGCGGCCATTACTGTGCTCCTTCCACCGGCAGGAACGTGCCGGACGATCCGAGTGTGAGGGCCGTCGCAGCCTTGCACAGTCCGAGGCCGTCGGCACAGCCGCACTACCACGCGTCGACGCGTCGTCACCCCACGTGTGAGTTACGGGATCGTTACTGCCAGATGTTGTGCTCTGCACTGCGTAAACGCTTTCATGACCTGCATCTCACCCGGCGGCGGGCGATAGGCGCCCGTTCCGTCCCATCGAAGCGGAGAATGTGAATGTCGGCAGTGACACTGCGCAGGCCGTCACGCACCACGACCTTGCTGAGCGCCACCCTCGGTCTGAGCCTCGTGCTCGCCGGGTGTGGTGGCAGCGACGCCGGCCAGCAGGCCGCGAAGGGTCCGGAGTGCGAGGCCTACACGCAGTACGGCGACCTTTCCGGGAAGCGCATCACGCTCTACACCTCAATCGTCTCGCCCGAGGACCAGTCGCACATCGACTCGTACAAGGCCTTCGAGAACTGTACCGGCGCCCAGGTCGTGTACGAGGGGTCCAAGGAGTTCGAGACACAGCTGGTCGTCCGCATCCGTTCCGGCGCCCCGCCGGACGTCGCCTACATCCCGCAGCCTGGCCTTCTCGGCACGCTGGTGCGCGACACGGATGCGGTCAAGCCCGCCCCGCAGCAGGTCGCGGCGAACGTCGACCAGTACTTCTCGGAGACCTACAAGTCCGCGGGCAGCGTCGACGGCACTCTCTACGCCGCACCGCTGGGGGCGAACGTCAAGTCGTTCGTCTGGTACTCGCCGCAGAAGTTCACGGAGAAGGGCTACACCGTCCCCACCACGTGGGACGAGATGGTCGCCCTGTCCGACAAGATCGTCGCCGAGGGCGGCAAGCCCTGGTGCGCGGGCATCGGCTCGGGTGAGGCCACCGGCTGGCCCCTGACCGACTTCCTCGAGGACGCGATGCTCCGCGAGAACGGTCCCGAAGTCTACGACCAGTGGGTCAACCACGAGATCCCGTTCAACGCGCCGCAGGTCAGCGCCGCGCTCGACCGGGTCGGCTCGGTTCTGAAGAACCCGGCCTACGTCAACGGCGGGCTCGGCGAGGTCTCCTCGATCGCCACCACCACGTTCCAGGACGGCGGCCTGCCGATCCTGGACGGCAACTGCTTCATGCACCGCCAGGCCAACTTCTACGCGGCGAACTGGCCCGAGGGCACGGACGTCTCGGAGAACGGCGCGGCGTACGCGTTCGAGCTGCCGCCGATCGACCCGGCAGCACCCAAGACGATCCTCGTCGGCGGCGAGTTCGTGGCCGCGTTCTCCGACCGGCCCGAGGTCCAGGCCTTCCAGGCCTACCTCTCCTCCGCGGAGTGGGCGAACGAGAAGGCCAAGTTCACCCCGGAGGGCGGCTGGATCAGCGCCAACACCGGGCTCGACGAGGCCAACCTGGTGAGCCCGATCGACAAGCTGTCGGTCGAGGTCCTGCAGGACGAGGCGAACACGTTCCGGTTCGACGGCTCCGACCTCATGCCCGCCGCGGTCGGCTCCGCGTCGTTCTGGACGGGCATGACCGACTGGATCACCGGTAAGTCCACGGAGGAGTCGCTCACGTTCATCGAGCAGTCCTGGCCGAAGTAGGCACACACGGCAGTCGGCAGCACATGTAGGAACCCGAGGGCGGGCGCCCACCGCGCCCGCCCGCGGGTGCCGTCCAACCGGAGGTCGGTCCATGACCCTGTTCGAGAAATTCGGCCAGCTTCTCGTGGCGGTGGCCATCTTCGCCGCCGTCATGGGGGTGGTGCTGTTCGTCGCCGACCGCGCCCGCGGCCGACGCGCCGACCTGTGGCAGAGCATCGCGTTCGTCGCACCGGCGATCCTGCTGCTGCTCGTCGGCCTGATCTATCCCGCCCTGCGCACGGCCTACCAGTCGTTCTTCGACGCCACGAGCGTCGGCTTCGTCGGCGTCGAGAACTACATGAAGATCTTCACCCAGCCCGAGCTGCTGCTCGTGCTGCGCAACACCTTCGTCTGGGTGATCCTCACCCCGATCGTCGCGACCGCCATCGGGCTCATCTACGCGGTCCTCGTGGACGGGTCGCGCGTCGAGGCGTTCGCCAAGTCGCTGGTCTTCCTGCCGATGGCCATCTCGTTCGTCGGCGCGTCGATCATCTGGAAGTTCATCTACGAGTACCGGCCCGACCAGCAGGGGATCCAGCAGATCGGCCTGGCCAACCAGTTCCTGGTCTGGCTCGGCATCGAACCCGTGCAGTTCCTGCTGTTGACCCCGTGGAACACCCTGTTCCTCATCATCGTGATGATCTGGATCCAGGCCGGTTTCGCCATGACGATCCTCTCCGCGGCGATCAAGGCCATCCCCGACGACATCACCGAGGCCGCGAACCTCGACGGCGTCGGCGGCCTGCGGATGTTCTGGTACATCACACTGCCCAGCATCCGCCCAGCCCTCATCGTGGTGGTCACGACGATCTCCATCGGCGTGCTGAAGGTCTTCGACATCGTCCGGACGATGACCGGCGGCCAGTACCAGACCTCCGTCGTGGCGAACGAGTTCTACACGCAGAGCTTCCGGCTCTTCGACTTCGGCACAGGCGCAGCGCTCGCCATGGTGCTGTTCGTCCTCGTCGTCCCGATCGTGATCTACAACGTCCGGCAGATGCGGAAGGTGGACGCGCGATGACCGTTCTCGACAAGGACACGGGCACCAAGACCCCCGGTCCGGACATTGCTCCGGCCAGCAGCGCGGCGGCGGCGGCGAAGAGGCGGCTCAGCTCACCGTGGGCGTCATTCGCCGCGATCGTCATCGCCGTCCTGTGGACGATCCCGACGTTCGGCCTGCTGCTGTCGTCGTTCCGCCCCGAGTCGGACGTCAAGCGGACCGGCTGGTGGACGATCTTCAGCAGCCCCACCTTCACGCTGGAGAACTACGGGGAGGTGCTGTTCGGCGGCTCGGCGAACCTGTCGAGCTACTTCGTCAACTCACTGATCATCACCATTCCCTCGGTGCTGATCCCGATCGTGCTCGCCACGCTCGCGGCCTACTCGTTCGCCTGGATGAAGTTCCCTTTCCGGGACACGCTGTTCGTCGCGGTGTTCGCGCTGCAGATCGTGCCGCTGCAGGTCACTCTCATCCCGCTGCTGGAGCTCTACGTCGGGGGCGGGCTGAACGGCACCTTCTGGACGGTCTGGATCTCGCACTCGATCTTCGCGCTGCCGCTGGCCATCTACCTGCTGCACAACTCGATGCGGGAGATCCCGGCCGAGCTGGTCGAGGCGGCACGGGTCGACGGGGCCGGACATGTGCGGATCTTCACCCGCATCATGCTGCCGCTGATGAAGCCCGCCATCGCCGCGTTCTCGGTCTTCCAGTTCCTCTGGGTGTGGAACGACCTGCTCGTGGCCCTGACGTTCTCGGGTGGCACCCAGGACGTCGCGCCGCTGACCGTCCGTGTGGCCGAACTATCCGGCACGCGCGGGACCGACTGGCACCTGCTCGCGGCCGGCGCGTTCGTCTCGATCGTCGTGCCCCTGACCGTGTTCCTGTTCGGTCAGCGGTACTTCGTGCGTGGCCTGCTGGCGGGCAGCGTCAAGGGGTGATTCTCGACCGGTCCGGTGGCCGGGGGTGACCACCATCAGGGACGTGGCGGAGGCCGCAGGGGTCTCCATAGCGACCGTCTCCCGCGCTCTGCACGGGCTGCCCCGGGTGTCCGAGGTGACGCGGCGGCGGGTGCTGGCGGTGGCGACGGAGCTCCGCTACGTCGCCTCCCCCAGCGCCGCGAGCCTCGCGAGTGGGCAGACGATGGCGATCGGGGTGGTCGCGCCCTTCGTCAACCGCTGGTTCTTCGCGGCCGTCGTGCACAGCGCGGAGGAGCTTCTCCGGCCGGCGGGCTACGACCTGCTGCTCTACAGCCTGGGCACCGACGCCGTGGAGCGCCGCCGCGCCTTCTCGGGCAACCTGCTGCGCAAGCGCGTCGACGGGGTGCTGGTGCTGGGCCTGAACCCCAGCGCCGAGGAGATCGCCGCCCTGTCGGCCGCCGGACCCGTGGCGATCGTCGGCGTCGCGGTTTCCGGATGGTCGAGCGTTCGCATCGATGACGAGGGTGCGGCCCGCCGCGCGATGCGCCACCTGATCGATCTGGGGCACCGCCGCATCGGTTACATCGGCGGGGAGCCCGCCGACCCCTTGCACTCCGAGGCCCCGGCCGACCGGCACCGCGGATACCGGCGCGCACTGGCCGAGGCCGGGATCGACATCAACCCCTCGCTCGAGGCCGTCGGCTACTTCTCGGTGCGCGGGGGAAGGGCGGCGATGGAGCAGATGCTGGACCTGCCCGCGCGGCCGACCGCGGTGTTCGCGGCCTGTGACGAGATGGCGATGGGCGCCATCCACGCCGTCCGGCGAGCGGGGGCGCGGGTACCGGAGGACGTGTCCGTGATCGGGATCGACGATCAGGAGATGGCCGAGCTGTTCGACCTGACCACCGTCGCCCAGCCCGTCGACGCGCAGGGGACGCTGGCCGCCGGGATGATCCTCGCGGCCATCGGCAACCCCGGCCGGGCGCGTCCCGCGGTCACGGTGCCCACCGCGCTGATCGTCCGCGGCTCGACGCGCGCACCGAGCTGACCCGATTCGACGAGCAGGAGTGTGCTGCCTCGGCGTACCTGCGGCGGGCACCCGCGCCCGCTCCGATCCCTGACTCAGCTCCTCGCCGCCGCCCCTCACCGTGATCCGACGCATGTGGGCGGTGGGCGCCTGCTCGGTCGTGTCCGGCGTGGCGTTGTGGCTGCTCGACCCGCCCACCCGCGCCGCGCCCGTCGACGGTCAGCGGCCCTCCACCGGTGGGGTCCGCGAGTGGCTCGACCTGCGACTGCTCGGTGCGCTGCTGGCCACCACCGCCGCGGTACTCATGCTCTTCGGCACCGAGCTGTCGGTGATCGCCGCACTGCAGGGCACCGGGCAGACCGGCACCATCCCCGTCGTCAACGCGGTGTGGTGCCTCGCCTCGCTCGCCGGTGGTTTCCTCTACGGCGCCGCACGGCGCTCGGTGTCGCTGTTCGTGCTGGTCGCGGGGCTCGGCCTCGTCACGCTGCCCCTCGCTCTGGGTGGCTCGTGGTGGTCCTACGCCCTGCTAATGGTCCCGGCGGGCGTGCTGTGCGCGCCGTCCCTCGCGGCGAGTTCGGAGGCCGTCAGCACTCTCGCTCCGGAGCACGCCCGCGGGCTCGTCACCGGGCTCCACGGATCGGCGATCACGCTGGGGGCCGCCGTGGGCGCGCCGCTGGCCGGGTTGATGGTCGATATCTCGTCATCGGGAGTCGCGGTCCTCACCGTCGGCGGGGTGGGCATCGCTGGCGCCGGACTGGCCGCCCTGCTCCACAGGAGCAGCCGGCCCGGGGTGCGCCCCTGCACGGTCGGGTCCCCACCGATCTAGGGCAGACTCGGCATCGATGACTCGTACGCCAGGCCGGCTGCACCCCGAGGCCTCCACCACGCCGGCTCCACCCCGTCGCAACGGCGCCGGGCGCGTCGTCCGGTACGTCAGCGCGATCGTGTTCACGCTGGTCGTCGCGGCCTTCGTGTTGCCTGACCTGCTCTTCGGGATCGATGGCCGCAGCCCGTTCGCCCAACTCGCGGCGTTCCGACCCCTGGCAGTGGTCGGATGCGCCGTGCTGTCGGCCCTCCTGCTGCTCGCCCTGGTGTTCGAGCGACGGGTGTGGCCCTTCGCGGCCGGGGTGCTCGTGGTGGCCGTGATCGGCGGTGCGCTGGTACTGCCCCGGACGATCGCCGATCCGCTGCCGACCGGCGGCACCCCGCTCACCGTACTGGTGTTCAACACCTTCGAGGGCGAGGGCGACGTCGAGGGTCTCGCCGAGATGATCCGCGCGCAACGTCCCGATGTCGTGTCGGTGGTGGAGGCGGGCACGGACTACCGCTCCCGGCTCGCGCCGCTGGTGGAACCGCTGGGCTATCGGCTGCAGACCTCGGTCGACCCCGGCGAGGAGGACGTCCAGGGCGTGACCGCCGTGGTGGCGGCCGGCCTCGGTGACGTCACGACGCGGATCGGGGAGGAGACCTCGGCGTTCCCCTACCTCGAGCTCACCGGCGGCGGTCTCGGTGCGCTGCGCTTCGTGGCGTTCCACTCGGTGGCCCCGGTGCCCGGGTCCGTGCCCGAGTGGCGCGACGACCTCGCCCTGCTGTCCCGGTGGTGTGCCGGGCCGACCCCCGCGATCGTGGCGGGCGACTTCAACGCCACGCTCGACCATTCCGCGCTGCGCTCGGGCATGGCCGGTTGCGAGGACGCCGCGGAACAGCGTGGCCAGGGACTCGTCCCCACCTGGGGCCCGACTCCGGGCACCCGCACCATCGGGCCCCAGATCGACCATGTGCTCGTCACCGAGGGCATCGCGGCGGAGACGTTCGCGGTCGGCGACATCGCCGGCAGCGACCACCGCGCGGTACTCACCCGCCTGCGCATCCCCTGACCCTGCGCTCGGGGAGGGTCACAGGGTCGCGGCGACCGCCTCGGCGATCTCGTAGGTGTTCAGGGCGGCACCCTTGCGGAGGTTGTCCCCGCAGAGGAACAGTTCGAGGGTGTTCGGGAAGTCGAGGGCCTGGCGGATGCGACCCACCCAGGTGGGGTCACCGCCCACGGAGTCGGCGGGCGTGGGCCACTCCCCCGCGGCCGGGTCGTCGCGCAGCACGATCGAGGGTTGCGCGGCGAGCACCTTGCGGGCGGCGTCCACCGACACCTCGCGGGAGAACGTCGCGTGCACGGCCAAGGAGTGCGTGGTGACGACCGGAACCCGCACGCACGTGGCCGACACCTTCAGGCCGGGGATGCCGAGGATCTTGCGCGACTCGTCGCGGACCTTGAGCTCTTCCGACGACCACCCGTCGTCCTTCACCGAGCCCGCCCACGGCACGACGTTCAGCGCCAGCGGCGCCGGGAACGGCGACGCGCCGGGGTCGAGACCGGCGGCCGCGAGCGCCTCGGCGACGTCCCCGCCGCGCACGCCGACCTGCCGGCCCGAGACGGCCGCGAGCTCGGCGTAGAGCCGGTCGATCCCACCCTGGCCGGCGCCCGAGGCGGCCTGGTAGGAGGCGACGACGAGCGCCTCCAACCCGAACTCGCGGTGCAGCGCGCCCATCGCCGTCATCATCGACAGCGTCGTGCAGTTGGGGTTGGCGATGATCCCCTTGGGCCGGACGGCGGCCTGGTCGGCGTTCACCTCGGGGACGACGAGCGGCACGTCGGGGTCCATCCGGAACGCACCGGAGTTGTCGACGGCCACTGCCCCGCGGGCCGCGGCGATCGGCGCCCAGCGGGCGCTCACCTCGTCCGGCACGTCGAACAGCGCGACGTCCACACCGTCGAACACCTCGGGTGCGAGCGCGAGGACGGTGACGTCCTCGCCACGCACACGCAGCACCTTGCCCGCCGAACGGGCGGAGGCGACGAGCCGGATCTCCGACCACGGCACGTCGGCGCGCGCGTCGATGATCTCGATGATCGTGGAGCCCACCGCGCCCGTGGCCCCGACGATCGCGACGACCGGCCCGACCCGATCCGACCCGGTCATCGTCCGCTCCCCGCGTACACCACGGCCTGTTCGTCGCCACCGAGGTCGAACGCCTTGTGCAGCGCCCTCACGGCGGCGTCGACCTGGTCGACCCGGCAGATCACCGAGATGCGGATCTCCGAGGTGTTCATGGTCTCGATGTTGATCCCGGCCGTCGAGAGCGCCTCGCAGAACGTGGCCGTGACACCGGGATGGTTGCGCATCCCCGCGCCGACGAGCGAGACCTTGCCGACCTCGCCGTCGTGCAGCAGTTCGGCGAACCCGATCTCCGCCCGGGCCGCGTTCAAGGAGGCGACCGCCCGCGCGCCGTCGACCTTCGGCAGCGTGAACGTGATGTCGGTGCGCCGGTCGGACACGTGGCTGATGTTCTGCAGGACCATGTCGATGTTGATCTCGGCGTCGGCCACGGTGCGGAAGATGCGGGCGGCCATGCCGGGGGTGTCGGGCACTCCGGTCACGGTGATCTTGGCCTCGGACCGGTCGTGCGCGACCCCGGTGATGATTGCGTTCTCCAAGGGGATCTCCTCGATCGAGCCGGTGACGAGCGAGCCCGGCTTGTCGTTGTACGAGCTGCGTACGCGCAGCGGGACGTCATAGCGGCGGGCGTACTCGACCGCCCTCAGGTGCAGGACCTTCGCCCCGCACGCGGCCATCTCCAGCATCTCCTCGTAGGTGATGTGGTCGAGCCGCTGCGCATCGGGGACGATCCTCGGGTCGGCGGTGAAGATGCCGTCGACGTCGGTGTAGATCTCGCAGACGTCGGCCCCGAGCGCCGCGGCGATCGCGACTGCGGTGGTGTCGGAGCCGCCGCGGCCCAGCGTCGTGACGTCCTTGGAGTCCTGGCTGACGCCCTGGAATCCGGCGACCAGCACGATCGAGCCCTCGTCCAGCGCGTCGCGCAGCCGTTGCGGCGTGACCTGGACGATCCGCGCGTCACCGTGCTTCGAGGTGGTGATCATCCCGGCCTGGGAACCGGTGAACGAGCGCGCCTGCGCGCCCAGGGCGTGGATCGCCATGGCGACGAGCGCGTTGGACATCCGCTCCCCGGCCGTGAGCAGCATGTCCAGCTCGCGCGGCGGCGGGGCCGGGGAGACCTGCCGGGCGAGATCGAGCAGCTCGTCGGTCGTGTCCCCCATCGCGGACACCACGACGACGACGTCGTTGCCCTCCTTGTGCGTGCGGACGATCCTCGTCGCGACCTTCCTGATGCGGTCCGCGTCCTGCACCGACGATCCGCCGTACTTCTGGACGACGAGGGCCACGCCGACCTCCTGTCCTGACGCAGTCGCGTCGCAGCCGATGCCGTTCGAGGTGCAACCCTACCGGCGACCCCGGCGGCACCTCCGAATTGCGCCGCACCACACGATCAGCCTGACGCTCCGGTGCGATAGAGGTCCGCGAGCCGGTGTGCGGTCATGATCGTCCTTCTGCAACCCGCGCAGGGCAGGCGTCGGCCCGGTGGTGCTCGGGCCCACTCAGATGGTTGATTCCGTGAAGATCGTATGAGGGCGTGTCGCGGCCTCGCTGTCACGACGCCGGTCATCGGACAAGGATGCGCTGCCGCGGTGCGCCTGTCGTCGCAGGGACTGGATGGCCGGGGTGTCCGGTCCCGTCCCGT
>JAJAZD010000130.1 GCA_026785945.1 Pseudonocardia sp. | reverse complement strand
GCCCCCCTCCTGCGTGGTGGGGGCGCCGGCTTCCCCCAACCTCCCCCCCGACATCTCCGAGCGGGCCTGGTTGGCGGGCGCGGGCGGGGGCCCCCGCGCCGTCCTGGTCACCCTGCCCGCGGTGCGGTCCGCGCTCGTGGTGTCCGCGTTCCTGGCCTTCCTGATCTCCTGGAGCGAGTACATCCTCACGCTGCTCGTCGGCGGCGGGACGGTGCGCACGCTGCCGCTGCTGCTGTTCGCCGCCATCGGCACCGCCGACTACACCGCTGCCGCCGCGCTGGCACTCGTCATCGCGGTCCCGCCGCTGGTCCTGATCGGCGTGACGTCGCGGTTCCTCACCGGGGCGACCCCCGCGACCGTCGGGTTCGGGCGGCTGTGAGCGTCGCGACCGGACCCGCGGACCTCGTCGTCGAGCGGATACGGGTGGGCTACCGCCCGGGGTACCCGGTCGTCGACGACATCGGCCTCACCGTCGGGGCGGGCACGCTCACCGCGCTGCTCGGGCCGTCCGGCTGCGGCAAGACGACGCTGCTGAAGGCGGTGTCCGGGCTGATCACCCCGCAGTCCGGCGAGATCCGGATCGGCGGCTCGTCGGTGCTGGAACTGCCCGCCGAGCGCAGGCCGGTGGGACTGGTGTTCCAGAAGCCGCTGCTGTTCCCGCACCTGTCGGTGGGGGTCAACGTCGCGTTCGGGCTGCGCATGCGTGGCGTGCCGCGACGCGCCCGCCGGGAGGCCGTGACGCGGATGCTGGAGCTGGTCGAGCTGCCGAGCCTGGCCGGGCGCCGTGTCGGGGAGCTCTCGGGCGGGCAGGAGCAGCGGGTCGCGCTGGCCAGGGCGCTCGTGCTCGATCCCCGGGTGCTGCTGCTCGACGAGCCGTTCTCCCAGCTCGACGCCGATCTTCGAGCCCGCATGCGCGAGCTGCTGCGCCGGATCCAGCGCGAACTGGAGATCACCACACTCTTCGTCACCCACGACCAGCAGGAGGCTGTCGACGTCGCCGACCACATCGCCCTGATGCTCGACGGACGGATCGAGGCGCACGGCCCACCGGTTGAGTTCTACACCCGCCCCGCGACCCTGCGCGCCGCCCGGTTCCTCGGCGGCACCAACGAGATCCCCGGCACCGTGTCCGGCCGCGGGTTCAGCTGCGACCTGGGCACGCTGGAGGTGCCGGCGGGACTCGCCGACGGGCCGGGCGTGCTCGTCGTCCGCCCCGAGGCGCTGCTTCCCGCCGACGCCTCGGCGGGCCTGCCGGGCAACGCCGTCCGGGCGACGGTGACCGCCGTGCGCTTCCGTGGCACCCACCAGACCGCCGAGCTACGCCTGGGCGGGGCGCTCCCCGCGACGATCACGCTGCCCCCGGCGTTCCGGATCGCCGAGGGCGAGGAGATCTCCGTGCGGCTTCCCGTGCCGGCCTGTCACGTGGTGCCCTACGACGACACCCCGCAACCCGTCCCATCCCCACCCACCGTCGAGAGCGAGCGGTCACGTGCGTGAACGGTCCGTGCATCTCCCCCTCACCGGGTTCCGGCTGCTCGACAGCCGCACCGGCGAGACCGTCGAGTTGGGTGAGCGGCCCGACGTCACCGTGCTCACCCTCATCCGGCACCGGTATTGACTGCCCTGCCAGGAGCACCTGGTCCAGGTGCAGGAACACCTCGCGGACGAGTCGATACCGCTGCTCACCATCGGGTTCAGCCCGGCCGAGGCACTCGCGCCGCTCGCCGAGCACCTCGGCCTCCGCGGGCCGGTGCTGACCGACCCCGACCGGGTCGTCTACCGGCTACTGGGACTCGGCCGGGCACCGGTCTGGCAGGTCTACTCGCCGGGCACCCTGCTGTTCTACGCTGGGAAGAGACTCCGCGGACGGACGCTGCACAAGCCGGTGGAGGACACCCGCCAACTCGGCGGCGACGCCCTCGTCGTCGACGGTGTGGTCGTTCGGATCTGGCGGCCGTCCACGCCGGACGACCGCGCCGATCCCGCCCGCATCGCCACCGCCGCACGGCGGGCCGCGCCGGGATGAATTGCAGTCGCGCCACATTCCGGGCCGGCACCTGCCCGCGGCGGCCGTCGTCACCTCGCAGCCCTGAGGATGCCGCCGCGCCTGCGCAAGGTGGCACTGGTGACGCACGTGACGTGTTCGGTCGGGTGGATGATCGGCGCGGTGGCGGGCTTCCTCGCCCTCGCCGGACCGCTGGCCGTGGTCGACGCGACCATCCGGGCCGCCTGCGTCGCGATGGACCTGATCACCGGGGCCGTCGTGGTCCCGCTTGCCCTGGCCTCGCTGCTCAACCGGCCGCGTGCAGGCGCTGGGTACCGACTTGGAGTGCTGCGGCACTACTGGGTCCTGGTGAAGCTGGACCGTTCCCGATCCCGCGTTCCGCAGTTGATGGGCACATGAGGTGGGTCGAGCCGGTGTCCTGCCTGGTCAACGGGTTGCGGTCCAGCTGAAGTGCTCGAAAACGTGGGCATACGTTTCGGCGGGTTGAAGGTTGCGTGAGCTGCCTTGGATGTCGCCCGTGCGGTCATGTACTTGCGGACGACCGCACGGGCGAACAAGGACGGCTCTGTCGTGCGCCACCTCGCCCTGGCCCGATGCGCAACGGCAGCGCCCACGCCGCGGAAGCCCTGTCCCGCCAAGGCCGCTACCAGCAGGTCCGCGACAACCTCCGAGTCAAGGAAGTCAAGATCACCTCCACCCCCGGGGTGCGGTGGATCATCTGCCACAACCCCGACGAGGCCGAACGCGACCACGCCGCCCGTGACGCACCGATCACCCGGATCACCACCGAGCTCGACCGGATCACCACCGCTCGAACCCGGGCCCGGGAGCAGGCCCGCACCCGCCGCGCATCATCGGCCACCACGATGACCACGAAGATGACCACGAAGATGACCGCGGCGACCACGAAGATGACCGCGGCGGCGCGGCGCAAGGCCGAGCAGCACACCGAGCGGGACGAGGCCGCGCACGTCAAGGCCGAGTGCGCGCTGCGCGAGCACCCCGCCCTGGGCCGCTGGCTGCGCCAGACCCCCTCGGGGCGCCTGGTGCTGGACCGGGCGAAGATCGCCGCCGAAGCCCGGCTGGACGGGAAGTACCTGCTCTCCACCTCGGATCCGGACCTGTCCGCCGAGGACGTCGCGCTGGGCTACAAGAACCTCCTCGAAGCCGAGCGCGGGTTCCGCGACCTCAAGTCGACCATCGAGCTGCGCCCGGTGTTCCACCGCCTCGAACCCCGCATCCGCGCCTACGTCCTACTCTGCTGGCTCGCGCTGCTGCTCATCCGCGTCGCCGAACGCCGCACCGCCATGACCTGGCGCCAGATCAACCGGGAGCTGGGCCGGCTGCACGCGATCACGCTGTCCGGGCCGGCCGGGACCGTCGTGCAAACCACCGAAACCACCACAGCGCAGTCGGTCATTCTTCGGGCCTGCGGACTCACCCCGCCACCCCGGATCACTACCCTCGACCCCATCTGAGCTGTGCAAACAGCCCCGTCAAGCAGTCGCCGGGACGTGGACACACGCCCCCACCATCCCCACCCGCCCGTTCCCGCAGATCAACCCCGGATTCAGGCCCCCGCGACTGCCCACGAACTGCGGAACCCGGGGCGACAGGTGAGGTGCGAGCCGGTCGGGAGTGCTGAGCACGCCCGGCCGGTGGCGCGTCGTGGAGGACCCGACCCTTATCCCGCTGTTCGGAGTCCGAGCCCGCGCTGTGGTGGTGCTCGGTCTGCGGTGCGGTCAGTAGCCCCACTGCTGGCCGGGGTTCCATCCGGGGATGGGCAGGGGTGGGATGTTCTGCAGGATGGTGCCGAGCTCGTCGAGGGCGCGGCCGGGGGTGGCGGTCTGCAGGGGTGAGACCCAGTCGGGTCCGGAGCCGCCGACCCTGTTGCCGTTGCGGTCGTAGTGGCCGACGCGGCGGTCGGTGAAGGTGACCTCGGCGTCGCCGTTGGGGAGGTCGCGGACGGTGAGGGGTTGGTCGTTCCACAGCTGTCGGGTGGCTCGGCCGGCCTGGTCGAGGAGTTGACCGCCCTGTCGCAGGGTGTTGTCGATCCGCTGGCCGACGCCGTTCTGGCGTGGTGTGGCCACGGGTCCGGACTGTTGTGGGGCGCGTTGGAGGGCGGGGCTGGACACCGGTGGGGTGTACGCGGGTGCGCTGTACGCGGGTGCGCTGTAGGTGGGTGCGCTGTAGGTGGGCGTCGGGGTCGGGACGTAGGGGGTGAAGGCCTGCACGGTCCGTGACACCGCGGCCGGGCGGGTGCCGGCGGGTACCCGCAGCCTGATGATCCCGCGCTGGGCCAGGTCGACCTGGTTCTCGTAGCCTGCGGGGACCTGCGCGGAGTAGGTGCGGACCCCGGTGTCGTAGTTGATCGTGGAGGCCGGGAAGATCGTCCACTGCTCCTGGGTGGGGTTGTCGTCGACCGGGTCGCGGTAGGCCATGCCGGGTACGGCGTTGGGTCCGCCGCCGCCGTTGAACTCCAGTGTGGTGCCGGGGCTGGTGCGTACCCGGAGCTGGTTGACCGGGGTGGAGCCGGTGACCCGTCCGGTCTGGCCCTCGGGCAGCTGGTAGACCGCGGCGGTCTGTCCGGTGGGGTTGTAGCCCACGCGTTGGCCGGGTAGTTGCGGGAGGAACACCGTCTGGGTGCCGTCGGGGTTGGCCACCCGGGTGGGTTGGACCGAGACGTAGCGCTGCCCGGTCTGCGGGTCCTGCACGGTGATCACCGACCCGGCGGTGTCACGGGGGTTGCCCGTGCCGGTCAGGCGCTGCTCGTCGACCACGACACCCCGTCGCCCGCCGGGCAGCGGAGCGTAGCGGGTCGGGGCCTGCGGCACCGCGACCGCACCGGTGGCCGACGAACCGACCGTCCCCGACTCCGGGGACCGCTGCCCGGGGCCCGCGTTCTCGGCGGCCGGTGCCTCCTCGGCTCCCAGCGGGGAGGTGAGCAGGCCGGGTACACCGCTGGGGTTCAGGATCCGTTCCAGTTGCTCGTCGCGTCCCGGGAAGGTCTCCTGGCCCAGCCCGGCGGGGTCGACCGGGGCGGGGTCCGGGACCTGGTTCGGGTCGAACTCCGACGGGTCGACCGGGCCACCGTCCGGTGCGTTCCGGTCGGGCAGCTCCACCGGCGGGACGGGTCGACCGCCGGCGATCATGTCACCGATGGGGTCCTCGGGCCGCGGCAGCTCCGGAGCGATGACGACGCCGCCGCCCTGACCGGTGGGCCGCTGCGCCGGCTGCTCCGCCGTCTCGCCCACCTCGGTGGCGCCCTCGCCCGACGACACCGGCCCTGCCGATACCTCCGGCAGCTCGGACGCGTCCTCGCCCGGCGCCGCGGGCTGCTGCCCGTCGGGGATGCGGAAGGTCTGGTCCTGGGCGCTGGTCCGGGTCGGACCCAGCAGGGCGGCGGTGAAGTCCGGGAAGGTGAGGGGCGTGCCGTCGGACCGCGTCGGGAGGTTGCGGAACAGGGAGTCGAGGACCTGGGTCTGCGCGTCCGAGGTCAGGCCCGCGACCTCACCGGGCTGCGCCGGCGCGGGCGCCGGCTCGCTCGTGCTCGGGACCGCCGGGTTCGCCGCCTCCCGCATGCTAATGGCCAGGTTCTGGCTGGACATCTCCACGTTGAGCCACGCCAGGGACGAGGCTTCGGAACCCGGGTCGGTCCGCCACACCGACCAGTACTCGTTCAGCGCCGTGTTCAGCTCCGCGAGGTCGGCCTGTCGCTGCGGGCTCGCCGGCTCGTTCGGCGCGGCCGACGAGCCGGGGATCCGGTACCCGGTCTCGCAGACCGCGCGCGCCATCTCCTGGCAGGTTCCCTCCAGCACGGCCAGCTCGACGGGCGGGATCGTCCCGTCGCGCCACGCTCGCAGGTAATTGCCCCCCGCACCCAGCACACCGAGCTCGGCCGGAGCGCCGGGGAGCGGGCCGGTGTGCGGCGTGCCGTCCGGCCCGGCGGCGTGGGCCTGCGGCAGGAACTGGGACGCCATCAGGTCGGCGACCGTCTCGTTGGGCGCGACCTCGTTGATCAGCCGGATCAGCTCGTCGCGCCGGGCGTCACCGGCACTGGCCAGCCGCGCGTCGGGCAGGAAGCCCGCCGCGATCCCGTTCGCGCGGTCGAGGTCCTGAAGGCCCCGGTCGGCGGCGGCGAGCACCTCCGCCACACCCTCGGGGGTCATCTCCCCGGTGCTGCCGAGCAGGCCGGCCAGCGAGGCGCCGGCGTAGATCGTCGCCTCCGGCGGGGCGCCCTCGCATCGCACCGCGGCAAGGCAGAGGTAGGTGTTGAGCGCCTCCGGCGACACGCCGGTCGGCGACGTCGGCTCCCCGAAACGGATGTCGCGGTCGAACTGGTTCTGCCAGAGTTCGAACAGCTGGTTGGCCGCGCTCGGCGCCCCCTGCGACGTTCCGCCTTCCTGCGCCGTCCCGGGCGTCAGCAGCGCGTCGAGCGCAGCGAGGAAGGGATCTGTCGGCTGGAACGGCACCCCGAGGACCGTGCTCAGATCACGACCGAACTGGTACGAGGTCGTCTGCCGTTCCATCCGCCT
Source organism: Pseudonocardia sp. (assembly GCA_026785945.1). GTDB lineage: Bacteria > Actinomycetota > Actinomycetes > Mycobacteriales > Pseudonocardiaceae > Pseudonocardia. The sequence continues at coordinate 8,431 of JAJAZD010000130.1, read as the reverse complement.
GGAATGCTGGCCGTCCCGCGCGATCTCCTCGGGTGTCTTCGGTGGGATCAGACCGGCCCACGGCGAGGGCGTCGGGCGGAACGCCTCCTCGTGGAATTCCATCGCGCGCAGGGGAAAGCCCCACCCGTAGTCCCGGTACTCAAGGACGTTCTCGTCGAGCGCCCACGAGGGCAGTCTCCGCTGCTCGAACGGGAACGGCGGCCCGTCCGTGGCCTGGACCTCGTCGCCGTTCTCCTCCGTCGTCAACCAGGACAGGTCCTCGTCGGCCGGGTCCTCGCCGGTGGGCTGGTCCTCAAGGCCGCCCGACCCCTGCACGCTCATCGTCACCGACGGCGCGTTGCTGCTCACCCCGATCGTCGGCGGAGCCGTGGTGTCCGGGGTGTTCGTGGCGCCCGCGTCGGCGGGCTGGGCCAGGAGTGTGTCGAGCGCCGCGGTGGCCGCAGGGTCGGTGATCCCGATCGGCCCTGTGGCCAGCGCGTCCTCGAGGGATCCGAGCGAGGCCAGGTCCTCGGCCGTCGCCTCGTACGGTGTGAGCGTGACGTCCTGGGCGAACCCAACATCGGCCATGACAGCGGGCTCGGCCACGGGGTCCATCGCGACCGCCGGCTGCTCCCCGTCCGTCTGCGTCGCGACGAGCAGGGGTCCCTGAGCCGCGGTCGCCACCTCGACCGACGGCGCCATCGGCCGCACCTCCAGGCCGGTGGGTGGCGGCACCGGTTCGGCCGCCACCGCGACGGTCAGCGGCGCCGACCGGAGGTCGTCGAAGGATCCGACGGCGAGGGTGTGGTCGGTGTCGGAGGAGCCGAGGGAGAGGGTGTCGGCGGTGTCGAAGGAGCTGCTCCACGGGGCGTCGCCGGTGCCGGGGGAGTCGTCCGTCGTCCAACTCGGCGAACCCGAGGAGAACGGGTCGTCGCCGGAGCCGAACGTCGTCGGGTCGGGGTCACCGATGTCGGCGGCCGCCGTCCCGCTCATCGCGATCGCTGCACCGGTGGCGAGCACGGCTCCGGTCAGGACGTGCAGGGCTCGGGCCGAGCCGGCGCCGTCCGCGGCGGTGACGTCGTAGGGGTTTCCGAGGGGGTACCGCCGCGAGGGCGGGTAGGAGTCGCTACCCGGTCGACGTCTGGCCATGAGTCGGTGCATCTCCCTGAGCGGTCGGCGGGAAGGGGCCGCCAACGCCGGCGACGGCACCAGGACACCAGCCCGTGGGGCCAGGAGGAATGCCGCCGGACGCACCCGCCCATGGCACCCGGTGCATCCCGCGCCGTCGGCACCTGGACGGCCAGCAGCGTCCGCGACGTCCTCACCCAGCCCAAGTACACCGGGCACATGGTGTGGAACCGGCGCGCGATGAAGACCCGCAGCGGCGCCTACAACCCCATGTCCGAAGGCGCCGGACGTTCGGCACGAGCCGCCGACAGCGCTCCTACTACGCCTGCGGCCCCCAAGACCGGACAGCGTGTCCCCGACGGGCACCCCGGCAGTTCGTGGATCGCCGAGGACGCCCTGCTCGACGCTCTGAACACCGTCCTCGCTCACCCTGTGTTCGGCGCCTACCGCACTCAGCTCCTCGACGCCAGCATGACCGAACGAGCCGATACCGCAGCCGCCGAACACGCCCAGCAGGTCACCGCGACCCAGACCGCCCTCGCCGACCTCGACAAGCGCCGCACCGCACTGGTCCGCGCGCTGGAACTGGCCGACGACCTCGACCCGCGAACGCGCCCCGGCGCTGCTGACCACCGACGGCTGACCGCGACGGGCAACGCCGCGCACTCGCACGAGCGGAGATGCCCAGCGGCGGCGCGGCCACGGCTTCGTCTTCGAGCTCTGTGGAAGGAGCCCGAAGAGGATCAAGCGGTGGCCTTGCTATGTCCCGGTGACACGCCGCAGGACCCACGCGAGCTCGCCCAGCCGATCGCCGCGCGGTTCAAGGTGAAGCTAAGCGGCATCGATGGTGACCGGTCCCTGGACGGCCAGCAGCACCCACTCCCCGATGGTGGGCAGGATGTGTCCCGGGCACCGGGCGGTGATCTCTCCGTTGGCGCCCCGCAGCGCGAGTCGGACCAGTGCGTCGTGGCCGTAGAACTCGATGTCGACGACGTGCGCGGGCACCCCGTCGCCGGAGCCGGTGAGAACGACCTGCTCGGGGCGAACCAGCACCGCGGCGGGCCCGTCGGTGGCCGGTCCGGCGACGGGCAGCTCACCCAGCGCGCAGACCGCGATCCGGCCACGCACGACCGCGGGCAGCACGACGACCGCGCAGACGAACGCGGCCACCCCGCGGTCGACGGGGTGCTGGTAAAGCTCCACCGGGCTCGCCTCCTGCACGATGTAGCCGTCGCGCATCACCGCGATCCGGGTGGCCAGCGAGAGGGCCTCGGATTGGTCGTGGGTGACCAGCACGGTGGTGGTGCCCGTGGCGGCCAGTGCGGCGACCACGGCGCGCCGGGTGCTCTCGCGCAGCTCCGCGTCGAGCGAGGAGAACGGCTCGTCCAGCAACACGATGCCGGGCGCGGGCGCGAGCGCGCGGGCCAGCGCCACCCGCTGTTGCTGGCCGCCGGACAGCTCGGCGGGGCGACGACGGGCGAAGCCGGCGTCGAGGCCGACGAGCTCGAGCAGCTCTGCCACCCGGTGCTCGGCCCGGCGCTCGCGGCGCGGCAGGCCGAAGGCGACGTTGGCCGCGACCGAGAGGTGCGGGAAGAGGTTGCCCTCCTGGGTGACGTAGCCGATGCGGCGTTCCTCGGGCGGCAGGATGCCGCGCGGCCCGGCGACCTCACGCCCGTCGATCGTGACGGTGCCGGAGTCGGGCCGGTCGAACCCGGCGATGAGCCGCAGCAGGGTGGTCTTGCCGCATCCCGAGCGGCCCAGCACGGCGGTCAGCGCCCCCGCGGCAACCGTGAGATCGACACTGCGCAGCACCGGCGTAGGGCCGTAGGACTTGCTCACGGACGTGACGCGCAACCCGTCGGCTGCGACCGCGCGGTCATGGAGCCGGACGCTGGTCCGGGTCATGCGGGCAACCTCTCGCTTCGAGATTCGCGGGTGAGCAACCACGCCGCGGGGGCGGAGATGAGGATCATCAGCAGTGCGTAGGGAGCGGCGGCGCCGTAGGCGAGGCTGTAGCTGTTCGACCAGAACTCGGTGGCCAGGGTCGCGGTGCCGATCGGGGCCAGCAGCAGCGTGGCGGTCAGCTCGGTAACGACGGCGAGGAAGACCAGCGCCGTGCCCGCACCGAGCCCGCGGGCGATCAGCGGCAGCGTGACCCGCACCATGACCGCTGAGGGTCCGGCGCCCAGCGCGCGGGCCGAGTCGTCGAGCTCCGGCGGCACCTGGGCGAGCGCGGCCCGCAGGCTCACCATGGCGCGTGGCATGAACAGCACGGCGTAGGCCGCCACCAGCAGCGCCGTGGTCTGGTAGAGCGCGGGCAGGTAGCCGACCGTCAGGGTGACCAGCGCCAGCGCGACGACGATCCCGGGAAGTGACCCCGCGAAGTAGGTGCTGCGCTCCAGCAACCGGCTCACCCGGCCGGGGTGGCGGACCGACAGCCAGGCGACCGGGACGGCGAGCAGCGTGGTCGCGACCGCCGCGGCGACGCCGAGCCCGATCGAGGTGAGTGTGGTCGTGAGCAGCGCGACGACCGGGAAGGCCGTCGAGCTGCCGACGGCCAGCCAGCGGGCGAGGCTGCCGAGCGGCACGCCGAGGGCCAGCACGGCCAGCGCTGCCATCCCGGTCAGCGCGAGCGGGGTGAGCGAGCCGAGCCGGTGCGGCGCGGCGGTCCGGGCGGCACCGCTGCCGAGCCGCGCGACCCGCACCCGGCCGGCCAGCCGCAGCTCCCCCATGAGCAGCAGCAGGCAGCCCAGCACGAGCACCCCGGCGAGCATCATCGACGCGGGACCATTGAACGTCGACTCGAACTGCTCGTAGATCGCGGTGGTGAACGTCGGGAAGCGCAGGGCCTGCAGCGCGCCGAACTCCGCGAGCAGGTGCAGCCCGACCAGCAGCACCCCGCCGAGCAGCGCCGGACGCAGCTGCGGGAGCACGACCCGGAAGAAGGTGCTCCACGGGCCGTTGCCCAGCGCGCGCGACATGTCCTCGAACGCCGGGTCGATCCCCCGCAGGACCGCAGCGACGGGAAGGAAGACCAGTGGAAAGTAGGACATGGTCGTGATCAGCAGAGCACCGCCGAAACCCTCCACGGCCGCCGTCACCGACACCCAGCCGTAGCTGTTGACGAACGCGGGCACCGCGAGCGGCGCCGCCATCAACACCGTCCACACCCGGCGCCCGGGCAGGGTCGTGCGCTCCACCAGCCACGCCGCGCCGGCCCCGATCACCGCGCACGCGGTGCAGCCGGCGATGACCAGCCCGGTCGTGTTGCGCAGCAGCTCACCGACCCGCGGGCGCAGCAGCAGGTCCGCGGCCTGCTCCGGACCCTCCGCGACCACGAATCCCAGCACGTGGAACAGCGGGACGAGTGTCAGCGCGGCCACCGCGGCGGCCGCGGCGAGCCGCGCGGGGGGGTAAGGTCGCCGTCGCGTGGCGGGTGCCCGGGAGCGGACCCTGCTCACAGCAGGCCGACCCGCAGCATCTCCGAGATCACCTTCGGCCCGTTGAGCGTGTTCAGGTCGATCTCCGGCGGGTCGAGCTCGGAGAAGGGCTTGAGTGTGGGGTTCGGCTCCACGCCGTTGCCGACCGGGTACTCCAGTGAGAGGGTGGCGGAGAGGATCTGCTGGCCCGTCCGGCCGCTCATGTAGGCGACGAAGCGCTGCGCCTCGGCGGCGTTCTCGCTCGACCGGAGCACCGCACCACCGGACACGGACACGAACGCGCCCGCGTCCTTGCGGTCGAAGTACTCGAGCTCGGTGTTGGCGCTGTCCTGTCCGGACTCGGCGCGGTCCTTGTACCAGTAGTAGTGGTAGATCACGCCGGCCGGGACCTCGCCCGCGTTGACCGCCTTCATGATCGCAATGTTGTTCTGGTAGATCTTCGCGTTCTGCTTCAACCCGGCGAGCCACTCGCCCGCCGCCGCGTCGCCGTTGACGGCGTACACCGCGCTCGCGATGGCCTGGAAGTCGGCACCACCGGACGCCACCCCGATCCGGTCCTTCCACTGCGGGCCCGATAGATCCATGATCGAGTTCGGCACCTGGTCGGCCGCGATGAGTGCGGGGTTGTAGATCACGACGGTGGACCGGGCGCCGATGCCAACCCAGTCGTTCGCGCCGGAGCTGAAGCGGGCCGGGACCTGCGAGAGCGTCGCGCTGTCGAGCGGGGCGAGTGCGCCCTCGCTCGAGAGCAGCGACAGAGCGGGGGAGTTCTCGGTGATGAAGACGTCGGCGGGGGATGCGTCGCCCTCGGCCAGGATCTGGTTGGCCAGCTCGAAGTCACCGCCGCGGCGCATCTCGACCCGGATGCCCGTCTCCTTCGTGAACCCGTCGATCCACGCCTGGTTGAGGTCCTGGTGCTGCGCGCTGTAGAGCGTGATGGTCGGCCCGGACGAGCCGCACGCGGCCAGCGATGCCGCCAACCCGATCGCGGCGACCGCCGATGCCACCCTGCGGGCCGACGGTGAAGTGAGCGCGTGCCACACGGGGCGTCCTCCTGTGAGTGTCCGGGCGAGCCGCAGCAGAGGTTAGCATGGCCTAATGGTTGGGTCGGGTGTGCTTCCCACCCCAATGGCTTATTGGCCAGCCAAGCCTGTCCTTATCTAATGCGAGGGTGACGTACCGAAGAAGCCGGGTCCCGTGGGTCGAGGACCTCGGCGTCCATGGCGACCGGCTCGCCGTGGTGACATCGGACGGCGCGGAGGTCACCTACCGCGACCTGGACGCGCGCGTCTCGGAGGCCCAGGCCGAGCTGGGGTCCGGCCGCCGGCTGGTGCTGGTCGGCGCGACCAACGACGTCGAACCGCTGGTGGCCTACCTCGCGGCGCTGCGCGGCGGGCATCCGGTGCTGCTGGCCGACGGAGCGGACCGTGGCCGTCTCGACGCGCTCGTCGACGCCTACGACCCGGACGTCGTGTTCGCGCGCGTCACGGGGTCATGGCGGCTCGAGCAGCGCCGCCCCGGATCGGCACACACGCTGCATCCCGAGCTCGCCCTGCTGCTGTCGACGTCGGGCTCGACCGGTTCGGCGAAGCTGGTGCGGCTCTCCGCGGCCTCCGTCACGGCCAACGCGGCGGCCATCGGGGACTACCTCGACATCCGCGACACCGACCGCGCCGCCGTATCGGTGCCGATGCACTACTGCTACGGGCTGTCGGTGGTCAACAGCAACCTGATGCGCGGTGCGGCGCTGCTGCTGTCGGACCGCTCCGTCACCGACCCGCAGTTCTGGGCGACCTTCGCCGCCCACGGCGGGACGAGCTTGCACGGGGTGCCCTACACCTTCGAGCTGCTCGACCACGTCGGGTTCGCGGAGATGACGCTGCCCCACCTGCGGTACGTGACCCAGGCCGGGGGGCGGCTGGCGCCGCAGACGGTGCGTCGCTACGCCGAGCTGGGCGCGCGCCAGGACTGGTGGTTCTTCGTGATGTACGGCCAGACCGAAGCAACGGCCCGGATGGCCTACCTGCCGCCCGAGCTGGCCGCGTGCACCCCCTCGGCCGTCGGCGTCCCGATCGCGGGGGGCTCGTTCCGGATCGAGACCGGCACCGACCACGCGGGCGGCGAGCCGGGGGTGGGCGAGTTGGTCTACCGCGGCCCGAACGTCATGCTCGGTTACGCGGAGGGTCCCGCCGACCTCGCGTGCGGGCGGACGGTGGAGGCGCTGCATACCGGCGACCTGGCCAGGCAACGCCCGGACGGGCTCTACGAGGTGGTCGGGCGGCGTAGCCGGTTCATCAAGCCGTTCGGGCTGCGGATCGACCTGGAGGGCGTCGAGCGCCTGCTCGCCGGCGAGGGTTGCACCGCGGTCGCGACCGGATCCGACGACGGGCTCGTGGTCGTGGTGCTCCACGGGGTCGACCCGGACCAGGTCCGGCCGGTGCTCGAGGCGCGGCTCGGCCTGCCGCCGGGATGCGTCCGGGTGGTCGGGGTCGAGGAGTTCCCCCGCCGGTCGAACGGGAAGATCGACCACGCCGCGCTGGCCCGGGCACATCCGGCCAGGGCCGCTCGCGGGGTGCCGGCACGACACGGCTCGGTCCGGGACACGTTCCGCCGGGTCTTCCCCCTGCAGGACCTGCCCGACGACGCGACGTTCGTCAGCCTGGGCGGCGACTCGCTGTCCTATGTGCGGATGACCATGGAGCTGCAACTGGTCCTCGGCCACCTGCCCGACGGCTGGGACACCATCCCCATCGGGCTGTTCCCGCAGAGCCGGCGACGCCCGCGCGCCTGGCCGAGGATGGAGACCGGGGTGGTCCTGCGGGCGATCGCGATCGTGCTGGTCGTGGGTTCGCACGTCGGCCTGGCGCAGGTGCTCGGAGGCGCGCACCTGCTGTTCGCGGTGGCGGGCTGGACCTTCGCGCGCTTCCTCCTCGCGCCGCAGTGCGCGGGAACGCCCAGCCGGGCGATCCTGCGCAGCGCCGTCCGGATCGCCGTCCCGACCGTGCTCTGGATCGCGTGGCGGTCCGCGGTGCAGGACGACATCGACCTGACCAACGCGCTGCTCGTGAACTACGTCGTCGATCCAGCCGCCTGGGGGTACTGGTTCGTCGAGGCGCTGTTCCAGACGCTGATGCTGCTCGCGGTGCTGCTCGCCATACCGGCGGTGCGCCGCCTGGAGCGGACGCACCCCTATCGGTTCGCCATGGTGGTGCTGGTGGTCGCGCTCGTCGGCCGGGCGTTCCCCGACCCCGGCAACGAGTTCTCCGACCGGCTGATGAGCACCCACCTCGTGCTGTGGCTGTTCGTGCTGGGCTGGCTTGTGCAGCGCGCCGCCACCGCCGGGCAGCGTGTCGTGGCGGCCGGGCTGATCATCGTGCTTGTACCCGGCTTCTTCGAGGACCCGGTGCGCCCGGCGGTCGTCACGGGCGGGTTGCTGCTGCTCCTGCTCGCCCCGCGGATCCCGGTTCCGCGGGCTGCGGTCCGGCCGATCGGTGCGATCGCCACCGCGTCGCTGGCGATCTACCTGACGCACTATGCGGTGTATCCCAATCTGGTCGACCACCTTCCGCCCCTGCTGGTCGTGGCGGCCTGCGTGGTGTTCGGGATCGCCGCGTGGGCGGCGGTCACCGAGGGAACCCGCCGGGGGCAGATGTTCCTAGCGCTGCGGAGTGCCCGTCGTGCGGGCGTCATCGGCCTCCCGCGCGGCGCTGCCGTCCCACACACGTGATGTCGTGGAACGGCCGACGTTGAGCAGCCGCGCGATCGAGGAGACGGTGTTGTCCGGGTGGGTGGGCAGGTCGCGAGCGTGGCGGACCTGCTCAGGGGTCATCGCCGGTGGCCGGCCCAGCCGGACACCGCGGGCGCGGGCCGCGGCGAGGCCCTCG
>JAJAZD010000129.1 GCA_026785945.1 Pseudonocardia sp. | reverse complement strand
GCGGCCCGGGCCCCGCCCCCCGGTCCCGCAACCCCCCGTACCTGCCCGGAGCGGGCGTGACCGGGGCTTCCCTGAACTCGGGGACGGGGTGGCACCTACTCGGCGAGCAGGCGGTAGATCGTCTTGCGGGCCTCGGCGAGTGCGGCGGTGGCCGCGGTGACCTGCTCCGGGGTTCCGGCACCGAGCACCTGGTGCGCGGTGGTGGACGCGGGCCCGGATCAGTCCTCGTGCCAGCGCGGGGAGGTCGTGCGCGGCGGGGTCAGCCGGGCCGGGACCCGGACGAGGTGCGGTGCACCCGAGCGCACCGCCTTCGCCAACGCGTCCGCGAGCCCGTCACGCACGGACGGGACGCCGGTGGCCGCGAGCCCGAAGGCCGCGGCGAGCGCGACGAAGTCGGGGGTCACCAGGTCCACCCCGACCTCGGGGTCCCCGGCACGCATCTGGTCGTAGCGGAGCATCCCGTAGCCGGCGTCGTCGACGACCAGCACCGTGACCGGCAACTGCTCCTGCACCAGCGTCGCGAGCTCGCCGAGCGCCATGGCCAGCCCACCGTCACCGCACACCGCGATCACCGGGTGGCCGGCGGCGGCCGCACCGAGCGCGGCGGGCAGCCCGAAGCCGAGGGTGCCCCAGCCGACGGGATAGGCGAGTCGGCGCGGCGCGCGGGCCGAGGCGTAGCCGCCGACCCAGTACCCGGCGACGGCCATGTCACAGACCAGGACGGTGTCCTCCGTGCGGGCGGCCTCGACGGCGTCCAGCACGGCGATCGCCTCCGCGGAGGCCGGGTCGACCCGCAAACGGGCGAACACGGTGTCGCGCAGTCCCGTGCGGGCCCACGGGGCGCGCTCCGGCACCTGGTCGAGCAGCGCGCGCAGCGCCCCATGACCGGTGACGGCGACGTCCGCGGGCCATTCCGGCGGGTCGGCGGGTGCCACCGTGTCGAGCGTGACGAGCAACGGCGGGCGGGGCATGGTCCAGTTGCGGGTGTTCATGCCGTCGAGGTCGCCCCCGACGGCGAGCAGGACGTCGGCGGACCCGATCAGCTCCGCCACCTCCGGCTCGTGCGGCGGCAGTCCGACCGCGCACGGGTGGTCGGTGGGTGGGGTGCCGCGGCCGCCGTAGCTGTTGACGACGGGCGCGCCGAGGCGGGTCGCCAGCGCGGCCACGTCGTCGGCGTGGTCGACCGCACCGGTACCGGTCCAGATGACGACCCGGGCGCGGCCCAGCAGAGCGGCCGCGGCTTCCAGGTTCCCATCGCTGCGCGGTGTCGTGTTCCTATCGCTCGGCGGGGCCGTGCTGCCGTTGCCGGACGGCGCTGCGGGTCGTTCTTCGAGACCGCCGGCGTCGGCCGGCTGTCCGAGGACGTCGGCGGGCACGTCGAGGTAGACGGGACCGCATGGGGCGGCCAACGCCGTCGCGACCGCCGTACGCAGCGCCCGAGCCACCTCACCCGGCGTCCGGGGGGTGAACACGGCCTTGGCCAGGGGTGCGAACAGGGCGGCCTGGTCGCGCGACTCGTGCAGGACACCGCGCAGGCGTCCCTCGCGGCGCAGGGACTGGGGGATCTCCGAGGCCACCAGCAGCACGGGGGAGCGGGCCGCGGCGGCCTCGCCGAACGCCGCGACGGTGTTGGCCGCACCCGGCCCGGTGGTGACGACCGCCGCGCCGAGCCGGCCGGTGCGGCGCGCCCAGCCGTCGGCGGCGTACACGGCGGCCTGCTCGTGACGCACCACGAGCGGCGTCGTCCGCCGATGCGATGCGACCGTGCCGTCCGTGCGCCAGAAGGCGAGGTTGTGCACGCCCGGCAGCCCGAAGACCGTCGTCGCGCCCCATTGTGCGGCCACGTCGAGTACCTGCCGAGCCACGCTCATGTCCGCCACGACGCGACCCTAGCCCCGGTTCCGGGCGCGTTCCCGGGGCCGCGGCCCCGGTCACAGCCTGGTCAGGAGGAGCTGATGCGCAGGACCCGGGAGAGGCCGAGCGCCGCGGTCCGGACGGCGGGTGCGAGGCGGCCGGTGTCGAGCCGGTGCGCCCAGCCGGTGATCGAGATGGCCGCGACCGCATGGCCGCTCCCGTCGAGCACCGGCGCCGCGACGCAGGCGATGCCGACGGTCGACTCCTCGTGCTCCTCGGCGACGCCGTCGCGGCGGATCCGGGCCAGCTCGCGGTGCAGCAACCCCGGCGCGACGACGGTGCGTGGAGTGCGGCGTGCGAGCCCCGCGTCGAGAACGGCGGCGAGCCGCTCCGGCGGGGCGAACGCCAACAGTGCCTTGCCGACGCCGGTGCAGTAGGCGGGCATCCGACCGCCGACCCGGGAGTTGACCTTCGGTCCGCGGCGGCCCGGAAGCTTCTGGACGTAGACGACGTCGATGCCGTCCGGGACGGCCAGGTGAACGGTCTCGTGGGTGGCTTCGAAGAGGTCGGCCAGGAACGGTGCCGCCGCCTCGTGCAGCCCCCGCTGCAGGGGTGCGAGCTGGCCGAGCTCGAACAGTCCCATGCCGAGCCGGATGCCGTCCGGGGTGCGCTCGACGACGTTCCACGTGGAGAGCTCGGCGAGCAGGCGGTGCGCGGTCGGTTTGGGGATACCCGTGCGGCGTGACAGCTCGGCGAGGGTCAGCTCGGCGTCACCGGGGCGGAAGGCGGTGAGCAGCGCCATGGTCCGGCCGAGCACCGAGTTCGGCGGGACCCGCGCACCGGACTCCACCCCGCCATCATGCCCCCGCTCCGGCACCGGGACGACGGCCCGATGCGGTGACGGCGTGCCGGGCGCCAGTCGGGTACCGCCCTACCGGTCTCGCGCGCTGCTCGACCCCCGCGGCGTGCTCGCCGACTTCGGCGTCACCGTGGCCGAGGGCATGCGGATCTCGGTGCACGACTCGACCTCCGAGGTCCGCTACCTCGTCGTGCCGATGCGGCCGGCCGGGACCGAAGGCCTCGACGAGGCCGCGCTCGCCGCGCTCGTCACCCGTGACGCGATGATCGGCACGGGCCTGGCGGTCGCCGTGGCCGAGGTGGGCGGCACGGCGTGAACGGGGCGGCCGACCTCGGCGGCATGATGGGCTTCGGCCCGGTGCAGCCCGAGCCGGAGGGCGTCCACTTCCACGCGGAGTGGGAACGTCGCGCCCTCACGCCGAACCTGGCGATCGGGGCCACCCGCCGTGGGAACATCGACATGAGCCGCCACGCCCGCGAGAGTCTGCATCCCGCCGACCGCCTCACGTCGAGCTACTACCCGATCTGGGTCGAGGGCCTGGAGCGGCTTCTCGTGGACTCGGGCCTCGTCGGCGCCGCGGAGCTCGTGGCGGGTCGCGCGTCCACGCCCGGTGTCCCGGTGCCGGTGCTGAGCGCCGAGCGAGTTTGGGCCGTGCTGGCGGCGGGCAGTCCCCACGCCCGCCGCGCGAAGGCGCCCGCGCAGTTCGCGGTCGGCGACCACGTACGGACCCGGGCCATCAACCCGACGGGACACACCCGGCTGCCGCGGTACGCGCGTGGCCGGTCCGGCGTCGTCGAGCGGGTGCACGGGGTCCACGTCTTTCCCGACGCCCATGCGCACGGCGCGGGTGAGCAGCCGCAGTGGCTCTACACGGTGCGGTTCGGCGGGCGCGAGCTCTGGGGCGACGGCGCCGACGCCGACCTCACGGTGGCCGTCGACGCCCGGGAGTGCCACCTCGAAGGTCCTCAGCAGTTGTCGCTCACGTAGGCGCTGAGCCGCTGGTTGGCAGCCACGAGGTCCGTGGAGTCCCGTTGCGCCGCGACGCCCGGTTCCCGGCCGGCCGCCGACGCGTCCCCGCCGTTGGCGACGAGCGCGTCGAGCTGCACGTTCACCGAGGCCACCACCCGCTCCGCGTCGGCGCGTACGTCGCCAGGAGCGGCGTTGACCAGGTCGGCGCCGGTACGCCGCAGGGCATCGACCGCGACGGTCAGCTCCTGCGGCGGGAGGCTGCCCCGGACGGCGAGGCCCGCGAGCGGACGCAGAGCAGCCGAGTTGGCGTCCACCGCCGTGCAGAACGGGCTGAACGGTGCGGTCCGGTCCCGCGTCGGCCGGGGGGCGTCCGCGTCGGCGACGGAACTGCCGCAACCCGCCACCACGGCGCCGACGATCATCGCCGGGACCATCACGCTCAACGGCCGCGGACCCCACGCGAAGCGCATCGAAGACTCTCCCGGGACGATCGACTGTCCGGCGAACAGTAGCCCGCGGTGCCGTGGTTCCTCTGTGAGGCCGGTGGTCGGGGCGCAGCTTGACTATCGTTGCCGCCATGGCCACTTTCGGACCCCGACGTCTCGCCGCCTTCACCGCCCTGTGGCGAGCGGTCACCCAGGGCCGCCGCCCCGATGCGCCCGGGATCGGTGACCGGCTCAGTGCCCTGCCCCGCATGGTGACCGGCGCGGTCTCCGGACGGTATCCCGAGCTCGGGCGAGGGCGGGTCGCCATGCTGGCCCTGGGGCTCGCCTACCTGGTCTCGCCCGTCGACCTCGTGCCGGAGCTCTTCCTGTCCGTGCTCGGGCTCGCCGACGACGCCGTGGTCGCGCTGTGGCTGGGCGGCACGTTCCTCACCGAGACCGACCGGTTCCTCGAGTGGGAGCGCACGCGGCCCGCGGTGACCGACCGGCGCACGGGGCCCGCCCGCTGATCATCCGGCGCTGGTCACCCGGCGCTGGTCACCCGGCGGTCCACGGGCCGACGCCGCCCATGCGGTCGACGCTGATCCGCACCACGTAGCCGGACGACAGGAGCTCGCGGGCGCTGTCAGGAAGGGTGGTCACGTCGTGCACGGTATCCCCACGCCACACCGGACCACATACGATCCTAGGCTGCCGTCGTGGGGACCATGCGCGTGATCACACAGCTGTCGACGGGCGGGCCGGAGGTGCTGCAGATCGGGGTGGCGCCGGTGCCCGAACCGCTGCCCACCGAGATCCGGGTGCGGGTGGCGGCGGCCGGGGTCAACCCGGTGGACTGGAAGACCCGTGCCGGCTCGGGCATGGCCGCGGTGCTCGGGCCGCCGCCGTTCACCGTGGGGTGGGACGTCGCCGGCACCGTCGACGCGCTGGGCGCCGGGGTCACCCGGTTCGCCGTGGGGGACTCGGTGTTCGGGATGCCCTGGTTCCCACGGCAGGCCGGCGGCTACGCCGAGTACGTGACGGCCCCGTCACGCCACTTCGCGCACCGGCCGGCGGGGTTGTCGGAGATCGAGGCCGCCGCACTGCCGCTGGCCGGGCTCACGGCCTGGCAGTGCCTGGTGGACATCGCCGACGTGCAGCCCGGGCAGCGGGTGCTCGTGCACGCGGCGGCCGGTGGTGTCGGGCACCTCGCGGTGCAGATCGCGAAGGCGCGCGGCGCGTACGTCATCGGCACGGCGTCGATCGGGAAGCACGACCTGCTCCACGACCTGGGCATCGACGAGGCCGTCGACTACCGCGCCGAGGCGTTCGAGCGGGTGGTCGAGCCCGTCGACCTGGTCTACGACCTCATCGGCGGCGAGGTGGCGCGCCGCTCCCTCGACGTGCTGCGCCCCGACGGCCGGATGATCTGCCTGCCCTCGGCCGCCGCCTCGGCCGCCATGGACGCCGCAGCGGAACGCGGACTGCGGGCGTCCGGGATGCTCGTCGAGCCCGACGGCGACGGTCTCGAGGAGCTCGTACGGCTGGTCGACGACCGTTGGCTGCGCGTGCTGGTGGCCGAGACCTTCCCCCTGGAGCGCGCCTCCCACGCCCACCGCGCCGGAGAGCTCGGCCGGACCACGGGCAAGCTGGTGCTCACGACCTGAGCCGCTCAGCCGCCGTCGATGTCACGTGGACGTCACGGTGGGACGTCACAGTGGACGCCGCCGTTGATGTCGCCGTGGATGTCCTCGTCGTCGATGTCGGGGAGCCGGAACGCGGCGACGACGAGGGGCAGGCCGGTCGCCAGCGCCACCAGCGCCAGGCCCAGTGCGCCGATGATGCCGGGGCCGAACCAGTCGCGGTCGCCCACGGTGATCATCGCGGCCGCGGCGAGGGCCACCGCGGCGGCGAGGGCCTGGTAGGCCTCGCGGAAGTACCGGTCGCGCAACCGCACGAGCAGCTCGTCGAGCGCTTCGTCCGGGGCCTCGGTCACCAGCCGCGTGGCCCGGCGCAACGCCACCCACACCCCGCCGATCGCGGTCAGCGCGACGAGCTGGACAGCGGGCCCCCAGACCGGTGCGGTCACCACAAGTGGCACCGTGGCCACGGGGCCGACCAGCGCCAGGTAGGCGACGGCGAGCCGGACCCGGATCCGCCGCGGGGGCAGCGGGCGGTCGGTGAGCACCCGCAGCCGCGCCATCGCTGTGGCGTGCTCCCGTCGATGGCGTTGTGCTCGGGACTCGATCATGTCGTCCTCCTGGAAAGCTGGTCACCGGTGAGCGGGGCGAAGGGTTCGAGGGAGAAGACGGCGTCGACGGGCAGCCCGAACAGTGCGGCGATCCGCAGTGCCACCGCCAGGCTGGGCGCGTACTCGCCGCGTTCGATGTAGCCGATCGTCTGGTAGTGGATCCCGACGGCTTCGGCGAGCTCGGCCCGCGACAGCCCCCGCTCCGCCCGGAGCATGGCGACCCGCGAGTGCACCTGCTCGTCGCGCGACCTCGGGCTCACCCGACACCTCTCATAGCAGTAATGCTACGAAGCGATGAGCTGAACGTCAATCAGATCCACGAATCACACTCGGGCGTGATGGTCAGCGGGCCCGGGTGGTGCGGGCCTTCGCCACCACGTCCTTTGCCCGTTCCCGGATCCCGCGCAGCTCTGTGAGGTAGAGCCAGTAGTCCGGGTGCACGCCGGTGAGGCGCGCCTGCGCGTTCTCCAACCGCACCGACTGGGCGTCGAGTACGGGTGCGAACTCCGCGACCAGCCCGCGGTCCACGACGAGCCGCTGGGCGTCGCGCAGCACGAAGCGGGTGTCGGCGGCATGCCGGGCGGGGTCGGCGCGGACCTCGCGCAGCTCGGTGAGCCGGTCCACCACGGCTTCGTGGCTGTCCTCGGCGCGGCCGAGCGCGGACCGCGCGTCCTTCACGCGGTCGGCGGCGGTGTCCCAGTCGCCCGCGTCGGCGTGCCGGTCGGCGTCGGTGACGGCGCGGTCGGCGTCGGCGAGGGCGTCGCGAGCCCGGCCGTCCGCGCCGCCCAGGTCACGGGAACACGGTTCGGAGAACTCGCGGCGCAGCGCCGACATGGCCGGCTCGATCCGTTCGATCTTGGTTGCGGCGGCGCTGCGGCGGGTGGCGACGCTGGCCAGCGCCGAGCGCACCGCCGCGGCGGTGCGGGGGG
>JAJAZD010000128.1 GCA_026785945.1 Pseudonocardia sp. | reverse complement strand
GGCGAACTCCTGTCCTTTCCAATCCTACCGCCGCCGACACCACATCACCAACACCGCCCCCCCCACCCGCAACCCCCCCCGCCCCCGCGCCGGCCCCCCCCCCCCCCCCCCTGCCCCCCCCCCCCCCCCGCGGGCGGGTGCTGCGCCCCGCCCCCCCGCTACCCACCCGCCCCCCCCCCCCCCCCGGCCGGGCGTTGGGGGGGCCATTTCCGGAGGGTCAGCTCGAGGGCTGGTCGGGGGAGAAGCGGATGGCGTACGCCGGGATGGTGACGTCGCACCACACGCGGGCACCCGCGGCGAGCTCGTTGCCGGCACCGAGGTCCGCGCCGTCGCCGACCACCACCCCGTCGAGGTGGCAGCCCGCCCCGACCCTCGCCCTCACCCCGACGACCGAGGCCCGCACCACCGCACCTGCGCCGACCTCGGCCCCGTCGAGGAGCACGCTCCCCTCGACCGTGGCCCCCGCGCCGACCCTCGCGCCCGACCCCACCGTCGTACCGCCGCGCAGCACCGCGTCGGCCGCCACCTGCGCGCCGGGGAGCACCAGCGACTCCCCCACCGGCCCCGGCAGCGCGGGCGAGGCCGCGAGCCCGCGAACGAGGTCGCGCGAGCCCTGGACGTAGGCCGCCGGCGTGCCGAGGTCGAGCCAGTACGCCGGGTCGACGTGCCCGATCACGAGGGCGCCAGCGGCCACCAGGCCGGGGAAGGTCTCCCGCTCGACCGAGACCGGGCGCCCGGCCGGGATCGCGTCCACGACCGAGCGGCGGAACACGTAGCAGCCGGCGTTGATGCGGTTGGTGACGGGATCGGGGGTCTTCTCGAGGAACGCGGTGACGCGCCCGTCGCTGTCGGTGGGCACGCACCCGAAGGCGCGCGGGTCCTCGACCTCGGTCAGGTGCAGGGTCGCGTCGGCGCCGGCCGACACGTGCGCCGCGATCTGCGCGGCGAGGTCGTGCCCGGAGAGCACGTCACCGTTGAGGATCACCACCGGCTCGTCGGGTCCGCCCTCGAGCAGGGACGCAACGTTGCGGATGCCACCCGCCGTGCCGAGCGGCTCGTCCTCGGTCACCAGGTCGATGCGCAGCCGGTGGCCCCCGACGGTCAGCGAGCCGTCGCCGAGCCCGTTCCGGAACACCTCGGGGCGGTACGACGTGGCCAGCACGACATGGTCGACACCGGCCGCAGCCGCCTTGGCCAGAACGTGGTGCAGGAACGGAACGCCGGCCGTGGGCAGCATCGGCTTGGGGGTGTTGACCGTCAGCGGGCGCAGGCGGGTGCCCTTGCCCCCCACCAGGAGGACCGCCTCAACCACGACTGACGATCGTCGCCTCGTCAGACGGTCACGGTCTGTGGCGCAGCCGCCCGGCGGTAGGTCTCGAGGTGAGCCTGGGCCGAGGCCTCCCACGGGAACTGCTTCGCGCGCTCCTTGCCCGCCGCCGACAGCGCAGCCCGCCGCGCCGGGTCGAGGATCAGCGCGCGCAAGGCCTCGGCGATGCTCGCGGCGTCGGGCTCGGTGTAGGCGACCGCGTCCCCGCCCACCTCGGGCAGCGACAGGCGGCGCACCGTGAGCACCGCGGCTCCGCAGGCCATCGCCTCGAGCACCGGCAGCCCGAAGCCCTCCGCCTTGCTGGGGTAGGCGATCACCATCGCCCCGCCGAGCAGGCCGGGCAGGTCGGCCGGCCGCAGGAAGCCGGGGCGCACGACCTTCAGGTGCGGTGGCACCTCCGCGCACGCCTGGTCGACGCCGTCGTCCCAGCCGCTGGATCCCGCGAGCACCAGGGCCGGCGGCTCGTCGAGCCCGTCGACGGCGCGGGCCCACCCACGCACGAGGTCGGGCACGTTCTTGCGGCGGTCGAGCACGCCGAGGAAGGCGACGTACGGCCGCCCGTGCAGACCCAGCCGGTCCGAGGCACGCCGCGCCTCGACGTCGGTGGGCGGGTGGAAGGTGGAGAGGTCGACACCGTGCCGCGCCACGTCGATCTGCCCGGGGTCGGCGTCGAGGAGTCGCACCAGCTCGTCGCGGGTCGCCATCGAGGGCACCACGACGCGGGCGGCCCGGCGTACCGCCGTCCGCGTCGCCGATCGGTAGAAGCCGGTGCGGACCGGGCTGTACAGGTCCGGCTCGGAGAAGAAGGTCACGTCGTGCACCGTGACCACGACCGGCACCGGCGCGTGCAGCGGCATCGTGTAGTACGGCGAGTGGATGAGGTCGGCCTCGACCTGCTGGGCGATCAGTGGCAGCCCCGTCTGCTCCCACGCGAGGCGCGCGGGGCGGTGGGAGATGGCCGACGGCCCGGGCAGGATCACCGCGTTCCCGGCAATGCGCGTGAACCGATCCGCGTCGGAGCGCTGGCAGACCACGACGAGGTCCTGGCCGGCTGCGGCAAGGGCACTCACGAGACCGTCGACGTAGCGCCCGATCCCACCACGGTCGGCCGGGACGCCGGTGGCGTCGAGGAGGACACGGGGTCCGTCAGACCCTGTCGACACTGGCGACATCACTCCCGTTTCGCACTCCTTCGTCTCCGGTGCCCCACCGCGCGGGGTGTGGCGTCCTCCTCTGTACCAAAGACTACGCCCGCGCAGGGGGCCGTGGCGGTACCGACGGCACGCGGGGGCAACCTCAGCCCGGAAAGATGCGAGCTGCCGTCGTCGCACCGGCACCGGTGCCCGTGCGCAGCCGGAACGTGCGGTCCCGGACCGACCCCACCGTCGTCCGGCCGTCACCGTCCCAGTCGCCGGCGACCGCCCGGTCGGCTGGCTTCCCGAGCTCGACGGTGAGACCCGGCCGGCCGGCCCCCCGGCGGTTGCGGAGCAGCCAGGTGCCGTCCCTCTCGACGCCGATCCCGCTGCGGCCGGAGCCGTTCCAGCTGCCGACGACCGGGGTGTCACCGGGCCGGCCGTAGGTGAAGCGGCGCTCCGCCTCACCGCCGCTCAGGGTGCGTCGAACCAGCCACCGGTTACCGCGCACGACACCCACCCCCAAGGCCGTGCCGGTCCACGAGCCGACCACCGGCCGGTCCCCCGCCTTGCCGAACGCGAACGTCGCCGTCGGCGGCCCGGCGTCCTGGCCTATGCGCAGCGACCAGGTGCCGTCGCGGAACACGCCGAGGTCGTCGTCGCCGTCGGTGTCCCAGTCGCCGACGACCGCGACGTCACCGGGCTTGCCGTAGCGGAACCGCTTGGTCCACCCGGCCCCGCCGCTGGTCATCGCCAGCGACACCGACCCGCCGCGGAACCAGCCGGGCTCGTCGTCCCCGTCACCGTCCCAGTCCCCGGCCAGCGGTTGCGCCCGGTCGCCGCCGAGGCGCGCGGAGGAGATCGTGAAGCCCGGTGAGAGCAGGCCGAGCGCCTCACGCACGTCCCATCCCTCGATGTACGCCGTGACGAGCACCCCGTCGCGGATGCCCCTCACCCGCACACCGCCCACCCTCGCCGCCTCGCCGCGCCGCGGGACCGAGATGGAGCTCACGTGCTCGAACCCGAGCTTCCTGGCGAGCCTCGCCCACGACACCCCGGTGGCCCACGACCGCTTCTCGGCCGGGTTGCTCGACGCCAGGTCCCACCGCGAGTCATCGACCGCCCGGAGGAACGTGGCCTCCTGGCCCCACACGTACCGCTCGTCCTCGGTGTGCCCACCCATCGACGAGGAGTAGAAGGCGTCGATGAGTGCCCCTGAGGTGTCATTCCCACCGGCGAGGCCGACCACCTGGCCGCTCGTGGCGTCCACGGCTGACTTCCACCGGGCGCCCCACGCCCCGTCGGTGCCCTCGGTCTCCTTCTTCGCGCCGGTGTAGTTCTGGTCGGCCGGCGTCGGCATCAGCACCCGGTCAGCGCGCTTCGCGGCGTACGTGCGTGCGGCCACGGCCTGCGCCTTCAGGGCCTCGACCGGGAAGGAGGCCGGCACCTCGGCGATGCCCCACAGGTACTTGTCCATCGCGGAGCCGACGTCGCTGGCCACGATCTGCTGCACGGCCTCGAGGCCGCCTGAGGAGATGGCGAAGCGGGTCCAGTCCCAGCGCAGCCACCGGTCGAGGTAGATCGAGGACCCGCGCCAGGTCGTGAGCCGCGCCGTGACGCCGGACTGCACCAGCCGCAGCGGCAGCCCCGGTGAGCCCCCGGCCCAGACGACGGCCTTGGGGATGACGCCGAGGTCCGACAGGACGTACTGCGTGGAGCTCTCGTCCAGCGTCAGCTGCCAGGTCGCGCCCAGGGGCTGTGCGGGCGGGCACGGCGGTGCGCTCGGGTTCTCGGGGGTCGGCGGGACACAGCCCGGAAGGACCCAGGTCAGCGGACCGTCGCTCGCATGCACGTCGACGCGGTAGCCGCCCTGGAGCATCCGCAGCCGCACCGTGTCCGGCATGGTCCGGGTGCTCACCTCGGTCCCCGCGTAGTAGCGGGTGAGGATCTGGTCGTCGGTGCAGCCCAGGAGGGCGGCGCCCTGGGCGCCGTACTGGCTCATGCCCAGGCCGTGCCCCCAGCCGCCGCCACGGAACACCACGTCGCCCGCGGCACCGGCGCTCGGGACGGTGGCACCACCGGAGGCCGGGCACCCGGCCGCCGCGGCGGGCGCCGCACCCGTAGCGACGTCGGCCACGGTGGCGAGGGACAGCACGAGCGCTGCTGTCAGGAGCAGAGGGACGGGCCGTCGCATGAGTGCCTCCTTGTCTGCGGTGCTGGCCGGGCTGGTCAACAGTGGGGCTGATGGTGCTGGTGGGACGGGTGTCCCGCCCACGATAGGCGGTCGATCGCTGCGCTGAGCTCAGGTGCCCGCCGCCAGCCGTAAGGTGTGGCGGCGATGCGCCTCCTGTTCTTCGGCACCTACGACGCCTCGGCGCACCCACGGGTCGCGGTCCTGCGCGACGGGCTGGCCGGGCGCGGCGCCACCGTCCTCGAGTGCAACGTCCCCCTGGGGCTCACCACGGCCCAGCGGGTCGGCATGCTCGCCCACCCCGCGGGCCTGCCGCTGCTGGCCTGGCGCCTCGCGCGGGGATGGACGGGCCTCATCCGCCGGTCCCGGCGGTTCCGCCGCGACGGGGTCGACTCCCAGCCCGACGGCGTGGTCGTCGGCTACCTCGGGCACTTCGACGTGCTGCTGGCCCGCCGGCTCTTCCCGCACGTACCGGTGGTGCTCGACCACCTGGTCGGCGCGAGCGACACCGCGGCCGACCGCGGGATGGGGGGCGGCTGGCGGCAGGCGCTGCTGCGTCGCCTCGACGCGGCGGCCCTGGCCGCGGCCGACGTCGTCGTCGTCGACACCGAGGAGCACCGCGACGCGCTGCCAGTACCGGCCCGTCGCCGCGCCGTGGTGGTGGCCGTGGGTGCGCCGCTGCTGTGGTTTGACGCGTACGCCGGCAACGGTGCCGGTGCGCGGCCCCCGGGCGCACCGCTGCGGGCCGTTTTCTTCGGCCTGTTCACCCCGTTGCAGGGGGCGCCGGTGATCGGCGAGGCGTTGTCGATGCTTTCCGGCGAACCCGTCGAGGTCACGATGGTCGGGTCCGGGCAGGACCTTGCCGAGACCCGCGCCCGCGTCGGCGCCAACCCGGCCGTCCGATGGGTCGAGTGGGTGGAGCCCGCTGACCTACCGCAGCTGGTTGCGAGCCACGACGTCTGCCTGGGCATCTTCGGCGTAGGGCCGAAGGCGGCCCGGGTGGTGCCGAACAAGGTGTTCCAGGGGGCAGCGGCCGGCTGCGCCCTCGTCACGTCCGACACCGGCCCGCAGCGGCGGCTGCTCGGCGACGCTGCGCTGTTCGTGCCGCCGGGCGACGCCGCGGCGCTGGCCGAGACGTTGCTCTCCCTGGCCGCCGACCCCGCTCGGCTGGCGGCGGCGCGCGCCGCCGCGCGCGCGCGCGCGCGGGGCTCCTTTCCCCCCGCCCGCGGCGTGGGGGCGGGGCACGCCCCGCGGGGGCCCGGCCGACCCCCGCGGCCCGCGGGGCCCGGG
>JAJAZD010000127.1 GCA_026785945.1 Pseudonocardia sp. | reverse complement strand
CCGGTAGGTGCGCGGGCGCGCGAACACCCACCGCGGAGCGTGTCGGCGCTCCAATGCGGCGACCGCACCGAGACCGGGCAGCGTCTCGGGTGGGCCCAGCGGGGTGCCGTCGTCGTGCAGGAGCCGCACCCGGGCGACGCCGTCGGTCGGGCCCGGGTCGAGCGCGATCCGCACGCTCAGCGTCGGGTGGGCAGCAGGCCCGCGAGCAGCCCGCGCTGTGGCACCCCACGGATCTCCTCGGGCCCGGCGCCGACCTCGGCCAGGACATCGTTCGCGGCGAGCACGCCCGAGACCGATGCGCGCTCCATCAGCCCGGTGAGAAAGGGGGTGGCGACGTAGTCGCCCGCGACGCGAACCCCCCTGGCCTCCCCGGCGACGTGGGGGCGGGTACCGGCCGAACCGGGCGGGAACGCCGGTGCGGTGGCCTCGAGCCGCTGCTGGAGGTGTACGACACCGATGTCGGCCGTCTCGGGCCACAGCACGGCGAGCTCGGCACGCATCCGCGCGGTGGCCTCGTCGACGCCCGCTGCGTCGCAGGAGTAGGAGTGCAGCTCCACGACCGCACCTCCGGTGCGGGCCGCCCACTCCGCCGACGGGCGCTCCAACCGGGAGTAGACGGTCACCGAGTCCAGCGTCGGCTCCCTGCTCACGGCGTTGAAGGTGGGCCGGGCGGCGTCGACGTCGCGGTCGAGCCACAGCCTGCTGACGGCGAACGGCGGCGCGACGGTGAGCGCCGCGGCCTTCTCCGCGAGCCGGGGCGCGGCCGCGGCGGCCTCGGGTGAGGCCGCGAGCAGGCCGCGCAGCGCGCCCGGTTCCGTGGCGAGCACGAGGTGGCGGGTCTGCAGCGGTGCGCCGTCGGCCAGCTCGACGCGCCAGCGGTGGCTGTCGGTGGGGGCGATCGCGCGGGCCGCGGTGCCGGTGCGCACCTGCGCGCCGTTCTTCTCCAGGTACGCGGTGAACGGGGCCCAGATGCACGTCAGGTAGTCGGTGTCGGGCGCGTCGAAGCCGATGCCCTCGGGGTTGCCCAGGAAGTAGTAGTGGAACATCGCGATCAGCTCGCCGGCCGACAACCCGGCCTGGTTGCAGAAGAACGACCGGGCGAACGCCTCGAACAGCATGGCCTGGGCGCGGTCGGACATGCCCAGGCGCTGCAGGAACTCCGCCGCCGGCATCGCGTCGAACAACGCCGTGGTGCGCCCGCGGTCATACGCCAGCAGCTCCGCGGCCAACGCCTGGTCGCAGCCGAGGATGTCGCGCCGTCCGAGGCTGGGGGAGCGGGCGAACAGGGCCAGCAGGTTCAGCGGCGGGGCGCCGGGAAGTCCGGTGAGGTCCTCGGGCGGCCATTCCCGCGAGATCACCGGGTAGCCGCCCACCGGGCGCAGGAACCCCAACTCGGGATCGACACGTCGCAGCACCGCCCGCCACGTGTAGTAGTGCCGGAAGAATGCGTGGAACCCGTGTTCGACGACCTGTTCGGTGCCGTCGGGCAGCGTGTGCGGCCACGCCCCCAGCCGCCCGCCGAGCGTCGGTGCGGCCTCCAGCAGGGTGACGGCCACACCGCGCTCGGCCAGCACCACGGCCGCGCTCACCCCGGCCACGCCGGCGCCGATGACCACGGCCTCGGTGCCCTCGGGCACGTCGTCGGGTCGGGTCGGGTCGGCGGCGACGAGCACTCGGGGGCGCATCCGCAGCGGGGCCGCGCGGGAGGAAAGTTGTCGGCTCACGTCACGACCTTAAATGCGGTCACCGACACTCGCCGGAATGCCCGAACAGTCGGGCCGAGGTGCGTCATCCCGGCCGAGGCGCCGCCGCGCGAGTTCCGTGCGGATCAGTTCCGTCTCGACTGCGCGGGGTGCACCTGGGGGCCCGTCACACCGCAGTGGACGTACTCCTCGATCCGCACGCGGTCGGGGGGCGGCGTGCCGGCGTCGAGCGGCCGGCGGACCAGCGTGAACGCCACGAGGGCCGCGGCGACCAGCAGGCCCGCACCGATCAGCATCGCCGTGCGGAAGCCGGCGTCGAACGCGACCGGATCCGTGTAGACCTCGCCCCTGATGCCGGCGAGTCCCGGGATGACGGCCACCGCGAGCAGCCCGGCCGCGCGGGCGACGGCGTTGTTCACCCCTGAGGCGGATCCGGCGAACCGGTCGGGCGCGGCGTCGAGCACGGTGGCGGTGAGCGGGGCGACGGTCAGCGCCAGCCCGGCCCCGAAGACCAGCACGGCGGGCAGTACCTCGGTGAGCCAGGTGGCACCCTCGCCCACGCGCGTCATGAGGAGCAGGCCGGCCGCGCTCACCAGCGGACCGATCGTCAGCGGCAGTCGCGGCCCGATGCGCCCGGCCAGCGCACCCGCCCGGGCGGAGAACAGGAGCATGACCGCGGTGACGGGCAGCAACGCCGTACCGGCCTGCAGCGGGCTGAACCCGGCAACGATCTGCAGTTGCAGCACCAGCACCAGGAACACGGTGCCGAGCGCGCCGTAGATCAGCAGCGTGACGATGTTGGCAGCGCTGAAGATCGGGTTGCGGAACAGGGTGGGCGGGACGAGCGGATGCGGGGAACGGCGCTCCACCAGTACGAACACGACGAGCGCCAGTACCCCGACCACGAGCGCGACGATCAGCGCGGGCGTGGGGCCGGACTCGGTGAGCCCCGTGAGCCCGTAGGTCAGCCCCGCGAGCCCGAGGACGGCCAGCACGGTGCCCGTGACGTCCAGCCCCGGTGCCGACTCGACGTCCATGCTCTCGGGGACGTGCCGGAGAGCGACGACCACGATCAGTACCGCGAGTGGCAGGTTGATGAGGAACACCACCCGCCAGCTCCACTCGACGAGCCATCCACCCAGGAACGGGCCGATCGCGCCGGCGATGCCGCCGAGCCCGGACCAGGCCCCGACGGCGGCGGCGCGGTCCGGCCCGTGGAACGACGCCGAGATCAGTGCCAGGCTTCCGGGCGTGAGCAGCGCGCCACCGACACCCTGCAGGGCGCGGGCGGCGATCAACGTTCCGATGTCGGGCGCGAGCCCGCACGCGACGGAGGCCAGCGCGAACCACACGACGCCGATCAGGAAGACCCGTCGCCGCCCGTAGCGGTCCCCGAGCGAGCCGCCCAGCAGGATCAGCGAGGCCAGGGTGAGCGTGTAGGCGTTCACCGTCCACTGCAGACCGGTGAACCCGGCGTCGAGCTCGGTGCCGATGCTCTCCAACGCGACGTTCACGACCGTGCCGTCGATCATGACCAGCCCGGAGCCCAGGACAGTGGTGAGCAGGACCCAGCGCCCCGCCGCCGTACCCATCCGCAGTTCGCCCGCTTGCGCCACCGTTCCTCCTCACGCCGACCCGCAGCGTAGGGGGAGAGTGGACACGGTCGAACTCGGCGCGGGAAACTCGGAACGGTGACGACCGGCATACCGGCACAGGCCGCGGCTGTGATCCTCCTGGTCGGGCTCGTGGCGTGCGGGGCCCCGGTGGCGCCGGCCGCGGGCCCGGATCCCACGCCGCGGTTACCGCCACCCCCCGACCCGGTCGCGGCGTGCGCGAGCCAGCTCGAACACTGGGCGGGCGAGCCGCTGTCCGGCGGGCCGGACCGGGGATACGACTACCAGCACATGGGGCTGACTTCGGGGCAGGCCGACGCGCTGGAGCGGATCGTCGAGCAGGCCCGCGCCGAGGACCCGTCGATCGTCCGGGCGGCCGCGCGGGAAGCCTGTGTGGCACTGGCCGCCGGTCCCTCGACCGCGCCGTGGGGAACCTGACCCACCCCTGACCCACGTCGTAGCCTCCGTCGAGGCCGTGCTCGCTGTGCCGGCGGCCCCGCGGAAGGAGCAGCATTTGATCAACATCTCGGTCGTCGACGGTGTCGGCGTCATCGAGCTGGACCGTCCGGAACGCCGCAACGCCCTCGACGTCGAGCACTGTCGGGGGCTGGTCGACGCGGTCGGGGACACGGTGGCCGGCGGCGCCCGCGCCCTCGTCGTGACCGGGGCCGGCAGTAGTTTCTGCTCGGGCGCGGACCTCGACGAGGTGTACGGCGACGGGTTCCGCGACTCACTCCGTACCGCCCTGGACGCGGTGGCGGATGCGCCCGTCCCGGTGGTGGCCGCCGTCAACGGGCCGGCCATCGGTGCCGGCACCCAGCTCGCGATCGCCTGTGACCTGCGGGTGGCCGCACCGACGGCGCTGTTCGGGGTGCCGACGGCGCGTATCGGGCTGGCGGTCGACCCGTGGACGGTGCACCGTCTCGCGCAGCTGGCCGGCGGGGGCACGGCGCGCGCGCTGCTGCTGGCGTGTCAGCAGATCGAGGCCGGACAGGCCCACGTCCGCGGTCTCGCCGACCGGTTGGGTGGCCGGGAGGACGCCCTCGCCCTCGCCGGCGAGCTGGCCACCCTCGCCCCTCTCACGCTCCGCTACAACAAGCTGGCCCTCGACCGCACCGACCTGCCCGCGGACCATCCGCTCCTCGTGGGGGCGTTCGAGCGCTGCTGGGCCAGCGCGGACCTCGTCGAGGGCCGCCGGGCGCGGGCGCA
Organism: Pseudonocardia sp.; assembly: GCA_026785945.1. GTDB lineage: Bacteria > Actinomycetota > Actinomycetes > Mycobacteriales > Pseudonocardiaceae > Pseudonocardia. Next base: position 33,414 of record JAJAZD010000127.1, on the reverse strand, counting down.
GCGGCGGCCCCCGGTGTTCACCGGCCGCTGACAGGGGACGGGCCGACCCGGGCGTACCGCGGGTCGTCACCCTCACAGGCGCGCGTCGTTGATCGTCCGGTGGACGAGCCGCGAGTACCTGGTCGAGATGCCCTACCCGGTGTTCTTCGCCGAGGGTGGCATCGCCTTACACCAGGGCCGCCAGAACACCTTCTCGGCGGGGTGCGTGAAGCTGCTCGGCAAGGACGCGGTCGCCTGGTTCACCTTCGTCCAGGTCGGCGACGAGGTACAGGTCCGGTGACCCGGCCCGGACCGTTCTACCGTGTGTAGAATGGTCGGGTGGCGACCTTGGGTGAGCTGGAACGTGCGGTCATGGAAACCCTGTGGTCCGCCGCGTCGACCCTCACGGCCCGTGACGTCCAGGACGCGCTCGCCGGCCGCGACCTCGCCACGACCACGGTGCTCACGGTGCTGGGCCGGCTCGAGCGCAAGGGTCTGGTCAGCAGGGAGCGGGAGGGCCGCGCGCATCGCTACCGCTCCGTCGCGAGCCGGGAGGACCACGTCGCCGAGCTCATGAACGACGCCCTCGACGCCACACCGGACCGCGGTGCTGCGCTGGCCAGGTTCCTCGGCTCGATCCCGGCCGCCGAGCGGGCCTCCCTGCGCGACCTGCTGGGCTGATCCGGCGCGCATGGATCAGCCCCGGATGGAGCTGACGGCGCTCGCGCTCCTGTTCCTGGGCGTGGCGCTGGCCGAACCGGTGAGCCGCTGGCTCGCCCGCGCCGACTGGCCGGCCCGTGATCCGGTCGGCGGGCTCCTCGCATGGCAGGCCATCGGGCTGGCCGGCGGTCTGGCCCTGCTGGGCGCGGGCGCCGTGTACGGGCTGGCGCCGCTCGGGCCGTCGCCGCTCGCCGCCGGGTGGGTGTTCCTGCAGGCGCTCACGGACCGCCGCTGGCCCGCCGGGCTCGACGTCGCGCACGTCCTCTCGCTCTGCGCGGCGGTCGCGCTCGGCCTGCGGCTGGTCGGGGTGCTCGCCGCCGTCACCTTCCGCACGCTGCGGGCCCGCCGCCACCACCGTGACCTGCTCGACCTGCTCGGTACCCCGTGGCCCGCCGTACCGGGTGCCCGGGTGCTCGACCATCCGACGCCCGTCGCCTACTGCCTGCCGGGCCTGCGCTCGCGCCTGGTCCTGTCCGCGGGGGTTCTGGACGCGCTCGACCCGCCCGGCGTGCGTGCGGTGCTGGCCCACGAGCGGGCGCACCTGCGGGAACGGCACGACCTCGTGGTGCTGCCGTTCGTGGCCTGGGGCGCCACCGCGCCGTTCGTCCGCGGGATGGTGTGCGCGCAGATCGCCGTCGCGGCCCTGGTCGAGATGCGGGCCGACGACGTCGCTTCCACCCGGGTGGCGCCCGGGGTGCTGACGGGAGCGTTGCGATCGATGGGTGGCGCCGCGCCGGCCGCGGCGCTGAGCTCGTTCACCGCGGCCCTGGACTGCAGGCTCGCCCGCGTCACCGCGCCACCCGCCCCCCTGCCCGCTGCCGTGCGGGTAGCGGTCCGGATAGGCGCACTGGCCCTGGTCGCACTACCGACAGCGCTCCTCCTGACCCCCTGACCCGCACCCGTGCCCCCCGATCGAGGCCGTGCCCCCCGTCTACGGGGGGCGTCGGTCGTCGAAGGGGAGCACAGGGGTCGTGTCAGGCCGGTGCGGGGACCTTCGCCCGGTTCAGGAGCAGGGTCGTCATGCCGGCTACCGGGAGCACGATCAGGACCAGGAACGCGCCCGGTATGCCGACGATGTCGGCCAGCCCGCCGATCAGGGCCGCGCCCACGCTCGCGCCGACGAGGAACACCAGGGTGGCGATGCCCAGCGCGACACCGCGCTGGGTGGCGGGCACCGCGCCACCGACCGCGGAGATCATGGCGGGCTGCCCCACCCCGAACGCGACGGTGACCAGTGCGACAGCGAGTGCGAGCAGCACCGGGGAGGCCGTCGCACCCCCCATCGCCGCGACGAGCAGCGCGACCACCGCCGTCGGGCAGGCGAGCGCGAGGGACCGCCGGGCACCCAGGTGGGCGAGCAGCACGCGCGCGATCGGCGGCGACACGAAACCGACCACGGCCGCGGGCAGCAACAGCAGCCCGGTCGCCAGCGGCGTCCAGCCCCACGCCGCGGCCGTCAGCGGCACCCCGAGCAGCAGCGCGAACCAGCTGGCCGGCACGGCGGCGGCGGCGAACGCGCTGGTCAACACGGTCGAGTTGGTGATGATCGAGCGAGGCAGGAAGCCGTCCGGCCGGTGGCGGACCCAGGCGGTGACGGCCGGCACACCCGCCACCAGCAGCACGGCGCCGACGACGGCGGCCAGCACACCGGCCGAGGGTGACTGGATGAGCAGCACCAGTCCGGACGCGGCCAGCGCGACGAGCACGGCCCCCACGCGGTCCACGGGTTCGCCGGTGCCGCCCGTCGGGGCGACACGCCACAGCACCGGGATGGCCAGCACGCCGAGCAACGGCAGGACGAACGCCCAACGCCAGCTGCCCACCGCCTCCAGCCCACCGCCGAGCAGCGGGCCCAGCGCGCTGAACGTCGCCGCGACCCCGGCGACCCGGCCGAGCGCGGCCGCCTGGTCGGCGCCCTGCCAGCGAGCGCTGATCAGCGCCGTCGCGAGCACCGGGATCGCGGCGGCACCGGCGCCCTGCAGCACACGCGCGGCCAACAGGACCGGGAAGTTCGGGGCGATCGCGGCGACCGCCGCACCTGTCGCCATGGCGGCGACACCCACGCACAGCGGTAGCCGGATGCCGGCCATGTCGGCCAGCCGGCCGTGCAGCGGGGTGGCCACGGCGAGGGCGACGGCGTAGGCGCTCACGATCCACGCCGCCGTCGACGGGGTGACCGCGAGATCGCGGGCGAGGTCGGGAAGGGCCACGGTCACCGCCGACGTACCGGTGCCGGCGAGGCCGAACAGGAGGCCGAGCAGGACGGCAGAACGCCCGGGTGACGACACGAGAGTGGCAACCACCGGCCGCGTCGCCCGCATTCCCCGGGTCGCGGGTCGCCCGCCCACCCGGGTCCAGAACGAGGTCGGGCCCATCCGGCAGGCGCGCCGAACCGACCGGCCGGGCGTACCGTGGGATCGTGCCCCATGATCTTCCCCGTACCCTGGGCGCCCTACGCGCGTCCGGCCACGAACTGCGTGGCGTCAAGGTCGAGATCCGCCACAACCTGATCGACGCGCTCCGTGAGGGGCGTGATCCCTGGCCCGGCATCGTCGGGTTCGAGTCCACCGTGCTCCCGCAGCTGGAGCGCGCCCTCATCGCCGGTCACGACGTCGTGCTACTGGGCGAGCGCGGCCAGGGCAAGACGCGGCTGCTGCGCTCCATCACCGGCCTGCTCGACGAGTGGACACCCGTCATCGAGGGCTCCGAGCTGGGCGAGCACCCCTACGCGCCGATCACGCCCGCCGCCCGGCGCCGCGCCGAGGAGCTGGGCGACGAGCTGCCGGTCGTCTGGCGGCACCGCGACGAGCGCTACACCGAGAAGCTCGCGACCCCCGACACCGCCGTCGCCGCCCTGATCGGCGACGTGGACCCGGTCAAGGTCGCCGAGGGCCGCTCGCTGGGCGACCCGGAGACGATCCACTACGGCCTGGTGCCGCGCGCGCACCGCGGTGTCGTCGCGATCAACGAGCTGCCCGACCTCGCCGAGCGCATCCAGGTGTCGCTGCTCAACGTGATGGAGGAGCGCGACATCCAGGTCCGCGGCTACACCCTGCGCCTGCCGCTGGACGTGCTGCTCGTCGCCTCGGCCAACCCCGAGGACTACACGAACCGCGGGCGGATCATCACCCCGCTCAAGGACCGCTTCGGTGCCGAGGTCCGCACCCACTACCCCCTCGAGCTGCGCGACGAGATCGCGCTGGTCGAGCAGGAGGCGGACCTGGTCGCGACCGTGCCCGGCCACCTGCTGGAGGTCATCGCGCGGTTCACGCGGGCGTTGCGGGAGTCCACGGCCATCGACCAGGGGTCGGGGGTCTCGGCGCGGTTCGCCGTCGCCGCGGCCGAGACGGTGGCCGCGTCGGCCCTGCGCCGCGCCGCGATCACGGGCGAGGTGCACGCGGTCGCGCGTCCGGTCGATCTGGAGTCGGTGCCCGCGGTGCTGCGGGGCAAGCTGGAGTTCGCCTCGGGCGAGGAGGGCCGCGAGGCCGAGCATCTCGACCACCTGCTGCGCCGTGCCGTCGCCGACACCGCCCGTGCGCGGCTGCGCGGCATCGACCTCAACCCGCTCGCCGAGGCCGTCGCGGGCGCCCCGGTGCGGACGGGGGAGCGCGTCCCCGCCGCCGAGGTCGTCGCGGCCCTGCCGGTCGTAGGCGCCCTCACGGAGGTGGCGAAACGGCTCGACGCCGTCGGCACCGAGGAGCCGGGCCCGATGGCGAGCGCCGCCGAACTCGCGCTGGAGCTGCTGTTCCTGACCCGACGCCTGGCGAAGGACTCCTCCGACGACGGCGACACGGTGAGCTACGGATGAGCCGCCCCACAGCAACGAACAGCAGTCTCGTCCGGCACAGCTGGACGAGACTGCCATTGGTTCGACCGACCGGGCGGCGCTGTGGCTAGACGCAACCGCCGCTACGCGTACGGGCCCTACACCGACGGGCCCGACCCGCTCGCGCCGCCGTTCGACCTGCGCACGGCGATGGACGAGATCGGCCGTGACGTGATGGAGGGCGCCTCCCCGCGGAGCGCCCTGCAGGAGCTGATGCGACGCGGCATGGAGAACCGGCGCGGTCTCGACGAGCTGACGCGCGAGATCTGGCAGCGCCGCAGCAGGCTGCAGCGGGAGAACCGGATCGACGGCACGTTGCAGCAGGTCCGCGAGCTGCTGCAACGTGCCCTCGATGCGGAACGGGACTCGTTGGGCCGCCAGGACACCGACGACGCCCGGTTCCGGGAGATGCAGCTCGACGCGCTGCCGTCCGACGCCGGCGGCGCGGTCCGTGAGCTGGGTTCCTACGACTGGCAGTCCGCCGACGCCCGCGAGGCGTACGAGGAGATCCGCGACCTGCTCGGACGCGAGCTGCTCGACCAGCGCTTCGCCGGCATGAAGCAGGCGATGGAGAACGCCACGCCCCAGGACGTCGAGCGCATCCGCGAGATGCTCGACGCCCTCAACGGCCTGCTGGCCGACCACGCGGCCGGGCAGGACACGCAGACGCAGTTCTCCGAGTTCATGGCCGAGCACGGCGAGTTCTTCCCCGAGAACCCGCAGACCACCGCGGAGCTGGTCGATCTCCTCGCGCAGCGCGCGGCGGCCGCCCAGCGGATGCTCAACTCGATGACACCCGAGCAGCGTGCCGAGCTGATGGAGCTCTCCCAGCAGGCGTTCGGCGACCCGCGTCTGTCCCAGGCCCTCGCCCAGCTCGACGCGCAGCTCCAGGGACTGCGGCCCGGCGAGGACTGGGACGGGCAGGGCCGCTTCCGCGGCGACAACCCCATGGGCTTGGGCGAGGCGACCCGCGCGATGGAGCAGCTCGGGCAGCTCGACGCCCTGGCCGAGCAGCTCGCCCAGAGCTATCCGGGTGCGCGGCTGGAGGACATCGACCTCGACGCGTTGGGCGAACACCTCGGCGACCAGGCCCGCGTCGATGCCCGCGCGTTGGCCGACCTGGAGCGCGAGCTGCAGCGCCAGGGCCTGTTCGAACGGGCCGCCGACGGTTCGTTGCAGCTCTCACCCAAGGCGTTGCGACGGTTGGGGGAGTCGGCCCTGCGCGACGTCGTCGACCGGATCGGGGCACGTCGCGGTGAGCGGGACACCCACCGCTCCGGTGCGGCCGGGGAGGCCACCGGCGCCACCCGCCCGTGGGCGTTCGGCGACACGGAGGCCTGGAACGTCTCCCGCACGCTGCTCAACGCGCAGCTGCGGCGGGCCGGCGGGGACCCGCGGCGCCTCGACGTCACCGACGTGGAGATCGTCGAGACCGAGCAGAGGACCCGCGCGGTGGTGGCTCTGTGCGTCGACACGTCGTGGTCGATGGTGCAGGACGGGCGCTGGGTGCCGATGAAGCGCACCGCGCTCGCGCTGCACCAGCTCATCTCCACACGGTTCCGCGGCGACGACCTGTTGCTGGTCACGTTCGGCCGCCACGCGCGGTCGGTGGAGCTGGGGGAGCTGGTGGGCCTGGACGGCGCCTGGGAGCAGGGCACCAACCTGCACCACGCGCTGCTGCTCGCCGAGCAGCACCTGCGTCGGCATCCCGACGCGCAGCCCGTCGTCCTCGTCGTCACCGACGGGGAACCCACGGCGCATCTGGAGCCCGACGGTCACGCGGTCTTCGACTATCCACCCGCCCCGGAGACGCTCCGCGCGACGGTCGGGGAGATCGACCGGCTCGCCGCGCTGCGTGCCTCCATCACGTTCTTCATGCTCGGTGACGACCCGCGGCTCGCGGCATTCGTCGACGGCGTCGCCCGCCGCTGCGGGGGACGGGTGGTGGCCCCGTCGCTGGACGGCCTCGGCGCCGAGGTGGTGGCGGACTACCTGCGTACCCGGCGGTGACCGCGCCGGCTCCCGCGTCGACCGGGTCGAGGCGCGGCGCACCGCGGAGACCCGGCGCCCGGCGCCGACCGCGTACGTTGTCCGTCATGCAGACCTGGGCACCCGTCGACGTCCCCCGGATTGCCGGCAGCGGTCCGCCGCTGCGCCTGCACGACACCGCAACCGGACGCGTGCGGCCCACCGCCCCCGGTCGGACGGCCCTGATGTACGTCTGCGGCATCACCCCCTACGACGCCACCCACCTCGGCCACGCCGCCACCTACCTGGCGTTCGACCTGGTCAACCGCGTGTGGCGCGACCTGGGACACGACGTGCACTACGTCCAGAACGTCACCGACATCGACGACCCGCTGCTCGAGCGCGCCACCCGTGACCAGGACGACTGGGTGGTGCTCGGCATGCGCGAGACCGCCCTGTTCCGGGAGGACATGGAGGCGCTGCGCGTGATCCCCCCGCGGCAGTTCGTCGGCGCCGTCGAGGCGATGGGGGAGATCGCCGAGCTGGTCGGGAAGCTGCTCGCGCAGGGCGCCGCCTACCGGGTCGACGACGCGGAGTGCCCCGACGTCTACTTCGACAGCGGCGTCACCGGGCACTTCGGCTACGAGTCGAACTACGACGAGGCCACGATGACCGAGCTGTCGCGCGAGCGCGGCGGCGACCCGGACCGCCCGGGCAAGCGCCGCGCTCTCGACCCGCTCCTGTGGCGCACGGCCCGGCCGGGCGAGCCGTCGTGGGAGTCGGATCTGGGTCCGGGCCGGCCGGGGTGGCACGTCGAGTGCGCGGCGATCGCGCTCAACCGGCTCGGCCCCCGGATCGACCTCAACGGCGGCGGCTCCGACCTGATCTTCCCGCACCACGAGTGCAGCGCCGCGCACGCGGAGGCGTTCACCGGTGTGCACCCCTTCGCCGGGCACTACACGCACACCGGGATGATCGGGCTCGACGGTGCGAAGATGTCCAAGTCGCGCGGCAACCTGGTGTTCGTCTCCAAGCTGCGCGCCCAGGACGTCGACCCCAACGCCGTTCGCGTCGCCCTGCTGGCCGGGCACTACCGCACCGACCGCGCGTGGACCGACGACCTGCTCGGCCGGGCCGCCGAGCGGCTGGCCCGCTGGCGCGAGGCCGTCGCGCTCGACGCCGCCCCGGCCGCCGACGACCTGGTGCTGCGGATGCGCACGCATCTTGCCGACGACCTCGACACCCCGGCCGCGCTCGCCGCCGTCGACGCGTGGGCGGCCGGGACGCTGGAGCGGCGTGGCAGGGACGCGAGCGCACCACGGCTGGTCCGCGACGCGCTGGACGGCCTGCTCGGCGTGGTGCTGTAGCGATGGCCCGTAACGTGCTGGGCGGCGAGCTGGAGACATGCGGCACCGACCCGATGACCGGGTTCTACCGCACCGGGTGCTGTGACACCGGCGCCGAGGACCAGGGGGTGCACACCGTCTGCGCCCGGGTCACGGCGGAGTTCCTGCAGTTCAGCGTCCGTGCCGGCAACGACCTGTCCACCCCCCGGCCCGAGTTCGGGTTCGCCGGCCTGGCGCCGGGCGACAGGTGGTGCCTGTGCGCCGACCGCTGGGCGCAGGCCCTCGCGGCGGGCGTCGCACCCCCTGTGGTGTTGGAGGCGACCCACGCCCGCACCGTCGAATGGATCGACCTGGACGATCTGCGGCGCCACGCCGTCACCCCGCCGGGATGATCACGGCTGAGCTGGCCCTGCGCCTGCGCGACGCGGGGCTCGACTGGACGCCGGTGTCCGGCGACCGGTTCGTCATCGCGAGCCGCGGCATGGATGCCGACGTGTTCGTGGTCAGCGAGCTGACGGTCGATGTCCACGAGGCCCCGACCGGACGGTTGATCCGTTTCAACGGGACCACCGAGTGGGCCCTGGACAGCGTGGAGCAGGACGCCGTGGTGTGGCTGCCCCGCGAGGGCCAGCTCCGCGCGCTCCTGGGGTCGGCCTTCCGTCGCCTGGAACCGGTCGGCGACGGCTGGGCCGTGGTCACCGAGCAGGACGGCACGCAACAACGGCACGTCGACACCGACGCAGAACGGGCCTACGCCCGAGCACTCCTGGCCACCCTGACCGTGTGACCCCCCGCAGCCGTGCCACATGGACACCGGTGGTCGTCATGACCGACGCCACGGCACCACAGGTGTCCATGTGACGCTCAGGGTCGTGACGCCGCGAGCGGGGCGGCTTCCACCGTGTAGATCATCTTTTTCGGTCGGAGACCGGCGAGGACCAGCCAGACCCGCACCTTCGACTCCGGTCGTGACCCGGCCCGGGCATCGGTCAGGCCGACGGCACGCCGGGCCGACACGATGCCACGATCCGACCGCTGCGCGACGAGGGCCGCGAGCTCGGTCCGGTCGACGAGGCCGGCGCGCAGCACCGCGTCGAGGTCGGCCACCGCGTCCGGCAACGCCCGGTCGAGTGCGAGGTCAAGGGCCATCCGCAGCGGGGTGGCCGGCCTGCCACCTGCCAGGGAGGTCAGGGGGAGTGGGGGCGGGGGAGGGCCAGGGGGACGGCCGTCGCCAGGAGCGCGGCGGGCAGGAGGAAGCCGGCCACCGGGTCGGCGGCGTAGACCGGGGTGATCGCGAGCGGGGCCACTGCCCCGCCACCGAAGCGGACGGCCTGCACCGTCGACATGGACCCGCCGGGGTTGGCCGCCGTCGATCCGAGCACCAGGGTGTTGACCCCGACGAGGACGAGTTGTGTGGCCACCCCGCCCAGCGTCCAGACCGCGGCGACCAGCCACACCGCGGGCGCGAGGCCCACCCCGCCCACCACCAGGACCCCGAGTGCCGCGCCGAGGCGCACGCAGCGCCGCGGACCGATCCGGTCGACCCCGCCGCCCACCAGTCGCGCCGTCAGCAGCCCGGCGACGCCGAGCCCGGTCAGCACCGACCCGCGGGCACCGGCACCGAGGGCGAACTCGTCCTCCAGCCGCAGTGCGACCAGGAAGTTCAGCCCCGCCAGGCAGCCCCAGCCGACGGCGGCGACCACACCGAGGCGCAGCACGTCCGGACGCCATGCGCTGCGCAGCCGCGGCCGCTGCCCGTCGCCGACGTCACCGGGTGGGATGCCCGCGACGCCCAGCAGCACCGCCACCAGCGCCACCCCACCGAAAGCGAACCGCCAGTCGAACTCCGCAGCCAGCCCGCCGACCAGCGGTGCCGAGGTCTGACCGGCCGCCTGCAGTGCGCCGAACCATCCCAGTGAGCGACCCAGCCGCCCGGGCGGAGCGGCGGCGGCCAGCGCGGCGAGCAGCAGCGGCGTGGTGAACGCGTTGGCGACGCCCTGCAGGGCTCGGGCGGCGAGGAACAGCGGCCAGGTCGTCGCGATCACGCAGGCGACCGACGCGACCATGTACAGGGCGTAGGCGGCGGCGACGGTGCGCCGCCGCCCCCAGCGTTCGCCCCACGTCCCGGACACGAGCATCACGGCCGCGAACGGCAGCAGGTACGCGGTGACCGACATCGACGCCGTGCTCGCCGACACCCCGAAGGCGGCGCCCAGCTCCGGCAACATCGCCACCGTGACGCCCCCGCCGAACGGGCCGAGGAACGCACCCCCGTACAGACCCGCCCGGGCGAGGCCGTGCGTCGGCGCGGCCGGGCTCAGTTGCCCATGCCCCCGGTGCCCCGGCGCCGCAGGTAGCGCTCGAAGTCGGCCGCGATCGCGTCACCGTCGGCCTCGGGGAGCGGTGCGTCGGCAGCGTCCAGGGAGGCCTGCTCCTCGAGCTGGCGGACGTACTCGCGCACCTCGTCGTCGGCCTCGGCCATCTCCGAGACGGTGCGCTCCCACTCCTCGGCCTGCTCGGGCAGCGCACCGAGGGGCACCTCGACGTCGAGGACCTCCTCGACGCGGTGCAGCAGCGCCACGGCCGCCTTGGGCACGCGCGCCTGCGAGACGTAGTGCGGCACGGCCGCCCAGAACGAGACCGCCGGGATCCCCGCCTCCACACAGGCGTTCTGGAACACCCCGACGATGCCGGTCGGTCCCTGGTAGGTCGACGGCTCGACCTGCAGCTCGCCGGCCGACGACCTGTCGTAGGAGATGCCGCTGACCGGGGTGGGCCGCGTGTGGGGTGTATCGGTCAGAAGGGCGCCGAGTGTAATGACCTTCGTCACTCCCAGCCGCTCCACATAACCGAGCAGTTCCCGGCAGAACGCGCGCCACCGGATGTTCGGCTCGATCCCGTTGACCAGCACGACGTGACGCTCGGTGCCCGGCAGGGTGGCCACGGACAGTCGCGTGGTCTGCCACTCGATCTTCCTGGTGACGCCCTCGGCGTGGCGGACATGCGGCCTCGTGACCTGGAAGTCGTAGTACTCCTCGGGATCGATCGAGAGCAGCGGCTCGGCGGACCAGCTCAACTCGAGGTGCTCCAGCGCGGTGCTGGCGGCCTCGCCTGCGTCGTTCCATCCCTCGAACGCGGCGATCATCACCGGGTCGACGAGGCGGGGCAGTTCGGTCTCCGCTCCGGGTTCCGGCTGGCGATCGGTCATCGGACCAGCCTACGGGCGCGCCCGCCGTCACGACGGACGCCTCCCCCGGCCGACTACCGTGTCTCCCGTGCCACTCGAGATGAGCAATGTGCAGCCGCACAAGTTCGACACCAGTTTCCTGGACACCCTCGACGAGCGGGTGCTGATCGCCGACGGCGCGATGGGCACGATGCTTCAGTCGGCCGACCTGGTCCTGGACGACTTCGCCGGATTGGAGGGGTGCAACGAGATCCTCAACGACACCCGCCCCGATGTGGTGCGGCACATCCACCGCGCCTACTTCGAGGCCGGCGCGGACGCGGTGGAGACCAACACGTTCGGGGCGAACCTGCCCAACCTCGCCGACTACGACATCCCGGAGCGGATCCACGAGCTGGCCCTGAAGGGTGCGCAGCTCGCGCGGGAGGTCGCCGACGAGATGTCCACGCCCGACCGGCCGCGCTACGTCCTGGGGTCGGTCGGGCCCGGAACGAAGCTCCCGACGCTGGGCCACGCCACGTTCGCCAGCCTGCGTGACGCCTATGCCGAGTGCGGGCGCGGCCTGCTCGCCGGCGGCGCGGACGCGATCCTCATCGAGACCTGCCAGGACCTGTTGCAGGTCAAGGCGGCGGTGCTCGGCATGAAGCGGGCGATGACGGCCGAGGGTCGCCGCATCCCACTGATCACGCAGGTCTCCATGGAGACCACCGGCACGATGCTGCTGGGCTCGGAGATCGGTGCGGCGCTCACGGCGCTCGAACCCCTCGGCATCGACCTGATCGGCCTGAACTGCTCCACCGGCCCCGCCGAGATGAGCGAGCACCTGCGCACGCTGAGCAAGCACGCGCGCATCCCCCTGTCGGTCATGCCCAACGCGGGCCTGCCGGTGCTCGGCCCGAAGGGCGCGGAGTACCCGCTCGACGCCGACGGGCTGGCCGAGGCGCTCGCGACGTTCGTCCGCGACTACGGGCTGCGGCTCGTCGGCGGCTGCTGCGGCACGACGCCCGCCCACGTCACCGCCGTCGCCGAGGCCGTCCGCAACGTCGTGCCCGCCCGGCGCCACGCGCGTCCGGAGCCCGGTCTGAGCTCGCTGTACGCGCCGGTCCCGTTCCGCCAGGACACGTCCGTGCTCATGATCGGCGAGCGCACCAACGCCAACGGTTCCAAGAAGTTCCGCGACGCGATGCTGGAGGACGACTGGGAGGCCTGCGTCGGGATCGCCCGCGACCAGACCCGCGACGGCGCGCATCTCATCGATCTGTGCATCGATTACGTCGGCCGCGACGGAGTCGCCGACATGGCGGAGCTGGCCGGACGCCTGGCCACGGCGTCGACCCTGCCGGTGATGCTCGACTCCACCGAGCCCGAGGTGCTGCGCGCCGGGCTGGAGCGCCTCGGCGGCCGATCGATCATCAACTCGGTCAACTACGAGGACGGCGACGGTCCCGACTCGCGCTTCCAGCGTGCGCTGGAGCTGGTCCGCGAGCACGGCGCGGCCGTCGTGGCGCTCTGCATCGACGAGGAGGGCCAGGCCCGCACCGCGGAGTGGAAGGTGCGGGTGGCCGACCGGCTGATCCGCGACCTGACCACCAATCACGGCATGCACGTCGAGGACATCGTCGTCGACACCCTCACCTTCCCGATCACGACCGGGCAGGAGGAGGTGCGCCGCGACGCGCTGGAGACCATCGGGGCCATCCGCGAGCTCAAGCGCCGCTACCCCGACGTGCAGACCACCCTCGGGGTCTCCAACGTGTCGTTCGGGCTCAACGCCGCCGCGCGCCAGGTGCTCAACTCGGTGTTCCTGCACGAGTGCGTGAACGCCGGCCTGGACACCGCGATCGTGTCCGCGGCGAAGATCCTGCCGATGGCCAAGATCGACGACGAGAAGCGCTCGGTCGCGCTCGACCTGATCTACGACCGCCGCCGCGATGACTACGACCCGCTCAACCGGTTCATGGAGCTCTTCGAGGGGGTGACCGCGTCCTCCGCGCGCGCCAGCCGGGCCGAGGAGCTCGCCGGACTCCCGCTGTTCGAGCGCCTGGAGCGACGCATCGTCGACGGTGAGCGCATCGGCCTCGAGGTCGACCTCGAGGAGGCCCTGACCTCCCGCCCCGCTCTGGAGATCATCAACGACACCCTGCTGTCGGGCATGAAGACCGTGGGTGAGCTCTTCGGCTCCGGGCAGATGCAGCTGCCGTTCGTGCTGGCCAGCGCCGAGGTGATGAAGAACGCGGTGGCGCACCTGGAGCCGCACATGGAACGCGCCGAGGACGACACGGGCAAGGGCACGATCGTGCTGGCCACGGTCAAGGGCGACGTGCACGACATCGGCAAGAACCTCGTCGACATCATCCTGACGAACAACGGCTACACCGTCGTCAACCTCGGCATCAAGCAGCCGATCTCGACGATGCTCACCGCGGCGGAGGAGCACCGAGCCGACGCGATCGGCATGTCCGGCCTGCTCGTCAAGTCGACGGTGATCATGAAGGAGAATCTCCAGGAGATGAACTCCCGGGGTGTCGCCGCGACACTCCCGGTGCTGCTCGGTGGTGCGGCGCTCACCCGCTCGTATGTGGAGAACGACCTCCAGGAGGTCTACGAGGGCCGCGTCGCCTACGCCAGGGACGCGTTCGAGGGCCTGCGCCTGATGGACGCCACCATGGCGCGCCGCCGCGGCGAGGTCCCCGAGACCACCCCGGAGGAGGAGGCCGCCAAGGCCGAGCGCAAGGCCCGCCACGACAAGTCCCAGCGGGTCGCGGCGAAGCGCAAGGCCGCCGAGGCGCTGGTGGCCGGCCCGATGCCGGACCGATCCGACGTCACGGTCGACAACCCGCTGCCCGCCCCGCCGTTCTGGGGGACCCGGGTCGTCAGGGGTGTCGCGCTGGGCGAGTACTCCGGCATGGTCGACGAGCGCGCCCTGTTCCTGGGCCAGTGGGGGCTGCGCGGCACGAAGGGCGCCGACGGACCGAGCTACGAGGAGCTGGTGGAGACCGAGGGCCGTCCACGGATGCGGTACTGGCTCGACCGGCTCGCCACCGAGGGCGTCCTCGCGCACGCCGCGGTCGTCTACGGCTACTTCCCGGCGGTCTCCTCGGGTGATGCGCTGGTCGTGCTCACCGATCCGGTGCCGGACGCGCCGGAACGCTACCGGCTCGCGTTCCCGCGCCAGCGCCGCGACCGGCACCTGTGCCTGGCCGACTTCTGGCGCCCGCGGTCGGTCGCGATCGAGCGCGGCGAGGTCGACGTGCTGCCCCTGAACCTGGTGACGATGGGCCAGGCGATCGCCGACTACGCGAACGAGCTGTTCGAGAAGGACGCCTACCGCGACTACCTGGAGGTCCACGGCCTGGGCGTGCAGCTGACCGAGGCGCTGGCCGAGTTCTGGCACCGCCGCATCCGTGAGGAGCTGGTGTTCCCGGCCGGCGGCGCGGTGGCCGCCGAGGACCCGTCGAACGTCGAGGAGTTCTTCAAGCTCGGCTACCGGGGTGCCCGCTACTCGCTCGGCTACGGCGCCTGCCCCAACCTCGAGGACCGGGCCAAGATCGTCGACCTGCTCCAGCCGGGCCGGATCGGCGTCGAGCTCTCCGAGGAGCTGCAGCTGCACCCCGAGCAGTCCACCGACGCGCTGGTGGCCCACCACCCGGAGGCGAAGTACTTCAATGCAGGGTGACGCGGTCCGCCGGAGCGCAGGCGAGCGGCGGCACGGGCACACGATCTCCCACGAGGGCCCGCTGGCCGTGCTGTGGGACATGGACGGCACACTCGTCGACTCCGAGAAGGTGTGGACGATCTCCCTCGCCGACGCGGCTCGGGAGCTGGGCGGCACGCTGAGTTCGGCGGCGCGGTCGGCGATCATCGGGTCCGACCTCCCGCGGACCCTCGTGATCATGTTCGACGATCTCGGCCTGCCTCGCGAGCCCGCCCGGATGGCGCAGGCCGAGCAGGTGATCCTCACGCGCACGGCCGAGCTGTTCGCCGACGGCCTGGAGTGGCGACCGGGGGCGCAGGAGGCGCTGCGCAACGTCCGTGCCGCCGGGTGGCCGACGGCCCTGGTCACCAACACCGGCCGCGCACTCACCGAGCTCGCACTCGACGGGATCGGACGCGAGCACTTCACCGTCACGGTCTGCGGGGACGAGGTCCCGCGCGCCAAGCCCGATCCCGACCCCTACCTCCGGGCCGCCGAACTGCTCGGTGTGCCCGCGAGCGCGTGCCTCGCGGTGGAGGACTCACCCACCGGGGTGCTGGCGGCGGAGCGCGCCGGCGCCGCGGTGCTGGTCGTGCCGTGCGAGATCCCGGTACCGGGTGGGCCACGACGCGTCCACCGCGACTCCCTCGTCGACCTCACCGCCGACGAGGTGCGCGCCGACTACGCGCGAGCCATCGCCGACTGCGCAGCGTGATGGCGGCCCGTGGACCGTTCGTCCCGACCGGGGGGCCTCTCGACGAGGCGTCGCACATACCGGTGTCACGCCGCCGGCGCCACCGGGCGCACAAGGCTGACCGGGCGCAGCACGATCGCGGTGCTCATCAGGCCGGCTCACGCACGACGTCCGACACTGATGCGGTGAGGGGTGACACGAGGTGAAGACCTTTGATGGCCTGTTCGCCGAGCTGAGCGAGAAGGCATCGACCCGCCCCGACGGATCGGGCACCGTGTCGGCGCTGGATGCCGGCGTTCATGAGCAGGGCAAGAAGGTGCTCGAGGAGGCCGGCGAGGTGTGGCTGGCGGCCGAGCACGAGCCCGACGCGGCGCTGGCCGAAGAGGTCTCGCAGCTGCTCTACCGGGTCCAGGTCCTCATGCTGGGTCGGGGTATCACCCTGGAGGACGTCTACAAGTTCCTCTAGATCAACAGCTGCATCGTCGGCAGCGCACGCACTATCGAGGAGGCGTCATGTTGCGCATCGCATTGCCCAACAAGGGCACTCTGGCCGAACCTGCGGCCACCATGATGCGCGAGGGCGGTTACCGGCAGCGTACCGACGCCCGCGACCTCAGCATGTTCGACGAGGAGAACGAGATCGAGTTCTTCTACCTGCGACCCAAGGACATCGCCACCTACGTCGGCTCCGGTGACCTGCACCTGGGCATCACCGGTGCGGACCTGATGGACGAGTCGGGCAGCCAGGTGAAAGCAGTGATCAAGCTGGGGTTCGGGGTGTCGAAGTTCCGGTTCGCCGCGCCGGCGGGTGGCATCGAGGGCCGGGACTGGGTGCTCGAGGACCTCGAAGGCAAGAAGATCGCCACCTCCTACCCCCGACTCGTGCGGGCGCACCTGGCGCGCAACCGGGTGCGTGCCGACATCATCAAGCTCGACGGCGCGGTGGAGATCTCCGTGCAGCTCGGCCTCGCCGACGCCATCGCCGACGTGGTGTCCTCGGGCCGCACCCTGCGCCAGCACAGCCTCATCCCGTTCGGCGACCCGATCGCGGAGTCCCAGGCCACCCTCATCGAGCGGGAGCCGCGTCCCGACCGGGAGGAGACCGTCGAGGTGAAGTCCGAGAAGGTCGTCTTCACCGAACGTCTGCGGGGCGTCGTCTACGCCCGTCAGTACCTGATGGTCGACTACGACTGCCCCGCGAACGTCCTGGAGCAGGCCAAACGGATCGCTCCCGGAATGCAGGCCCCCACCGTGTCCCGGCTCACCGAGGACGGCTGGTTCGGCGTGCGGACCATGGTGCGCAAGAACAGCGCCAACAAGGTGATGGACGATCTCGCCACGCTCGGCGCGCGCGCGATCCTGACCTCGGAGATCCGCTCCTGCCGTGCGGTGGACGGCCGCAACGGAGACTGACGGGCGGCTGCCTGCCCGCGCCACTACCGTGGGCGCACCAGGAGTCCCTGGGCCGAACGCCCCGTGTGGCCGCGCTCGTCGAACAGCAGGCCGGATACCGTGCCGAGCCCGGTGGGCCCGACGACGGTCTGCGCGTCGACGCCCATCCACTCACCGACGGGCATGCGGTGCAGGTGCATCGTCAGCTCGGTGTTGACGAACAACCACTCACGGATGTCGAGCGGAGCGGCAGCACCGTTGCCCGAGTCGGCCACCACGGCGAGTCGCTGCAGTGGCGAGGGGTCCTCGTCCGCCACCAGCGCCACCCGCTGGCGCGCCCACACCGCGCCCCGTCCGGGATCGCCGAGCCACCCGTGAAGCCAGCGCCATTCCAGGGTGTCGATGAAGCCGGGCAACCAGCCGTCGGGGCGTCCGTCGCGGGGCATGGCCTGCGCCGGCGGGGCCAGCGGCGCCGTCTCGCCGAGTGCGACCGCGGCGGTGTCGCCGGTGGCGAGGCGCCACGCCCGGGCCCGCAGCACCGCGCGGCCACCCACCGTCATCTCCGCGGCGAGCAACTCCACCGCCCGTCCCGGGCGCTCGACGGCGGCCCGAACAGTCACCTCGCCCGCCGGAACCGGCCCGAGCACCTCGACCGTGATGCGGGAGAGCTGGGTGCCCTCCCGGGGGTCGCACCGCTCCAGCGCGCGGACCAGCAACGCCGACGGCGGCCCGACGTGCTGGGCATCGGCGAACCACGGCCCGGTGGTGGAGAAGGTGGCGGAGAACCTCTCGCCCTCGGGGCCGTCGAGGGCCAGGTAGTAGGGCTCGAGTGCGGGGTCGGCGGCCACGTCACCGATCGTGCCTCGCCGCGCGGGACGACACGCGGCCCGGGGCAGGCATCGCGGCTCGCTCAGCGGGCTCGCTCGGGGGCTCCCGCACTGGCTTTCACCCTGCGGCTCACCCGGCGGCTCACCCGGCGGCTCACCCGGCGCGGTCGACCGGCGTCTCCTCGGCGCCGGCCGCGGCCGGGTCCTCCGGCCAGCCCGGATACTCCGGCGGGGTGCCGTCCCACGCCGGGCACAGCGCCTTGTGGCTGCACCAGTCGCACAGCCGGCTGGGGTTGGGGCGGAAGTCACCGGTACGGCCGGCCGCAAGGATGGCGACCCAGATGGCGTCGAGAGTGCGCTCGAAGCGGCGGAGCTCCGCCTCGTCCGGCTCGTAGGTCAAGGACTCGGTGTCGGCGAGGTAGAGCAGGCGCAGCTGGGTGGGAACGATGCCGCGCAGGTGCAGCAGAGCCAGCGCGTAGAACTTCATCTGGAACAGCGCCCGCGCCTCGGCGACCTGACGCGGCGCCGCCCCCGTCTTGTAGTCGATCACCCGGAGCTGCCCGGTGGGCGCCACGTCGATGCGGTCGATGTAGCCCCGCAGGAGCAGGCCCGAGTCGAGCTCGGTCTCCACGAGGAGCTCCCGGGCCTCCGGCTCGAGACGGCGCGGATCCTCGAGCCGGAAATAGGCCTCCAGCAGCGCGCCCGCGGACTCCAACCACCCGGGCAGCTCGGGGTCGTCGGAGCCGGTGAACAGCTGGCCGACGAGCTCGGGCTCCAGCGCCGTCAGCTCCTCCCACGCCGGTGACACCATCGCCCGGGCCGCGGCGGGCACCCGCTGGACCGCCGGCAGCTCGTAGAGCCGCTCCAGCACCGCGTGCACCACGGTGCCCCTGACCTGAGCGCGGGTGGGCCGTTCGGGGAGCCGGTCGATCGCGCGGAAGCGGTAGAGCAGAGGGCACTGCTTGAAGTCCCCTGCCCGCGACGGCGACAGGGCCGGCCGGCGCCATGGGCGTGCGGCGGGATCGGCGGGATCGGCGCCGGGATCGGCGGGGGCCGCTGCGAGGGAGTCCGACACGGTCGTGAGGGTAGGTGAGCGCACCGACACTCCCGGTCGGCGCGGACCCCCTCCCGGCGGGGGCCGGGCACCCCGTAGGTTTTTCGTGATGAAAAGGATCCGCACAGCGCTCGTCGGCGCCACACTCGCCGTCGCTCTGGGTTCCTGCGCCGGCGGGGGAGCCCAGGCCCAGGCTGAGAAGGCCTTCCGCAGCTACTACGAGGCGCAGCTCGCCCGGGACTTCACCGCCGTCTGCGCGGTCAACGCACCGGAGACGACCGCGCGGCTGCTCGAGACGTTGGCGACCAAGGGCGTCAAGGCCCCCACCTGCGAAGACGCGTTCGCGGCGATCTTCGCCGAGCCCGGCGCGGCCCAGACCGCCGACGGGATCGCCTCCAGTGTCCAGATCCAGGAGGTCGCGGTCACCGGGGAGGACGCCAAGATCACCTGGACGGCCACCCTCGACGGGGTACCCCGCACCAGCACCAACACACTGCGCCGGATCGACGGCCGCTGGCTGCTCGTACCCACCTGAGCACGGCACCCGGTGCGCGCGAGGTGAGGGCGACACCGTTACGTTGGCCGGCGATGAAGACCTCTCGTACCCTGCTCGCTCTCGCTGTTGCCACCGCGCTCACGGCCTGCGCCGGGCCCGCACCCACCGGCGACCCGGTCGCCGCCCCGGACGCGGGTGTTGCGACGACATCGGCCCCGCCCGCGGCGGAGCGCCAGCCGTCGGTCGGTGAGGAGGCCCAGGTGGAGGAGACGTTCCGGCGCTACTACGAGGCTCTGCTGGGGCGCGACTACCGGACCGCGTGCGAGATCAACGCCCCGGAGACGACGAGCACCCTCATCGAGACCCTGACCACCCAAGGCGTCACGGTGGGTACCTGCGAGGAGGCCTACAGCACCGTCTACGCCATCCCCGGCGCGGCCGAGACGGCCGACCGGATCGCGACCGGCACCCGGATCCAGGGCGTCGCCGTCGACGGCGACCCCGCCACGGTCAGCTGGTCGGCCGAGGCGCAGGGCCAGCGCCGGACCGTGGACAGCGGCTTCCGCCGCCTGGACGGCCGGTGGCGGCTCCTGTCCGCCACCCCCTGATCGGTCCCCACTAGCGTTACCCCCCGTGTCCGAACCCCTGCCACCCACCGACGTGCCAGCCCCTGACGTGGATGCCCGCTCCGCTGACGCCTCGCCGGGGGCGGAGGCACGATCCACCGTCGCTGCGCGGGGTGGCCCGTTCCGTCCGGGGGACCGGGTGCAGCTGACCGACCCGAAGGGCCGCCACTACACGGTCACCCTGGAGGTGGGCGGGCAGTACCATACACACCGCGGCGGACTGGAGCACGACCAGTTGCTCGGCAAGCCGGAGGGCAGCCTCGTCGTCTCACCGGTGGGCACGCCCTATCTCGCGTTGCGCCCACGGCTTGCCGACTACGTGCTGTCGATGCCCCGCGGCGCGCAGGTGATCTACCCGAAGGACGCCGCCCAGATCCTGATGTGGGGCGACGTGTTCCCGGGGGCACGGGTGC
The DNA here is from genome assembly GCA_026785945.1 of Pseudonocardia sp. Lineage (GTDB taxonomy): Bacteria > Actinomycetota > Actinomycetes > Mycobacteriales > Pseudonocardiaceae > Pseudonocardia. The sequence goes on along the minus strand of JAJAZD010000127.1, from coordinate 13,192 downwards.
TGGAGGCCGGTGCCGGGTCGGGGGCCCTGACCTGTTCGCTGCTGCAGGCAGTCGGACCGACGGGCACCGTCCTGTCCTACGAGGTCCGGGCCGACCACGCCGAGCACGCCGAGCGCAACGTCCGCCAGTTCTTCGGCGCCGCTCCACCCAACTGGACCTTGCGGGTGCAGGATCTGCAGAAGCACGACGGCGTCGCCGAGCCTGTCGACCGGGCCGTTCTCGACATGCTGGCGCCCTGGGAACAGATCGACACCGTCGCGGCGTCCCTCATCCCGGGCGGGGTGCTCGTCGGCTATGTGGCCACCACGACGCAGCTGTCCCGGCTCGTCGAGGACCTGCGCGAGCAGCAGTGCTGGACGGAGCCCCAGGCGTGGGAATGCCTGGTCAGGCCCTGGCACGTGGTCGGTCTCGCGGTCCGGCCCGACCACCGGATGCAGGGCCACACCGCGTTCCTGGTGACGGCGCGGCGACTCGCCGACGGGGTGTCCCCACCGCGTCCCCAGCGCAGGCCCACCGGGCGGTGAACCCGCCGGATCTCCCGGCTGAGCGGTGGATCACCGGTTCGCCGCGGGCCGCAATCCCCATTCGCAGGTACCGTATGGAAACGGAACGCGGAGGGAGGACGCCGTGAACCCCTACGACGGTCCCGGCAGACGTGAACCAGGTGGCCCTCATGACGGCGGGGAACTCAGCCCCGCGGAGGCCACCGCGCAGATCCGCTTCCTCGAGGAGGAGGTGGGTCTGCTTCGCCGCAAGCTCACGGAGTCGCCGCGGCAGACGCGCGTCCTCGAGCAGCGGTTGGCGGAGGCGGCCAGCAGACTCGCTCAGCTCTCGGCACGCAACGAGAAGCTGACCGAGACGCTCAAGGAGGCCCGCGGACAGCTCGTGGCGCTCCGTGAGGAGGTCGACCGGCTCGCCCAGCCGCCCAGCGGCTACGGCGTGTTCCTGGCGCGGTACCCCGACGAGACGGTGGACGTGTTCACCTCGGGGCGTCGGATGCGGGTCGCCGTCTCGCCCGCGGTGTCCACCGAGGAGCTGCAGAGCGGTCAGACGGTGCGCCTGAACGAGGCGCTGACGGTCGTCGAGGCCGGGGACTACGAGCGCATCGGCGAGGTCTGCGGCCTGCGCGAGGTCCTGTCCGAGCCCACCACGGACGGGCTCGCGGGTCGCGCGCTCGTCATCGGGCACGCCGACGAGGAGCGGGTCGTCTGGCTGGCGGCGCCGCTGATCCGCACCGACGACAACCCCGGCGCCGTGCCACTCAAGCCCGGCGACTCGCTGCTGGTCGACACGAAGGCCGGCTACGCCTACGAGCGGGTGCCCAAAGCCGAGGTCGAGGACCTCGTGCTGGAGGAGGTGCCCGACGTCGACTACTCCGACATCGGTGGCCTGTTCCGTCAGATCGAGCAGATCCGCGACGCCGTGGAGCTGCCGTTCCTGCACGCGGAGCTGTTCAAGGAGTATGAGCTGCGCCCGCCCAAGGGCGTTCTGCTCTACGGCCCTCCCGGCTGCGGCAAGACGCTGATCGCCAAGGCTGTGGCCAACTCGCTGGCCAAGAAGATCGCCGCAGTCCGCGGTGACGACCCCAAGGAGGGTCGCGCGTTCTTCCTCAACATCAAGGGTCCGGAGCTGCTCAACAAGTTCGTCGGCGAGACCGAGCGGCACATCCGGCTGATCTTCCAGCGGGCGCGGGAGAAGGCTTCGGCGGGCACCCCGGTGATCGTGTTCTTCGACGAGATGGACTCGATCTTCCGCACGCGCGGGTCCGGCGTGTCGTCCGACGTCGAGACCACGATCGTGCCCCAGCTCCTCGCCGAGATCGACGGCGTCGAGGGCCTGGAGAACGTGATCGTCATCGGCGCGTCCAACCGCGAGGACATGATCGACCCCGCGATCCTGCGGCCGGGACGCCTCGACGTCAAGATCAAGATCGAGCGGCCGGACGCCGAGGCGGCGCAGGACATCTTCTCCAAGTACCTGACTTCCACGCTGCCGATCCACATCGACGACATCGCGGAGTTCGGTGGCAACCGCAAGGCCTGCATCGACGCGATGATCGAGCGGGTCGTCGAGCGGATGTACGACGAGACCGAGGAGAACAGGTTCCTGGAGGTCACCTACGCCAACGGTGACAAGGAGATCCTGTACTTCAAGGACTTCAACTCCGGTGCCATGATTCAGAACATCGTCGACCGGGGTAAGAAGTCGGCGATCAAGGCGGTGCTCGAGTCCGGCCAGCCGGGCCTGCGGGTGCAGCACCTGCTCGACGCGATCGTCGACGAGTTCGCGGAGAACGAGGACCTGCCCAACACCACGAACCCCGACGACTGGGCGCGGATCTCGGGCAAGAAGGGGGAGCGGATCGTCTACATCCGCACGCTGGTCACCGGCAAGAACGACGCCACCGGCCGCGCGATCGACACCGCGTCGAACACCGGCCAGTACCTGTAGCTCGCCACGCCGACGGGCCCGGACGCGCATCCCGCGTCGGGCCCGTCGGCGCGTCGGTGCGCGGCAGTGATCACCGGTTCGGCGCGTTTCCGGTCGGATCCGGCCGGGCTCCGCGCCGAATCGATGATCACCGCACCGGATGTCCGATCTGATCACGACATCCGAGGCAGGGACCTCTAGCGTCCCGCTCCATGACGGTCGACGCACAGCTGGGCGTGGTCGGGATCGTGGTGGCGGACATGGCGCGGGCACTTGCCTTCTACCGACGGCTGGGGTTGGACACGCCGGTGTCCGCGGACGACGAACCACACGTCGAGGTCGCGCTGGCCCGCGGGATGCGCCTCGCGTTCGACACCGACGACACGATCCGCTCGTTCCACCCCGGGTGGACGCCGCCCCCGGCGGGGGCGGGCCGCATGAGCCTCGCCTTCGCGCTCCCGGACCCGGCGGACGTCGATGCGCTCCACGCCGAACTGACCGCAGCCGGGTACCACGGTGAGCTCGCCCCGTTCGACGCGTTCTGGGGGCAGCGCTACGCCGTGATCCACGATCCCGACGGCAACACCGTGGACCTGTTCGCCCCGCTCGCGACCTGACCCGGCGACACCCCCGCCCACGCCCGGACCTCGCGCGAGAGGTGCGGCTGGTCGGCGTAGCCGGCGCGGGCGGCGACCTCGGCGGGGGGAATCCCGGCGTGGAGCAGCGCGACGGCCCTTCGGAAGCGCAGCACCCGCCGGAGCACGGCGGGGCCGTAGCCGAACGCGGCGACACAGCGGCGGTGCAGCGACCTGGTGGTCCAGCCGAGAGCGTCGGCGGTGGACGCCGCCGACGCGCCCGCGCCGAGCCGGACGGCGACGGCCCGTACCGCGACGGCCGGTGGCCGACCGGGCAGGGCCCATGCGAGATCGGCCAGCACCGCCGACGCAGCGGCACCGAGCTCCAACCGATCGGTGGCCCGGCGTGCGGCGTCGCGGTGCAACTCCGCGAGCGGTACGCGCTGGTCGCGAAGCGCCGCCGCAGGAACGGCGAGCAGCGCCGGCAGCTGCCCGGGAGCGAACCGCAGGCCGGCGGCGGCCACACCCGGCTCGCGACGAACGGGATGCGGCCCCGTGTCCGGTCCGGCGACGAGGAGCCCGGTGCCGGTCCAGACCAGGTCCATACAGCCGTCGGGCAGCACGTCGTGGACCTGCGGAGACTCCCGCGGCGTGAGCGATGCCGTCCAGCCGCACTCGACCAGGCCGCGCAGCGTCACCGGCGCCGGGAACTCGCGATAGGCCACGCGTGACCGTAGCTCCCGGCACCGACATCGTGCGGGCACCCGAGCTCAGGACCCCGGACGACGATCTCCACCTCGACATCCAACGTCCGACCGGCCCGAACCGGGGCCCGACCGGGAAGGCCCGCCGGTCGACCCGCGCAGAGGCCCGGACGGCGACATCGCCGACCTCCCGGTCGGGTCTGTTGACAACATCGAGAGCATGGCCTGGGGCCCGGACCGCGCCGACGGCTCCCGCACCCTGGTGCTGGTCAGCGACGACAACTTCGCCCCGACCCAGGTCACCCAGTTCGTCGCGGTCGCTGTGCGCTGACCACGAGGGTCCTGCGGGTCGGAAGGGCCCGGATCCGCGCGAGCGGCACTCTCGCGCGAACCTATCGCCCGGGAGTGCCGCTCGCGTGGGGGTCATGGTGGTTCGCGCCTGCGCAGGGCGCACGCAGACCCCGACTCGCGCGCACGCAGACCCCGACTCGCGGGCTTGCGGGCCCGACTTGCGTGCGCGTTGTGCAGGGGGCGGCCGGCCGCGGGAGCTGATCGAACCGCTTGTCCGTCGGACGCCGGATAGTCTCGGGGCATGACTGCGCTCGTCGAGGCCGGCTCGTGACCGCCCGCCGGATCATGGGTACCGAGATCGAGTACGGGATCTCGGTACCCGGTGACCCCACCGCCAACCCGGTGATCACCTCCACGCAGGTGGTGCTGGCCTACGCCGCGGCCGCCGACATCCCGCGCTCGCGCCGGGCCCGATGGGACTACGAGGTGGAGTCACCGCTGCGCGACGCCCGCGGGTTCGACCTGTCCGCCCCCACCCTGCACGCCCCCAACGACTCCGAGCTCGACGACCTCGGCGCCGCCAACGTCATCCTCACCAACGGCGCGCGGCTCTACGTCGACCACGCCCACCCCGAGTTCTCCACGCCGGAGGTCACCACACCGCGCGACATCGTGGTCTGGGACAAGGCGGGGGAACGGGTGATGGAGGAGGCCGCGATGCGCTCGGCCACCGTGCCGGGGGCGCCGCGGATCCAGCTCTACAAGAACAACGTCGACGGCAAGGGCGCCAGCTACGGCTCCCACGAGAACTACCTGATGGCGCGGTCCACCACGTTCCCGGCGATCGTGTCCGGGCTGACGCCGTTCTTCGTGACGCGCCAGGTCATCTGCGGGGCCGGCCGGGTGGGGCTCGGCGCGTCCGGTGACGAGGCGGGATACCAGCTCGCGCAGCGCAGCGACTACATCGAGGTCGAGGTCGGCCTGGAGACCACGCTCAAGCGCGGCATCATCAACACCCGCGACGAGCCGCACGCCGACGCCGACAAGTACCGCCGCCTGCACGTGATCATCGGCGACGCCAACATGAGCGAGTACTCCACCCTCCTGAAGGTCGGGACGGCCGCGCTGGTGCTCGACATGATCGAGTCCGGTGTGCGGTTCGACGAGCTGCGCCTCGCCGAGCCCGTCCGCTCGGTGCACAGGATCAGCCACGATCCCACCCTGAAGACCACGGTCGAACTCGCCGACGGGCGGAAGATGACCGGCCTGGACGTCCAGCGGGCGTACTTCGAGAAGGCCCGCAAGCACGTCGAGAACACCATGGGTGCCGACGTCGACGACGCCACCGCCGAGGTGCTCGCGCTCTGGGGCGAGGTGCTCGATGACCTGGACCGAGACCCGCTGAGCACCGCCGACCGGCTGGACTGGACGGCGAAGCTGCGCCTGTTGGAGGGCTACCGCGAGCGCGACGGGCTCACCTGGGACGCCCCGCGGCTGCAGCTCGTCGACCTGCAGTACGCCGACGTGCGGATGGCGAAGGGCCTCTACAATCGACTCGCCACCCGCGGTTCGATGAAGCGCCTGGTCAGCGAGGAGGACGTGATCGCGGCCATGCGCACACCGCCGGAGGACACCCGTGCCTACTTCCGGGGCCGCTGCCTGGAGCGGTACCCCGCCGAGGTCGCCGCCGCGTCGTGGGACTCGGTGATCTTCGACCTGGGGCGGGAGTCGCTGGTCCGGATCCCGACACTGGAGCCGCTGCGGGGCACGAAGCGCCACGTCGGGGAGCTGATCGACAACTCCCGGACGGCCGAGGAGCTCGTCGAGGCCCTCACCCGGGGTTGACCGCGACCCGCCCGTCTTCACGGGTGTGACGGCGGGCGTGTCGCGACTCGGCTGGGTAGTGTTCAGCTACCGGACCCCGGAACGCCGCACGCGAGTCGTCGCCCGGGCCGCGAGGAGGAGAGGCAGCACATGTCGCAGGAACAGACGAAGCGTCAGGGCGGCGGCGGCGGGGACGACGACGAGGGAGCCGACGCCGCGGCGGCCGGCCAGGAGCGCCGTGAGAAGCTCGGCGAGGACGTCGACACGATCCTCGACGAGATCGACGACGTGCTGGAGGAGAACGCCGAGGACTTCGTCCGGGCCTACGTCCAGAAGGGCGGCGAGTAGCCGCACCGCCCCGCCTGCTCCACCCGTTCGACCGCACCCGCACGAGGAGAGGCACGCACCAGACCATGTCGTTCTCGGAGCGCACCACGCGCGCCCCCGGCCTGGACGCGTTCCTCGCGCCCGGCCCGTCGTCGTTCACAGATCTCGTCACCGCCCACTCCCCACACCTGCTACCGGGACTCCCCGAGGGCGTCACGCCCGGTTCGGGGTTGCAGGTCCCGCACGGCACCACGATCGTCGCGTTGCAGTTCGCCGACGGCGTCGTCATCGCGGGCGACCGGCGTGCCACGTCGGGCAACGTGATCTCCCAGCGCGACATCGAGAAGGTGTTCGTCACCGACTCCCACTCGGCGATGGGTATCGCCGGGGCCGCCGGTATCGGGGTCGGCATGGTCCGGTTGTTCTCCGTCGAGCTCGAGCACTACGAGAAGATCGAGGGCGTGCCGCTGTCGTTCGACGGCAAGGCCAACCAGCTCGCCACCATGGTGCGCAACAACCTCGGGGCCGCCATGCAGGGCCTCGCCGCGATCCCGCTGTTCGTCGGCTACGACGTCGACGCCACCGACCCGTCCAAGGCGGGCCGCATCGTCACCTACGACGTCACCGGCCACCGCTCCGACGAGAGCCGGGGCTTCGAGGCCATCGGATCCGGCTCGGTGTTCGCGAAGTCGGCGCTCAAGAAGCGCCACGACGTGGCCGCCGACCTGCCCACCACCGTGCGCGCGGCCGTCGAGGCGCTCTACGACGCCGCCGACGACGACTCCGCCACCGGCGGCCCCGACCTCACCCGCGGCATCTACCCCGTGGTCGTCAGCATCACCGGGGCCGAGGGCGCGTTGCGGCGCCCCGAGGAGGAGATCGGCGCGATCGTGCGCGACGTCGTCACCGGCCGCACCGAGAACCCAGGGGGTTGACCGACCCCATGATCCGTACTCGTACGACCCCCCAGGAGTTCCTCCCGTGACGATGCCGTTCTACTCCTCGGTCGACCAGCTGCTGCGCGACCGCTCGGAGCTGGCCCGCAAGGGCATCGCCCGCGGCCGCAGCGTCGTGGTGCTGACCTACACCGGCGGCGTGATCTTCGTCGCTGAGAACCGCTCCAGCGCGCTGCACAAGGTCTCGGAGATCTACGACCGCATCGGGTTCGCCGCGGTGGGCCGCTACAACGAGTTCGAGACGCTGCGCAACGCCGGCATCAGGATGGCCGACGTCCGCGGCTACTCCTACGACCGGCGCGACGTCACCGGCCGGATGCTGGCCAACTTCTACGCCCAGGTGCTCGGCACCGCTTTCGTCGAGCAACAGAAGCCCTACGAGGTGGAGCTGTGCCTCGCCGGTGTGGGATCGACCCCCGAGGGCGACCAGCTCTACCGCGTGACCTACGACGGGTCGATCACCGACGAGCCGCAGTTCGTGGTCATGGGCGGCACCACCGAGCCGATCAGCACGAAGCTCAAGGAAACCTACCGGCCCGGCCTGGAACTCGACGCCGCGGTCGCGATCGCCGTCGACGCGCTGCAGGCGACCGGCACCCCGACGACGACCGGCTCGTCGAGCGGGAACGGTGCGGCCCCGAAGGTTCTGGGGGTGAGCGCGCTGGAGGTGGCGGTGCTGGACCGGAGCCGTCCCCGCCGTACGTTCCGCCGCATCACCGGCGCCGCGCTCGGGGGCCTGCTCCCCGAGGAGAACCGCGGCGCCGACGCCGCGGCCACCGCGGAGGTGGCCGGCGGTGACGACGCCCCGGCCGGTGGGGGGTCCGAGAGCGTCCCGGATCCCACATAGATCCGGGCGTGCAGCGCGCCGAGCTGCGGCGCAGACCGCCCACCGGGAGGTCGGGTCCGGCGCCACGTCGATGATCGTGGCCTCGCTGACCCTCAGCGACGGGAACGGCGCCTCGCCGCGCCGCGCCCCCACCGCTCGGGCGTGAGGCCCAGGACGTCGCGGTACCAGGCGACGAGCCGCTCGACGTCGGCGGTGACGAGCACGATGTGATCCATCCCGACGACGCGCACCGCTCCTGGGTAGTCCGGGGCCGGGGTGCTGTCAACGGCCCGCACCATCCGGACGCACCGTCGGGGACGGCTCGTCAAGGTTGGAACGGGCGGTGACGGCCCGACCAGCGGCCCTCGTCGCGCCGGTAGACGGGCACCGGCTCCTTCGCGACGCGGAACGTGTAGCGCCCCGCCTCCTCGACCACCTCGCCGTCGGTGGCCAGCATCCCCGGGCGTTCGAGCTGCACGCCGAGCTCGGTGACCTCCCGCTGGACGTACACCGTGCTGTGGCCGAGCGCGCCGAGCAGCAGCGCCACCACGACGCGGAGCCTCGAGAAGCGGACGTCGGCGCGCACCCAGCGGACGTCGAGGAGACCGGAGTCGAGCGTCGGGCGCCACGCCGGCACCATGCCCCGCGGGTGGTAGGGCCCGTTGCCGACGAACAGGAACCAGACCGACGTCCACTGTCCGTCGATGCAGGTGGCGACAGGCTCGGCCCGGCGGAGCACGACGACCAGCGCCGCGGCGAACGCCGGCCACTTGCCCCAACGCGGTTGCCACTTCTCGCGCAGGCGCACGAGGTCGGGGTAGGAGCCCAGGCTCGCGGTGTTCACGAACCAGCGGACCCGCACGATGTCGGAGTCGGAGTCGGCCCCCGAGTCGGAGTGGACGTCGACCACCCCGAGGTCGACGGCGACGGCCTGGCCAGAGCCGGTGGCGTCCACGGCCTCCTGCAGGTCGTAGACGCCGACGTCGCGGGCGAAGTGGTTGAGCGTACCCGTGGGCACCACCACCAGTGGCAACGAGCGCCGTGCGGCGACTGCGGCCGCCGCGGCCACAGTGCCGTCGCCACCGGCCACGCCCACGGCACGGACCCGGTCCCCCTGCGCGGTGACGGCCTCGTCGAACTGGGCGTCGAGATCGCGACCGCGCTCGGCCCGGACGACGACGGCCGCCGGCAGTGCCCTCTTCAGCTCGTCGGCGGGATCACGGTTCGGGTCGCCCGAGCGCTGGTTGGACACGATCACCAGGCCCGCGCCGCGCGGGAGCATCGGCACGGTGTCCACCGGCCGGGCGCGCGCCTCGTCGGTCTTCCGAACCGGCCACCAGCGCCGCGTCAGCAACGCGACACCGGTACCCACCGCGGCGCCGGCGACGACGTCGGACGCCCAGTGCACGCCCACGTGCACCCTCGAGTAGGCCACCGCCGCGGCGAGGGGCGCCACGGCCATGCCGAGCCGCGGGCTCTCCAGGGCGACCGCGGTCACGAACGCCGCGGCCGAGGCGGCGTGCCCCGACGGGAACGACGACGACAACGGAGGGCTCTGGACCCGCTGGTAGGCCGGGAGCTCCCAGGCGGCCGGGCGCCTGCGCGGCAGCAGCGGCTTGAGCAGCGCATTCGCGACGGTGCTGGCCCCGGCGACGGCGAGGACACCACGGAACGCCGCCTTGCGTGACGCGCCTCGGCGGGCGGCGAAGGACACAGCGATCACGAACCACAGCACGCCGTGGTTCGCCACCGTCGAGGCCGCCTTCATGGCGGTGTCGAACGGGCTCCGGGGGATCGCCGACACAACGCGGGACAGCTCGCTGTCGGTGCGGTTGACCTGGTCGGCAGCACGCTGCAGCCACGTGATCACCCGGCAGACCCTACCCGTGGCCGCCCGCGCGCGGCCTGCCCGCGGCCGCCGGCGTCGGGCACGGGTGGAGGGCTGCTCCTCGTGCGGTACCGCCGCCGACCCGCCGCATTCCGGGCCCGGTCGGTGACCGGACCGGCGCGGTGTCGCCCCACGTGTCGCATGTTCCGCCTACGCTGAACAGATGCAGCGGCGGATCTACGGTGTGGAGACCGAGTTCGGGGTCACCTGCACCTTCCACGGACAGCGGCGCCTCTCCCCGGACGAGGTGGCGCGCTACCTGTTCCGTCGCGTCGTGTCGTGGGGGCGCTCCTCGAACGTCTTCCTGCGCAACGGTGCACGGCTCTACCTGGACGTGGGCAGCCACCCCGAGTACGCCACGGCGGAGTGCGACTCCCTCGCCCAGCTCGTCGCACACGACAAGGCGGGGGAGCGGATCCTCGAGGACCTGCTCGTGGACGCCGAGCGCCGGCTGGTCGACGAGGGCATCGGCGGTGACATCTACCTGTTCAAGAACAACACCGACTCGGCGGGCAACTCCTACGGCTGCCACGAGAACTACCTGGTCGCGCGGGCAGGCGAGTTCTCCCGGATCGCCGATGTCCTGCTGCCCTTCCTCGTCACCCGCCAGCTCATCTGTGGCGCCGGCAAGGTGCTGCAGACCCCGCGCGGGGCCGCGTACTGCCTCTCGCAGCGGGCCGAGCACATCTGGGAGGGTGTGTCGTCGGCCACCACCCGGTCCCGGCCGATCATCAACACCCGCGACGAGCCGCACGCCGACGCCGAGCGGTACCGGCGGCTGCATGTCATCGTCGGGGACTCGAACATGTCCGAGGTCACGACCCTGCTCAAGGTCGGGTCCGCCACGCTGGTCCTGGAGATGATCGAAGCGGGCGTCCAGTTCCGGGACTTCACCCTCGACAACCCCATCCGCGCGATCCGCGAGATCAGCCACGACCTCACGGGCCGGCGCACCGTCCGGCTCGCCGGGGGCCGGGAGGCCAGCGCGCTCGACATCCAGCGCGAGTACTACGCCCGAGCCGTCGAGCACGTCGCCACCCGGGGCAGCGAGGACCCCACGACGGCGCGGGTGCTCGAGCTGTGGGGCCGCACGCTCGACGCGGTCGAGAGCCAGAACCTCTCGCTCATCGACCGGGAGGTCGACTGGGCGATCAAGAACCGGCTCATCGAGCGTTACCGCCTGCGCAACGACATGGAGCTGGCCAACCCCCGCATCGCGCAGCTCGACCTCGCCTACCACGACATCCGGCGCGGCCGCGGTCTGTTCGACCTGCTGCAACGCAAGGGCATGGTCGAGCGGGTCACCGACGACGGCGAGATCGAGGCCGCCAAGGACACGCCACCGCAGACCACACGGGCCAAGCTGCGCGGCGACTTCATCGCGGCCGCTCAGGCCGCGGGCCGCGACTTCACCGTCGACTGGGTGCACCTCAAGCTCAACGACCAGGCCCAGCGCACCGTCCTGTGCAAGGACCCCTTCCGCTCGGTCGACGAGCGGGTGGACCGGCTGATCGCCTCCCTGTAGGTCGCCGTCGGCACGGCACAGCAGGCCGCCGCCCGCCGGCACGGTGGGCGGGGCGTCCGGGGTCAGCGCTCGCCGAGCATCTTCGCGCGGATCTCGGCCAGCTCCTCCTGCACGGTCGCCGAGGTGAGCGCCTCGTCGTTGCGACCGGGCTCGATGCCGAACGACCGCAGCAGGGCCGTCGCGGGCACAGCCGGATCACCGGCCTCGCCGAGCACCGGATGCAGCCCCTGATGGGCGAGGTGGTGGAACACCAGGTTCACCACGGTCCACGGGTTGAAGGTCTCGGCTGCGTCGTCCATGAGGTCACTCCCCGGTCGCGGTCCGGCGAGCGTCGCACCGTGATCCCACGTGCGGGCGCGGGTGTCGCAGAGTGAGACGCCCGGCGGGTTCTCCCCGGTCGGCCACGGTCGGCCCGGAGCCGGTCCTACTATGTCGGTGTGTCCTCCGTGCGGGCCGAGCGGCTGGTGAACCTGGTGCTCTGCCTGCTGTCGACGAAGGCGTTCCTCACCGCCGAGCGCATCCGCTCGATCGTCCCCGGCTACGCCGACGCCCCGAGCGACGACGCGTTCTTCCGCATGTTCGAGCGCGACAAGACCGAGCTCCGCGAGCTGGGCGTGCCGTTGGAGACCGGCCGGCTGTCGGGCTACGACACCGCCGACGGCTACCGGATCGCCCGCCAGGACTACGAGCTCGGCGAGATCGACCTCGAGCCGGACGAGGCCGCGGCCGTCGCGCTCGCGGCCCGCCTGTGGGACTCCCCGGAGCTGGCGGGACCGGCCCACGGCGCCCTGCTCAAGCTGCGTGCCGCCGGCGTGGAGGTCGACGAGGACCAGGGCCGCGTCCAGCCGCGGGTGCAGACCACCGAACCGGCGTTCGCCCCCCTGCTGGCCGCGGTGCAGACCGGGCGGGTGGTCACCTTCGACCACCGCCGCGGCGGGCCGGGGGGCGAGATCGCGCGCCGCACCGTCGAGCCGTGGGGGGTCGTCTCGTGGCGGGGCCGCTGGTACCTCGTCGGGCACGACCGCGACCGCGCCGCACCACGGTCGTTCCGCCTCTCGCGGATCAGCATGCCCGTCACGCCCACCGGGCCTGCCGGTGCCGTCACCGTGCCCGGGGGTGTCGACCTCATGTCGATGGTCCGCCGCGACGTCGAACCGCCTCCCGCCGTGGGAACCGCACGGGTGTGGGTCGCCGCCGGGCGGGCGCACGGCCTGCGCAGGCTCGGCCGGGTGCTCGGCCCGCACGCCCATCGGGGCATGCCCGGCGAGGAGCTGGAACTGGACCTGCGCAGCGTCGAGACCGTCGCCCGTTGGCTCGCCGGACACGGTCCCGACGTGGTGGTACTCGCCCCCCCGGTGCTCGTCGCACGGGTCCGCGACAACTGGGCGGCGGCCGCTGCGGCGCACGGCGTCGCACCGGTGCCGCTGTGACACGGGTGCACCCGTGAGCACGGGCGGGGTGGCCGATCGGCTTCCCCGGCTGCTCTCGCTGGTGCCCTACCTGCTCGCCCGGCCCGGCATCCCGATCGCCGAGGCCGCCGCCGACTTCGGGATCGGCGAACGCCAGCTGCGCCGCGACCTGGAGCTGTTGTGGATGTGCGGGCTGCCCGGCTACGGGCCCGGTGACCTCGTGGACCTCTCGTTCGCCGGCGACACCGTGTCGGTCATCGAGGACGCCGGGATGCGGCGGCCGCTGCGGCTCACCACGGCCGAGGCGACGGCGCTGCTCGTGGCCCTGCGCACCCTCGCCGACGTGCCCGGTGTCGTCGACACCGCGGCGGTGCCGCCCGCGCCGGCCCACATAGAGCGGGCCCGCGGCGCCCCCCGGCCCGCCGCCCTGGCGGTGG
>JAJAZD010000126.1 GCA_026785945.1 Pseudonocardia sp. | reverse complement strand
CGTCGTCGCGTTGTTGCATCGCAGTGGTGGCGGGCACGAGGTGTGTGGGTGTCCCGTGCCCATCGCCGGTGGGCTGACAGACCGCCGTCGCCGGCGCACAATGCGCCGCATGCGTGATCAGGAGTGGGTCGTCGAGGTCGGCGAGGACAACGCCCGATGGCTGGCCACCGAGAGCCGCACCGCCCGCCTTGCCCGCGAGTACCGCCCCGCGGACATCGGCGGAGGCCGGATCCGGTTCAACACGCTGGCGCTCGGCGCGTCCCGTGAGCTCGGTGAGGAGGAGGACGGCTTCATCACCGACGACGGTGACGGCCTGCGGGTGTGGATCGGCGAGGATGCCTTCGAGCTCGAGCTGGGCTAACCGGCGCCGACGGGGGCTCCCCAGCTCCGCCGGCACCGGTCACTCCGCTCAACGGACGAACGGCCGCCGGGTCTCGGGTGATCTGCACACTTCTTCGAATTGCGGTCGGCAACCGGCGGGCCACGGCGGACACCGCCCCCGGCGCAGCGCGTCCTCACGGTCAGGCCAGGCCCGCCACGAAGTCGACGACGGCCCGGTTGACCTCGGCCGGTCGCTCCTGCTGGGTCCAGTGCCCGCAGCCCGGCAGCGACACGGCGTCGCGCAGGTCGGTGACGGACCGGCGCAGAGAGGTGACCAGGGCCTCGAACGGGACGCCCGCCACCACCATGTCGTGCTCGCCCGCCATGTAGAGCGCGGGCGAGACGATCGGCACGCGGTTCCAGGCCGCCGTCAACTCCCAGTTCCGGTCCAGGTTGCGGTACCAGTTGAGGCCGCCGGTGAACCCGCCCGCGAACTCGATGGCGTACGTGTCGAGATCGGCCTCGGTCAGCCAGCCGGGAAGTGTCGCGGGCTCCGGGAGGGTGTCGAGGAAGCCGCCGCCGTCCTCGACGACCAGCCGCGGACCGGCCGAGCCGCCCGACGTCCCGCCCAGCAACTGCCGGAACGTGGTCCGCGGATCGGCGCCGAGCTCCGCGTCGGCGACGCCCGGCGCCTGGAAGTGGAGCTGGTAGTAGCCGGCTCCGAAGCGGCGGGCGAGCCCCTCGGTCGGCCGCGTCGAGCCCCGGGGGAGGAACGGCACCGAGAGCCCGACGACGCCCCGCACGCGGTCGGGCCGCAGCTGCGCGGTGTGCCAGGCGACCGGAGCGCCCCAGTCGTGCCCGACGACCACCGCGCGTTCGGCGCCGACCGCGTCGAGCACACCCACCGCGTCGCCGACCAGGTGCAGGATCGAGTACGCCCCGACGGCCTCCGGCGCGTCGCTGCGGGCGTATCCGCGCTGGTCGGGCGCCACCGCGCGCAACCCGGCCGCGGAGAGCGCCAGCAGCTGGTGACGCCAGGAGTACCAGCACTCGGGAAAGCCGTGCAGCAGCAGCACGACGGGCCCGTCGGCAGGGCCGGCCTCCGCGAGATGCAACGAGAGCCCGTTGACCTCGACGGTGCGGTGCATGATTCCGGTGGTGTTCATCGTCGCCGAACCTACGCGGCGGCACGGCCCCGAACCGGGCGACCACCAGGACCCGGGGGTCGGCGTACCGACCTCCGGGTCGGTGATCACTACCGGTCCGCTCCGAGTGACCTCGGCATCGACGGCGCCGGGCCGGACTCCGACGGCTCCGACTTCGGCTCCGGCTCCGGCTCCGGCTTCGACTCCGGCTCGGACTCGGACTCGGACTCGGACTCGGACTCGGCGACGAGCCGCGCGTAGCGCGCACCCGCCGCCAGCAGAACCAGCCCGGCGCCGAGGAACGCGGCCGCACGGGCGACCCCGTCGAGCGCGACGAGGTCGAACAGCATCAGCTTCGCGACGGCCGCCGCCACCAGCACCAGCCCGGCGACCCGCAGCGCGGGCCGGCTGATCCCCTGGGCCAGCAGGACCAGTGCGGCGATCGTCCACGACACCGTGACCACCGCGTGCCCGACGGTGAACCCGATCCGGTCGGCCGAGACGAGAAGGGCCAGCGGGATCACCAGCCCGGCCGCCCCGTACAGGGCCGCGAACCCGATCGGCACCCAGATGCGCGCGGTTGCGGCGTCCGGCCGGACCCACCGGAACCGCCCGCCCGCCATGAGCAGGGCACAGGCGAGGACGAGCACCGACGCCGACACCGCAGCGCCGACGACCATCGCGCCCGGCCGGCCGACGCCGTTCACGACGTAGGGTTCCCCCAGTCTCACGAGCGCGACGAGCGGGGCGTCCGACGTGATCGCGGCGAATGTCCCGATCGTCCCGTAGGCCGTGCCCATGACCAGCGCGAACCGGTTCCGGAACGACCCGGCGACCACCGCGGCGACGATCGCCTGCCCCAGCACGACGAGCGTGAACGACGAGCCGTCCAGTGCGGTCGCGGTGGCCTGCAGCAGCGCCGACGACGCCGCAGTACCCGCGACGAGCCGGATGGCCCGGTCGGTGCCGGGGACGGACGCGAGACCGGCCAGCGCGAGCGCCACACCCAGGCCCAGTGCACCGCCGGCCCAGCCGCCGAGCACCGACACCGCCACGAACGACGGTACCGACGACGCCCCGACCAGCGTCGCGACCGAGGCCGCCGGCAGCAGGCGTGCGGCAGGCACGGACGTCCCGAGCCCGACGGCCAGCACCGCCAGCGCGACCACCACCACCTGCACCCGGTCGGTGCCGGCACCGAAGCCCCCTCCACTGATCACCAGGGTCCCGAAGAGCACGGGCCCGGCGGCGGCGAGCACCATCAGCGTCGACCATCCCCTGCGGAGCACGACGGGCAGCGCGGCGACCTGCAGCGCGAGCGCCAGAGCGACGAGCAGCCAGCCTTCGGCGAGGACCGGCGCGAGCACCACGGCCCCCACGGTCGCGCCGCCCGCGAGCAGCTCGGTGCGCCACCGGTCGGCCACACCGAGCCCGGCGCCCGCCACGAGCAGAGCGAGGGTCAGGGCCGGGACCGGAGCCAGGTAGTCGTACAGCGCGGCCGTCGCGGCCACGACGAGGTACGCGGTGGCGAAACCGGTCGCGACCAGGGCGAGCGCCCCGACCCGCGCGCTTTCCTTTCGGTACAGCCGGATGCCGATCCCGACCAGCACGACGGCCAGCATGGCGCCCGCCGCGATCCGTGCGGGCGGGGTGAACCACTCCCGTGACGCGGCCAGGACGAGGACCAGGACGACCCCGACCAGCGTGATCGCCCCTCCCGTCCAGGCGAGCAGCCGGGCGCCCGACAGAACCACCGGCGGGCGGGACCCGGTGGTCGGCGCGGCCGGCGGCCGGTCGCGCCGGGGGACCGACGTCGGCGGCAACGGTGGTGGTGGCCGTACCGAGCGGGGCGGTCCGGACTGCGCTCCTGCGCCGGGTGGGACGGGAGCCACCTCGGCCGGGGCCCGCAGGGCCAGCAGTTCGGCACCGATCCCGTCGAGTCGTCGTCCCAGGTGACCGAGCTCTCCGGCGAGCGCGGCGAGCGGGTCGGGGCGGTCTGGCGGTTCGGACGGTG
>JAJAZD010000125.1 GCA_026785945.1 Pseudonocardia sp. | reverse complement strand
CCGTTAGGGGGGGGGGCGTGGTCTGGGGCGGGCGGGACCTGCGCCGTTGGTCCCCCTGCCGGCCCCGGGGGGGCGGATGCCGGCCGCGGTGCGCAGCACCGCGGCCCGATCGGCGCCGTCGGCCACGAGCGGCCGGTAGCGCGCGATCAGTCGCGCGGCCCCGAACGCCGCCACTGCCACCAGGTGGTCGCCCGCCAGGTAGCCCGCGACGGTGCCCCGAACCGCACCGCCGTCGGGGCCGTCCCCGTGCAGGGGCAGCATGTTGTCGGCGCGCTCGGGGCGTCCCACGAGCTGGATCTTGAGCCCGAACTGGTCCGACCAGAAGTAGGGCACCGGGGCCGGGGGCGGTTCGGCCCCGAGAATGTCACAGGCCACCGCGGCGGCCTGGTCGCCCGCGTTGGTCCAGTGCTCGCTGCGGTGCCGCGTCCCGGTCGTCGTGTCCTCCCAGGCGGCGACGTCCCCGACGGCCCACACGGCGTCCAGCCCGCACACCCGCCCGGTCGGGCCGCATGCCAGGCCGTCGGTGGTGTCGACGCGGTCACCGAGCCACTCCAGCTGCGGCGCCCCACCGATCCCGACCACGGCCGCGTCGGCCTCCACGGCCGAGCCGTCGGAGAGGGCGACGGCCACCCGGTCCCCGGCGTCCACGAAGGAGGTGAGCCCGACGGCCGTGCGCAGGTCCACCCCGCCCTCGACGAGCAACCGCGCGGCCAGCGCCCCGAGTTCGGTCCCCAGCGCCCGAGCCGAGGGCACCGGCAGCGCCTCCAGGACCGTCACGGCGATTCCACGGGCACGGGCGGCGCTCGCGACCTCGGCCCCGATGAACCCACCGCCGACGACGAGCAGCGAGCCGCCGAGCAACGATCCGACCCGCTCGAGCGTGGCGCGCAGCGCGAGTGCATCGTCGAGCGTGCGCAGGGTGTGGACGTGCGCGGGCTGCCCCGGCAGGGTCCGCGGCACCAGCCCGGTGGCGATCACCACGGCGTCGCCGTGCAGCGAGGCGCCGTCGGCGAGCTCCACCGCACCCGGGCGCAACGCGACCGCGCGCATCCCTAGGTAGGTGCGGACCCCGAGCTCGTCGAGCGCCTCGACCGTGCTCAGCGCCACCCGTTCGGCCTCCCAGTGGCCGGTGAGCAGCTGTTTGGACAGAGGCGGCCGGTCGTACGGCGCGTGCACCTCGGCCCCGACCAGGCTGATCCGTCCCTGGAATCCGGAGGAGCGCAGGTGCTCGACCGTGCGGAGCCCGCCGAGCCCGGCCCCGATCACCAGCACGTGCTCCGGCTGACCCCTCATCGTGACCATCCCTCTACCATATTAGGGTCCCGATCGTCGCCGACGGTCAGCCGACGCGTGTCTCCGGGTCCAGGCTGGCCCGCAACCGGTCCAGCGTCTGTGACAGCAACCGGGACACGTGCATCTGGGAGATGCCGACGTGATCGGCGATCTGGGTCTGGGTCATGTTCCCGAAGAACCGCAGCAGCACGATCGTCCGCTCCCGCTCGGCCAGCTCGGCCAGCACCGGCCGGAGCGCCTGTCGGGAGTCGACACGGTCGAGCTCCGCGTCGGCCTCCCCGACGAGCTCGCCGACCGTGGCGCTGCCCTGTTCGGAGGACAGCATCTCGTCGAGCGACGAACTGCGGTAGGCCTCCGACGCCTCCAGTCCCTCCAACACGTCGGCCACGGGGACGCCGAGATGCAGCGCGATCTCGGTGGGCTTCGGCGCATGACCCAGGTCCTGCGACAGGTAGGACACCGCCCCGTTGATCGACACGTGCAGGTCCTTGAGCCGCCGCGGCACCCGCATCGACCAGCCGAGGTCGCGGAAGTGGCGGCGGACCTCGCCGCTGATCGTGGGCACGGCGAAGGAGAAGAAGTCGCTCCCCCGCTCGGGGGAGAACCGGTCCACGGCGTTGATCAGGCCGACCGTGGCGACCTGGACGAGATCGTCGAGCGGCTCGCCCCGGTTGGAGAACCGCCGGGCGATGTGCTGGGCGATCGGCAGGTAGCCGGTGACGAGCCGGTCGCGCAGCGCGTCCCGGCGCGGGTCGTCGGAGTCGAGGCAGGCGTACTGCTCGAGCAGGGGGACCAGGTGGCCGTACTCGGGATCGGCTCTCGTCACCGGGACGCTACGCCGGCGCGCTTGTCCAACCTGATCCCCACGATCGGCCCATTGCCGGCGGAACCCGGGGTCGTGAGCGCCTGGACGTCGTCGGCGAGGGTCTGCAGGACGCGCCAGCCGAACGTGTCGGTGGAGACGGCCGCGTCGACCTGGCCGCCGTGCACCTCGGCGCGCACCTCGATCCGCTCCGGGTGCACCAGGAAGGTGCAGGTCAGCATCGACGAGACCGCGGCGACGTCGACGAGCGTGGCGCAGGCCTCGTCGACCGCCATCCGCAGGTCGGCGATGGCGTCCAGGTCGAAGTCCGCTCGCGCGGCCAGGTCGGACGCGACGGCCCGGATGGTCGGGATCAAGGCGGCGCTGGCGGACGTCCGGACCTCCACGGTGGACACCGCGTGGGGCGTCGCGGCGGATGGGGGGGAGTCCAGTTCGGACACGCTGCCGGGTCTCCTTCCGGTGCTGAGGGATCGTGGAACGACCATTCTGCTACCCGCCCGAGCCCGACATCAATCGGTGTCCCCGACCGCGTCCCCGCTGCCCGTGTGGCGGTCGAGGAGCTGGTCGAGCCCGGTGATCTCCAGTGGCCGCCGTACGACCCGGGAGTCCGCCACCCGGTGCAGCCGCAGGCCGCCCCTCGGCGCGCCGAGCGGCCGGGATGAACACCGCCGGGGCGAGAGGTTGCCGACGTGCACCGGACGGGTGGAGGGGGCCGCGGAACGCCCGCCCGCAGCCACGCGAGCCGGGTCCGTCGAGGGGCCGGTGCTCGGGCCGTTCGCCCCGACGAGCCCCGCGTGGACGGCGCTGTGCACCTGGTGCAGCCGAACGGGTGAACGGCCCGCCCGCCGTGGTCCGAACCTCCATTGGACGACGTACCCGCTGGTAGAGGGCCATTCACGGACGATCCGGCACCGCTCGCCGTTCTCCGGTGGAGACGCTCCACGTGGAGACCGCGCGGGGTATTCACTCTGCGTCATGGTCCTGGTGCCTCGTGAGGGCGGGGCGGCGGCGCGTCGAGGGGGACGTTCACGATGGTTGCGGTTCCGGAGATCCACATCTCCGCGCTGGTGGGGGCGGCAGCCGCTGTTCCCCTGACGCTTCCGTCCCACGGGCGGCGTGTCGTCGCCGTGGCGGCCGGGCCGATGGAGCTCCTCCGTCCGGAGTCCGATCTCGCGCGACTGATCCGGGGGGCTTCCCGGGTCGATCTGCTGCTCGCCGCCGACGACCCGCCGGACGGAGCGCCGTGTGCGCTCGCGCTGCTCGGCAGCGCCGAGGGGCTCGACCCGACCAGAGGACCCCACGACGGTGCCGGCGACCCACGCGAACCCGGGACCTTCGACGCACTCGACGACGGCCTGTGCGACGACCTCGACGACCTCGACGAGGATGACCCGGACGCTGATCCGGCCGAGGTCGACGATCTTCGCGAGCGCGTGGACGAGCTGGGTCTGAGCGGGTTGGCTGTGCACCGGCTGGGCCTGCGCGAGCCGCTGGGGTCCCCGGCCGAGAACGACCTGGTCGCCGCACTCAGCGAGCTCGTCGGGTTCGATCCGGAGCCTGGCGTGTACTGCCTCGCACCTGCGCCGGCGCCGGCCGACCCCGCCCGCACGGTGATCGACAGGGCGGTCCAGCGCATCGCCCAGGTGTACGGCATCCCGCTGCTCCGCTACCGCTGCATGGAACTCACCGTCGTCGGGGACGACCCGTCCTGACGGTGGTCCTCGCGGCGTCGACGTCGCTCACACCGCGATAGGCACCCCTCGACGCTCGAGGATCATGCGGCGCTCGACCTCGGCCAACCCGCCCCACACCCCGAAGGGCTCGCGGGTCTGGAGCGCGAACTCACGACATTGGTCGATCACGGGGCAGCGGTGGCAGACCTCCTTGGCCTGGGCGGTGCGACGGGCGCGTGAAGGGTTGCGCTCGCCGTCCGGGTGGAAGAACTTGGCACTGTCCATCCCGCGACAGGATCCCAGGCGCTGCCACTGCCAGGCGAAGTCCAACGGGCCGGGAAGTCGGGAAACGTCGCTCATCGTCACCTCTCCGCTCCGCCCGTCGCTCGGGCGATCGAGGTGCTGGTTCCCGGCGGGTAGAGACGGCAAACGCGACCCCGAACCACTTCCCACCAACGTGACGCACGTCACGTTCACGCGACGGCGCTCAGGTCGAGGCGAGAGCCAGTTCGGTCGAGTCGTGGATGTCGAACAGCGGAACCAGACCGGCGATCGTCAGCGGGCGCAGAACCCTGCGGGCGGTGCAGGCGAGGCGCAGCTCCACACCCGACCGGTGCGCGGCCTCGCGGACCTCGATGAGCGCGGCCAGGCCACTGGTACCCAGGAACGTCACACCGTCGAGATGGAGGACGACGAGCTCGACCCCCGCATCCGGCGCGAACTGCTCGAGCAGCACCGACCGCAGCTGCGGTGAGGTGAGCATGTCGACCTCACCACCCACCTCGATGACGACCTGACCGGCATCCCCACCGCGCAGCGACAGGGTGATCTGGTCGTCGCCCTCCGCCACGCCGCGTGGCTCCGACGGCACGCCCGTGGACGTCGGGTTCTGGGACGTCGGGTTGGGCGACGTCGGGTTGGGCGACGGGGGGGCCGGGTTCTCGCGGATCTCGGACATCGACGTTACGGTAGGGCCCATCGCGTACCGCTGCCACTCCTGCCAGGTGGCCCGCCCTCACCGCACGACCCGGTGCCCGCCGTCCGGTGTCCGGGTGGTGCGCCCCGTCCGGGCCAGCAGTTCCAGCAGGGGCACCGCCACCCGCCGCGTCGTGCCCCACGCCTGACGCGCCGTGCTGAGCGTGAACTCCTCCCCGAGGCCCGCCAACGTCGTCAGGGCCCTGTCCACCGCGCCCGGGAGCAGGACGATGCCGTCCGACACCCGGAACAGCTCGCCCGCCTTGACGAGGGTGGCGAGTTGCCGCGTCCCCAGTCCCAGCTCGGCGAGACGACCCGCCTCGGGCGCCACGAACGGCTCGCGTTCCAGGTCCACCCGCAGCGCATCCATCCCGGCCCGCACCGTGGCCGGCAGCCCGGCCGCGGGGGGGGGGCCCCCCCCCCCCCCGCGGGCCCGCCCCCCGGGGGGGGCCCCCGCGGGGGGCGCCCCCCCCCGCCCCCTTCGGGGGGGACCTCAATCTATCTTGATGTTCGCGCTCTTGATGACGGGCGCCCATTTGTCGGTCTCGGCCTTGATCAGCGCACCGAAATCCTCCGGCGTGCCGCCGATGAGATCGAAGCCCGCGGCGTTCATCTTCTGCACGACGTCGGGCAGCTTCAGGATTGCATTGATCTCTGCATTCAACCGCGCGATCACCGGTTTGGGCGTGCCCGCCGGCACCAGCACGCCGTTCCACGCCAGCGCCTCGAACGTGGGGTAGCCGCTCTCGGCGATGCTCGGCAGATCGGGCAGCAGCGGGAAGCGCTTCGCCGACGTGACGGCGATAGCCCGCAGCTTGCCT
>JAJAZD010000124.1 GCA_026785945.1 Pseudonocardia sp. | reverse complement strand
GCGTGGCCGTGGCGGCCGTGCCGCTGGCCCTCGCCGTCGCGGGCCCGCTGCTCAGCCGCGGCCGTCCGGCGCCCGTCGTGGTCCTGGGGGCCGTGGTTGTCACCGCCGGAGCCGTGCTCGTGCAGGGCGGGGGCCGGACCGACGCGGCCGGGATCGGGTGGGCGCTGGTCGTCATGCTGTGCGAGATCGCGTTCACGTTGCTCGCGGTGCCCGTGCTCGGCCGCCTCGGGCCGTGGGCGGTGTCGCTGCACGCCGTGTGGATCGCCGCGGTGGCTCTCGCGGTGCTCGGTCTGGCCGTCGAGGGGCCCCGGGCGGTCACCACCCTCGGTCCGGTCGACCTGCTCGCCGCCGCGCACCTCGCGGTCGTCGTCACCGCGCTGGCCTTCGTGCTCTGGTACAGCGCCGTCGGCAGGTTGGGGCCGGGCCGGGCCGGCCTGTTCACCGGGGTGGTGCCGGTGACGGCGGCGGCGGGCGGGGTCCTGCTCGGCGGCCCGGTCCCGTCCGGGATCGTGTGGCTGGGCACCGCGGTGGTGGCGGCGGGCCTGGTGATCGGCTTCGGGCGACGCCGCGCGAACGGCGCTCTCGATCGACAGGTCGGTCCGAGAGTGCCGTTCGTGCAGCGGATCAACCCTGGTGTGGGTAGCCCGAGGACGTGGCGGCCACGAAGGTCTCCTTGATCGTGCGGGGGCTCGTCCAACGCAACAGGTTGTAGATCGAGCCGGCCTTGTCGTTGGTGCCGCTCGCGCGGCCGCCACCGAACGGCTGCTGGCCGACCACGGCACCCGTCGGCTTGTCGTTGACGTAGAAGTTGCCCGCGGCGAACCGCAGTGCCTCCGACGCCTGCGCGACGGCGGCCCGGTCGCGGGCGATCACGGCCCCGGTCAGTGCGTAGGGCGCGCCCCGGTCGACCTGGGCGAGCACGGAGTCGAAGTCGGCGTCGTCGTAGACGTGCACGGCGAGCAGCGGGCCGAAGTACTCCGTGCGGAACGCCTCGTGGGTCGGGTCGGAGCCCACCACGACCGTCGGACGTACGAAGTACCCGACCGAGTCGTCCGAGGTTCCGCCGGCGATGACGTCCAGCTCGGCCCGGGCCATCGCCTGCGCGGCGGTCAGCTTGTCGAAGGCGCGGCGGTCGATCACCGCGCCGAGGAAGTTGCCGAAGTCGGCGACGTCACCCATCGCGAGAGCGTCCACCTCGGAGGCGAGGTCGTCGCGCAGCCGGGCCCACAGCGACCGCGGGACGAACGCACGCGACGCCGCCGAGCACTTCTGGCCCTGGTACTCGAAGGCGCCGCGCACAAGCGCGGTGCGCAGGACGTCGACGTCGGCGGAGGGGTGGGCCAGCACGAAGTCCTTGCCACCGGTCTCGCCGACGAGCCGCGGGTAGGTCGCGTACCGGCCGATGTTCGCCCCGACGTGGCCCCACAGGTGCTGGAACGTGGCCGACGAGCCGGTGAAGTGGATGCCGGCGAGCGCGGGATCGGCCAGCAACCTCTCGGAGGCCTCGCGGCCGTCCCCGGTCAGGAGGTTGATCACCCCGGGTGGCATCCCGGCCTCCTCCAACAGCCGCATCGTCAGGTGCGCGGCCAGGCCCTGGGTGGGGGAGGGCTTCCAGATCACCGTGTTGCCCATCAGTGCGGGCGCGGTGGGCAGGTTGGCGGCGATCGCGGTGAAGTTGAAGGGCGTGATGGCGTAGACGAAGCCCTCGAGCGGGCGGTAGTCCAGCCTGTTCCACACCCCGGGCCCGCTGGTGGGCTGCTCGGCGTGGATCTGCTTGGCGAAGGCCACGTTGAAGCGCCAGAAGTCGGCCAGCTCGCACGCCGCGTCGATCTCGGCCTGGTAGCAGGTCTTGGACTGGCCGAGCATCGTCGCGGCGTTGATCCGGTCGCGCCACGGGCCGGTGAGCAGGTCCGCCGCGCGCAGCAGGACGGCCGCACGCTCGTCGAACTCCAGTGCGCGCCACGCCGGCGCCGCCCGCAGCGCCGCCTCGACCGCACCCTTGGCGTCCTCGTGCGTCGCGTTCGCGGTCGTCCCGAGGACGTGCGCGTGGTCGTGTGGCGCGACGACGTCGATGCGGGTGCCCCCGGCCATGTGCTGGCGGCCGTCGACGGTGACCGTCAGGTCGTGCTGCCGGCTCCCGAGGTCGGCGAGGGCGGCCTGCAGTGTCGCGCGCTCGGGCGAGCCCGGGGCGTAGTCGCGGACCGGCTCGTTGCGCGGCGCGGGCGTGCCGGTGGTGGCGTCCATGGGAGCACTCTAGGAACGAACGCCTCTCCCCGGCTCATGCGCCCCTGCTCAGCACCGCGCCCCCGCTCGACGGGGGGCATCGGCGCCGGAGGGGGGCATGGCTACCGTCACCCCATGATGAGGACGGTGCTGCTCGGCGCGGCCCGGTCGCAGGCCTGCCGGGCCCTGGCTGAGCGCAGCCCGCTGGTGCGCCCGGTCGTCGACCGCTTCGTCGCGGGCGTCACGGTGGACGACGTGACCGCGGCTGCGCGCGCGATCGCGACCGACCGGCTCGTGACGGTCGACCACCTCGGCGAGGACGTCGCCGACCGCGCCCAGGCCGACACGGTCGTGGAGGCCTACCTGACGCTGCTGCGGCGCCTCGCGTCCGACGGGCTGGCGGGCCGCGTCGAGGTGTCGATCAAACTGTCGGCGCTGGGACAGGGCCTGTCACCCGCCCGCGGCGGCGATCTCCTCGACACCGACGCCGACAAGATCGCCCTGGACAACGCCCGGCGGATCTGTGACTCGGCCGCGGCGGCGGGCACCACGGTCACCGTCGACATGGAGGACCACACCACCACCGACTCGACGCTCGGCATCGTGCGCGACCTGCGCGTCGACCACCCGTGGGTCGGTGCCGTGCTGCAGGCCCAGCTGCGCCGGACCGAGGGGGACTGCCGCGCGCTCGCCGGGCCGGGATCGCGGGTGCGGCTGTGCAAGGGCGCCTACGACGAGCCGGCGTCCGTCGCGTTCCGGGACAGGGCGCAGGTCGACCGGTCGTTCGTCCGCTGTCTGAAGATCCTCATGGCGGGCCACGGGCTGCCGATGGTGGCCACCCACGACCCGGTCCTGATCGACATCGCACGGCATCTCGGCCGGGGACGGCGCTTCGAGCTCCAGATGCTGCACGGCGTCCGCCCCCGAGCGCAGCGCGAACTGGCCGCCGAGGGGCTCGCGATGCGCGTCTACCTGCCCTACGGGACGGAGTGGTACGGCTACTTCATGCGACGCCTCGCCGAACGCCCGGCCAACCTCACCTTCTTCGCACGCTCCCTGCTCACCCGGGGGTAGTGCCCAAGCCCGCCTCCCGCCTCCCGCCTCCAGCCTCCCGCGACCCGAAGCCGCCACATGGACACATGTGGCGGCTCGGCCGCGTCAGTTCACGCCACAGGTGTCGGTATGGCGTCGGATCGGGGTCGGGTGGGGGCGGTCAGTGCGTGGTGAAGTCGCCCCAGGGCCAGGGGGCGCCTGCGTGGCGTTGGTGGCCCGGGCCGACTGGTGGTGGTACACCTGCGAGCAGACCGGCCGGGATCACGATCCTGTGTTGCGGGCCG
>JAJAZD010000123.1 GCA_026785945.1 Pseudonocardia sp. | reverse complement strand
GGCGGGGCCATGGCGCCCGCACCCCGTGCCCGCGACCGGCGCGGCCCCGTGCCCGCCGCGGAGGGCCCGGCGTCGAGCAGCGTGGAGGTGTAGGGGCTGCGGGGCCCGTCGAACACCGCCCCGACCGGCCCGACCTCGAGTACCTCGCCGAGGTAGAGCACCGCGATCCGGTCGGCCAGGTAGCGGACCACCCCGAGGTCGTGGGAGATCAGCAGGTAGGCGACGCGGTCGCGCTCCTGCAGGTCGGAGAGCAGGTTGAGGATCGCGGCCTGAACGCTGACGTCGAGCGCGGAGGTCGGCTCGTCGCAGACCACGAGGGCGGGGGTGCCGGCGAACGCCCGCGCGATCGCCACCCGCTGCTTCATCCCACCGGAGAGCCGCTCCGGGCGCACGGCCAGCTGCTCGGGACGCAGCCGGACCGACTCCAGCAGCTCGGCGACCCGTGTCCGCCGGTCCGCACCCGTCGCGCCGGTCAGCCGCTGCACGGCGCGACCCAGGATCCGGGCCACGGTGTGGCGTGGGTTGAGCGCCCCGGCCGGGTTCTGGAAGACGATCTGCACGTCGGCGACGGCCTGCGCGGGCCTGCGGTCCACATCGGCGTCCAGTGGTGCGCCGCGCAGCGACAGCCGGCCCCCGTCGTCCGGCGCGACGAGGCCGAGCAGGATCCGCGCCAGGGTGGTCTTGCCGCTGCCCGACTCGCCGACCAGGCCGAGCGTCTCCCCCGGCCAGATGTCGAGGTCCACCCGGCGCAGCGCCCGCACCGGGCGCCGGGACAGGAAGTAGGTCTTCTGCACCGCCTCGACGCGGAGCAGGGGCTCGCCGGAGCGGTCCGGCTCACCGCGGGCGTCGGTGTGCTCGAGCGAGGCGGAGGCGAGCTCGGGCACGCGATCGGCGAAGTGGCACGCCGTCAACCGGCCCCCGACGTCGACCAGCGGTGGCCGCTCGGTCCGGCACCGGTCCTGCGCGAGCGCACACCGGTCGGCGAACGCGCAGCCCGCCGGGGCCGACCCGAACTCGGGCAGCACGCCGGGAATCGTCGCGAGGCGGGTCGTGCTCTTGTGGGTGCCGGCGCCGGGCAGGCAGCGCAGCAGCCCGACCGTGTAGGGGTGCCGCGGCGCCGCGAACACCTGCTCGACGGCGCCCTCCTCGGCCATCCGTCCGGCGTAGAGCACCCCCACCCGGGTGCAGGTGGCCGCGATCACCGCGAGGTTGTGCGAGATGAGCATGACGCTCGTGCCCGTCTCGGCCTGCAGGTCCGACACCAGCTCCAGCACCTCGGCCTCGACCGTGGCGTCGAGCCCGGTGGTCGGCTCGTCGAGCAGCAGCAGCACCGGCTCGATCGCCAGCGCGGCGGCGATCACGACGCGCTGCGCCATGCCGCCGGAGAGCTGGTGCGGGTAACGACGTACGACCTGGTCCGGATCGGCGATGCGGACGCGGTCCAGGGCGTCCAGCGTGGCCTCCCGTGCGGCCGCCCGACCCAGGCCGCGCAGCACGAAGACCTCGTCGAGCTGGGCTCCGACGTCGAGCGTCGGGTTCAGCGCGGCCACCGGGTCCTGGAAGACCATCGACGCGGTGTGGGAGCGGAAGTGGCGCAGGCCCTCGGCGTCGAGGGCGCCGACGTCCTGACCGTCGACGTGCACCGTGCCCGAGCTGATCCGCCCGCCGCGGGCGAGGTAGCGCAGCACCGCGAGCGCGGCCGTGGACTTGCCGCACCCGGACTCGCCGACCAGCCCGTAGCTCTCCCCGCGGGCGATCGTCAGCGACAGCCCCTCCAGGACCGTCAGGTCACGACCGCGGGAGCGGTAGGTCACGTGCAGATCCCGCAGCTCCAGAGCCGGGGTATCGGTCACCGCTCCCCCCTCCGGACGAGACCCTCGGCCACGAGGTGGACCGAGACGACCAGACTGGCGATGGCCACGGCCGGCACGATCACCGGCCACGCCGACGCGCGCAGCAACGTGTAGTTCTCGTAGATCGCGAGCCCCCAGTCCGGGGAAGGTGGCTGGATCCCGAATCCCAGGAAGCTGAGGGTGGCGATGAAGAAGACCGCGTAGCCCAGCCGGACGGTCGCCTCGGTGAGGACCGGTCCGAGCACGTTGGGCAGGATCTCGACGAACAGGATCGCGAGGGCTGGTTCGCGCCGCAGCCGCGCCGCCTCCACGTAGTCCTTCTCCCGCTCGACGCGCACGGCCGCTCGCACGGTCCGGGCGATCGGGGCGCTGAAGATGAAGCCGATGACGCCGATGACCGTCAGGCTCGACGGGCCGAGCGCGACCAGCGCCAGCAGTGCGACGATGACGACGGGCAGCGAGAGCACCACCGAGACCAGCCGGCTCACGACGTCGTCGACGGCGCCCGCGAAGTAGCCGGTGACCAGCCCGAGCGCGGTGCCGATCAGCGTGCCGATCAGGGTGGCCGCCGGGGCGACGAGCAGGATGCTACGTGCGCCGGTGACGGCACGGGCGAACACGTCACGGCCGAGGCGGTCGGTGCCGAGCCAGTGCTCGGCGCTCGGTGGGGCGAGGGTCGCGAAGGAGTCGGTGGCGTACGGGTCGGGCACGAGCAGCTCCCCGCCGATCGCGCAGACCACCCAGATCCCCAGGATCACCCCACCCACGACGAGGCCGACGGGCCGCGGCGGACGGACGGCCGGTGCGAGCGGGGTCACCGGACACGCACCCGCGGGTCGAGCAGCCCGGCCACCACGTCCGAGAGCGCCGTGAGCAGCATGTACGCCACCCCGACGGTCAGCACCCCGACCTCGAGCAACGGGATGTCCTTCGCCTGGGCCGCGGTGAAGATGAGGCTGCCGACGCCCCGGTAGTTGAACAGGATCTCCACGACGACCAGCCCTCCGATCAGGTAGCCCGCCTGGGTGCCGAGCACGCTGATCGTCGGCAGCAGCGCGTTGCGCAGGACGTGGCGGGACACCACGACCCGGCCGGGCAGCCCCTTGAGGACGGCCGTGCGGTGGTAGTCGGAGTCCAGCGCGGTCACGGTGCCGGCCCGGGCCAGCTTCGCGAGGTAGCCGAACAGCACGACCACCAGCGGGATCGCCGGCATCACCAGGTAGTAGATCTGGGTCAGCGCCCCCGAGCCGGGCGGCGGCGTGGCCGTCACCGGGAACAGCTTGAGGCCCAGGCTCAGCACCAGGATCGCGATCAACCCGGTGACGAACTCCGGCAGCACGGTCAACGCCACCCCGACCCCGATGATCGTCCGGTCGACCCACGTGTCGCGCCGCAGCGCCGCCACGACCCCGCCCACCAGCGCCAGCGGCACGACGATCGCGAACGCCAGCGCAGCCAGCTTCAGCGAGTTGAGCAGCGCCGCACCGAGCAGCTCGCTGTTGGGCTGACGCAGGGCCAGCGACGTCCCGAGGTCACCCTGCAGCAGGTCGCCCATGAACGACAGGTAGCGCTCGACGAGGGGCCGGTCGGCGCCCAGCTCGCGGTTGAGCACGTCGACGGACTGCTGGTCGGCGGTGCGACCCAGCAGCAACCGGCCGATGTTGCCGGGCAGGACCTCCGCCCCGAAGAACACCAGCGCGGAGAGCAGCACGAGGTTGACGAGCAGCAGCACCACCGGCCGCAGCAGCCTGCGCACCAGCCGGCGCGGGGGCGGCGGCGGGTCGGCCAGGCGCGCCACGTCGGATCGCCCCGGCGGAACCGCGACCGTCGTCACGCGATCGAGGCCCTCGACAGGTCCAGCTGCCCGGTCGGGTTGAGGTTGACGCCCTGCACGCCGTTCGCGGTGGCCCCCAGCCAGTTCAGGAAGTACGGCACGATGATCGGGGTGTCCTCCAGCAGCAGTCGCTGCATCGCGCCCACGGCCTCCTTCTGCCGGGTCACGTCGAGCTGCGAGCTGTACTCGTCGAACAGCGCGTCGTACTGCGGGCTGCGGTAGTGCGCGGCGTTCCACACCCCGTCGCTGCGCAGGGCGGCGTTGGCCACCACGTCCGGCACGCTGCGGTGGCCGTAGTCGACCAGGCTCAGCTGGCTGTCGAGCCACGGGCTCGCCCCGAACGTGGCGTCGCCGTAGTAGTCGTTGGGCGCCATGATGTTCAGCTCGATCCGCATGCCGATATCGCGTGCCGCGTTCTGGATCGTCACCGCCAGGTCGGGGATGTCGACGGTCCGCGGGGCCGCGATCGTGGCGTCGAAGCCGTCGGCGTACCCCGCGTCCGCCAGCAGCTGACGGGCCTGCGCCAGGTCCAGCGCGCGCTGGGGAACGGTCGTGTCGGTGGTGGCCTGGCTCGGGGCGAACGGCGAGTCGTTGCCGAGCTCGCCCTTGTCGTCGAGCAGGGCCCGCAGCGCGGCGGGGCGGTCCAGCGCCAGCGCGAGCGCGCGGCGCACCCTTGCGTCGTCGAACGGGGCCTGGTCGGTGCGCATCGACAGATGCCGGGTGTAGCTCGACGGCACGTAGAGCGCGGTGAAGTTCGGGTCGGCGAGCAGCCCGCGGCCGCTGCTGAACGAGATGCCCGAGACGACGTCGACCTCGCCGCCCTGCAGCGCGAGGATCTGCGGCTGCATGTCGGAGTAGTACTTCAGCTCGATCCGCTCCAGGAACGGCGGCCGCGTCGGGTCCCAGTAGTCGGGGTTGGCGACGAACGCGGCGCCCACGCCGGGGGTGTAGGACTCGAACCGGAACGGGCCGGTTCCCATCATGTCCACGGTGAACTGCGCCGGGTCGTAGCTCGCCGGGAGGATCATCGAGTTGTAGTTCTGCGAGCTCACCAGGTACGGGAAGTTGACCGTCGGCTTGTCGAGCTCGAACACGACCTGGGTGTCGCCCTGGGCGCGGGTGGCGCCCGCGCTGAGCACCCCGGAGAACACCGACAGCGCGTTGGAGCCGTTCGCCGGGTCGGCGAGCCGCTCGAACGTGGCCACCACGTCGGCCACCGTCAGCGGCGCGCCGTTGTGGAACCGCACCCCCTGCCGGATGTCGAAGGTCCACACCCGGCCGGTGTCGTCGGGGGCCCACCGCTCCGCGAGCACCGGCCGCAGCTCCGGGCTGCTGTCGGTGTACGAGAGGTACTCCCCCACCTGGCACATCGTGACCAGGCCGCCGTTGTCGGCCACGGTCGTCGGATCGATCGCGGCGGTGGGGGCGTTGACCGCGTTGCGCAGCGTGCCGCCCGCCTGCTGCGGTCCCGCCGCCGGGCCGGGCGACTCGCCGGGTACCTCGCCCGCGCAGGCCGCCAGCACCCCGCCGGCCAGCGGGATCGACATGCCGAGCACCGTGGCCCGGCGCAGGAACTCCCGGCGCCCGAGGCGCCCGGCCAGCAGCTCGTCGATGACGTGCCCCTCGGCCGCGCCGACCTGCGAACGAACGCCGTCGAGACGGCGCGAACCACTACGTCTGGGCATGCGAGCATCCATTCGTCGGGCCGGTGGGAGCGCCCGTACCGTTGACCACGGTCGGGTGAGTTTTCAAGCAGTCCTCTAGTTCTTCACCGCGACGACACACGTTCGTAATGTGCGCTGTCGGTGGGTGATCACCGGTTCGGGACCCCGACGCCAGTGCCGCTGTCGAGGGCACGGGCCGCGGCGCAGACCACCTCGACGGTCTGCGCGGCCTGTTCGGCCGTGCAGAACACGTCGGCGGCGTCGCCGGACCGGATGGCGGCGAGGAACCGCGCGAGCTGCCGCACGAAGGGCACCTCGGTTCCGCCCGCCTGGACGTCACGTCCGCCGGTGCGGCCGGTGAGCCGGAACTCCGGGTCCAGGGCCAGCAGGTAGTGCCCACGGTCGGAAACCACCCGCAGCGACTGCTCGGGCAGGTGCGCCTGCGACGCCCAGACCAGCGCCGTCGTCGAGGTCGCCCCGCCGACGTGGGTGCAGGTCACGCCGAGCACGTCCTCGGAGCCGACCGGGGCCTCCCCCGACACCCGCTCCGCGCCGCGCACGGCACGCACCTCCGCGACCGGGCCGCCGAGGTGGCGGAGCAGGTCGAGATGGTGCGACCCGCGCTCGCCCAGCAGGCCGCCGCTCAGGCCGCCGTCGGTGAACCAGGAGCGGGCCTGCGTGATGCCGATCCCCTGGCTGAGCAGCAGCGCGATCCGCTGCCCGGCCAGCTCCCGCTCCAGCGTCTGCAGCGCGGGCACGGCCCGCCACTGGTAGCCGACCGCCACGGGGACGCCGGCCTCCGCCGCAGCCGTGACGACCGTGCGGGCGTCCTGCTCGGTGAGCGTCAGCGGCTTCTCGACGAACACCGCCACCCCGGCATCGAGGAGGGGCAGGATCGCGGCAGCGTGGGCGCCGGTCGGTGTGGTGACGACGGCGGCGTCGAGCCCGGCGAACTCCTCGATCGCCCCCACCCGTGCCCCGCAGTCCCGCGCCAGCTGCTCCGCGCGCCCCGGGTCGAAGTCGGTGACGAGCACCGGCGGTGCCTCGCCGAGGCCGTCCAGGCTCGCCGCGTGCTGCCGTGCCGCCCACCCGGCCCCGACGAATCCGATCCGCAGCGTCACGAGGCGCTCCAGCCGCCGTCGACCATGAGGTTCTCGCCGCTGATGTAGCGGGCCTCGTCCGAGGCGAGGAACAGTGCGGCGTGCGCGACGTCGTCGGGGCGACCCAGGCGGGGGTACGGCGAGCGTTCCTGCCAGCGCCGTACCCAGTCGGGATCGTCCTCGCGGCCGCCCTTCCCAGTCATGATCTTGCCGGGGGCCACACCGTTGCAGACGATCCCGGAGTGGCCGTAGTCGGTGGCCACCTGCCGCGACAGGTAGACCACCGCGCTCTTGGACGTCCCGTAGGCGATGTCGAGCGGCGCCCCGACGAACCCGTGCTGGCTCGAGACGTTGACGATGCGCCCGCGCACGCCGAACGCGTCGGGCTCCCGGGTCAGCATGTGCCGCACCGCAGCCTGCGTCAGCAGGAACACCGCGGTGACGTTGACCGCGAAGACGTGCTCCCACTCCGCCAGCGTGGTGTCGAGCAGCGGCTTCGACACGTACGTGGCCGCGTTGTTGACCAGCACGTCGAGCCGGCCGTGCTCGGCGACGGCGGCGTCGACCAGCCCTGCCGCGGCCTCCGGGCCGCCCAGGTCGACGAGCACCTCCTGCGCGCGGCCTCCGGCGCGGCGCACCAGGTCGACGGTGGTCTCTCCACCCTCGACGGGATCGGCGCGACGGTCGGCGCAGACCACCACGGCCCCCTCGGCGGCGAACAGCCCCGCGATGGCGCGGCCGATCCCCGAGGAGGCTCCCGTGACCAGGCAGACCCGTCCGTCGAGCCGATCCATGGGGCCTCCGACCGATGCGGACACGAGAACGTCATGGGCAATCGTCGCCCGTACCCGTAGATTGTCAACAATCTACCGTCACGATGATCGAGGTCGAATGATGGCGTCCCCCGCTCCTACCGGACTCACGAGCGTTCCGGTGATCGATCTGGCCCCGTTCGACGGCCCGGATCCCGCGGGCCGGGCGCAGGTCGTCGAGCAGGTCCGCCGGGCGTGCGAGGAGGTCGGCTTCCTCGTCGTCTCCGGGCACGGGATCGCTCCCGACCTGCTGGAGCGGATGAGCGCGGTGTCCCGGGAGTTCTTCAACCTCCCCGAGCCGGTCAAGGCCGTGCACCGGCACCCCGAGCGGGGGGCGCGGTACGTGCCGCTGGGATCGGAGAGCGTCGCGGCCTCGCTCGACCTCGTGACGCCACCGGACCTCAAGGAGGCCTACTCGGTCTACCGGCTCGACACCCAGGAGTGGCCGGAGCGCCCGACCGCCATGCGGGCCACCTGGCAGGAGTACTACCGGGCGCTGGCCGGGCTGGCCGAGCGCGTGATGCGGATCTTCGCCCTCGCCCTGGACCTCGACGAGCACTGGTTCGCCGACAAGATCGACCACGCCGACGCGAGCCTGTGGGCGTCGAACTACCCCGCCCAGCTCGACGAGCCCCGGCCCGGTCAGCTGCGCGCCGGGCCGCACACCGACTACGACACGCTGACCCTGCTCAAGGTGGAGGACGTGCCCGGGGGGCTGCAGGTCGAGATGGAGCCGGGCACCTGGGCCGACGTCCCCTACGTCCCCGGGTCCTACGTGGTGAACATCGGTGACCTGATGGCGCGCTGGACCAACGACCGCTGGGTCTCGACCATGCACCGCGTCACCAACCCGCCACCGGGCAGCGGCCCCGCGGCCCGGCGGCAGTCGATCGTGTTCTTCCACAAGCCCAACGACGACGCCGTGATCACGCCGCTGCCCACCTGCGTCGGACCCGAGGGGCCGCGCTACGCCCCGGTGCTCGCCGGGGAGTACATGACCGAGAAGGGCCGCAAGCAGGACACCAGCCACGGCCGGGACGAGACGTGACGACGCCGTTGATCGACCTGTCCGCCCACGACCGGGGCAGGGAGCAGGAGCGGCGGGTGATCGAGCGCGCGCTCGACGAGCACCTGCGCCACACCGGATTCCTGCTGGTGGCCGGCCACGGCGTCGACGCCGCGCTGATCGACCGCACCCGCGAGATGGCCACCCGCTTCTTCGCCCTCGCCGACGACGCGAAGGGCTCGTTCCGCCCGGTCGCCGACGGCGCGCCCGGGTACTACCCGCTCGCGACCGGGTCGCTGGCCGCCACCCTGGGCGAGGACGGGCCGCCGGACCCGAAGGAGTCGTTCACGACCGGGCCCCTGACCGGCGGACCGGGAGGCGACCCCGCGCTCGCGCGCTGGTTCCCGCCGACCCGCTGGCCCGACATACCCGGGTTCTCCGACACCTGGACGGCCTACCACCGGGCGATGGAGGCGCTGGCCACCGCGCTGCTGGCGCTGTTCGCCCGCGCCCTGGACCTGCCGGCGGACCGGTTCGCGCAGGCCTGCCGCAACCCCACCAGCACGATGTCGGCCGTCCACTACCCGGGCGGCTCCGCGTCGGGCGTGCGCGCGGGCGCCCACTCCGACTACGGCACGCTCACGATCCTGCACAAACATCCGGGCGCCGACGACCTCGAGGTGCGGATGCCCGACGGCACCTGGTCCCGGCTGCGACCGGAGCCCGGTGTGTTCGTCGTCAACACCGGGGACCTGCTGGCGCAGTGGACCAACGACCGCTGGGTGTCCACGGTCCACCGGGTGGTGGTGCCGGAGGAGGGTTCACGGCCCAGCACGTCACTGGGCTTCTTCCACCAGCCCGACGCCGACGCGCTGGTGGAGGCGCTACCGAGCTGTGTCACCGCGGACAATCCCGCCCGGTACGCGCCGGTGCGCGCCGGCGAGCACCTCGCGGCCAAGATGAGGCGCCAGCACACCGCGGCCGCCCCGTGAGCGCGCCGCCTAGGACCGCGCCGCCTAGGACCGCGCCGCTAGCGGTCGACGAGTGCGGCCACCGCGGCGTCCATGTGGTCGTGCAGGACGTCGCCGATGTGCGTCGTGTCGCCGGAGCGGATGGCGGCCAGCACCCTCTCGTGCTCGGCGGCCAGGTCCTCCCGCGGTGGGCGCGCGGACCGGAGCACGGTCAGGCAGAAGCGCGTCTCGACCTGCAGCGTCGCGAACATCCGGATCAGCCGCGGGCTCCCGGTGGCCGCGACCAGCGCGGTGTGGAATGCCGAGTCGAGCGCGGCCGCCTCCGTCCAGTTCCGTGCCTCCCCGGCGGCGGCGAGCTGTGCCACGAGCGCGGCCAGCGGGGCCAGCGCCTCCGGGTCGCCGCCCGCGGCCAGTACGAGGGCGGCCTCGCGCTCCAGCGCCAGGCGGGCGAGGTAGAGGTCGGCGATGTCGGCGTCGGACAGGCTCATCACCACGACGCTGCGACCCGGCTCCCCGACGAGCAGGCCCTCCTGCATCAGCCGCTGCAACGCCTCCCGCACCGGCCCCCGGCTGAGCTGCAGCTCCTCCGCCAGCCTCTGCTCGGTGACCTGGTCGCCCGGAGCGAAGCGGCCGGCCGCGATGGCGTCGCGCAACTGCTCGGCGATCGCGGCCGCGGTGGACCTCCGGGCGATCGGCTGCAGCGGCACCCGTCAACTGTAGACAACCGACGATCGGGGACGAGCGATGGATGAGGGTTACCGGATCGCGGTCGTCGGGGTCGGCGGGATCGGGGCCGCCGCGTGCTACTGGGCCGCGCGCCGGGTCGGGGGCGGGGTGCTCGGGTTGGAGCAGTTCCCGCTGTTCCACCTGCGCGGGGCCTCGCAGGACAGCAGCCGGATCCTGCGCCGCGCCCAGCACGAGGAGCCCTACGCGACCCTCGCCCACGCCGCGTACGACACGTGGGACGAGGTGTCGGCAGAGGCCGGCGAGCCGCTCGTCGTCCGCACCGGCGGGGTCGTCATCGAGGCCACGGCCCAGCGTGCGGGCCTGGCGACCGGCGGTCGCGACATCGACGGGTACGCCGCGATGATGCGCAGCCACGGCGTCGAGCACGAGGTCTGGGACGCTGCGGAGCTGCAGCGGCACTTCCCCCGGTTCCGCCTCGACGGTGACGAGCGCGCGGTCCACCAGCGCGACACCTCCCTCGTCGACGCCGGACGCGCCAACGCCGCCCACGTTCGGCTCGCCCGGGGGCGCGGTGCCGTCATCCGGGACGAGTGCCCGGTCCGGGCGCTGCGGCCCGGGCCGGCAGGGGTCGAGGTGGTGACCGACGACGAGACCTACCGCGTGGACGCGGTCGTCCTGGCGAGCGGGGCGTGGACCAACGAGCTGCTGCCCGGCCCGACCTGGCCGCTGACCGTCACGCAGGAACAGGTCACCTACTACGCCCCCGCCGAGCCGGCCGACTTCGCCGTCGGCTCGTTCCCGATCTTCATGTGGCACGGGCGCGAGAACTTCTACGGCTTCCCGGTCCACCAGGGGCACACGAAGCTCGGCCAGCACCTCGGCGGGCACGAGACCACGGCGCGCGACCGCACCTTCGTGCCCGACGAGGTGCGCATCAAGCGCCAGCGGGAGTTCCTCGACGACCACGTGCCCGGGTTCGCCGGACCGGAGGTGCTCACCAAGACCTGCCTCTACACCCTGCCGCCCGATCAGCACTTCGTCCTCGGCCCGCTGGCCGACGAGCCCCGCATCGTGGCCGCGGTGGGAGCGGGGCACGCCTACAAGTTCGCGAGCCTCCTCGGGAAGGTCCTGTCCGAGCAGGCCCTCGACGGGCGCACCGAACACCCGGTGGAGGCGTTCCGCACCACCCGGCCCGCGCTCGTCGACCCGGCGTTCCCGCGGGCGTTCCATGTCTAACGGGACGGGGTCCGGGCTGCGCACCCTCCTCGACGAGCGGCGGCCCGGCTGGAGCCTGCCTGGGGTCGCGTACACCGATCCCGCCCTGTTCGGTGCCGAGATGCGATCGGTGTTCGGACGCGGCTGGCTGTTCGTCGGCCCGTCGTCCGCACTTCCCGTGGGGGCGGTGCAGAGCTGGACGGTCGGTGGCGAGTCGGTCCTGCTCAGCCGCACGGCGACCGGCCTGCACGCCCACGCCGGGGTGTGCGCGCACCGCGGCAGCCGGCTCGTCGACGACGACGGGATCGCGCACCGGCGCCGGATCGTCTGCCCCTACCACTCCTGGGCCTACGACCTGGACGGGTCGCTCGTCGGCGCGCCGCAGATGGGCCCCGACTTCCGGCCCGACCGGCACGGCCTCGTCCCGCTGGGCGTCCGCGACCTGGCCGGGTTGCTGTTCGTCAGCCTGGACCCCGGCGGCCTCGAACCCGGGGCCGTGACCGACGAGTTCGAGGCCATGGAGCGCGACGTCACGCCCCACCTCGCGCCCTACGACCTGCGCTCCACGCGGGTGGCCGCGCGGAACGTCTACCGGGTGCGCGCCAACTGGAAGACGATCCTGGAGAACAACCGGGAGTGCTACCACTGCCGCGCCAACCACCCGGAGTTTTGCCTCACCAACTTCGAGTACGGCACAGCGGGCGACCCGCGTTCCACCCCGGCCTACGAGCGGGCGGTGCGGGAGCAGCGGGCGACCTGGGCGCGCCAGGGCCTACCGACGCACACGGTCGACTTCCCCGACGGGCTGCCGCACCGCGTCGCCCGGCTCCCGCTCAAGCCCGGCGTCATCACCGAGACGCTGACCGGCGCCCGGTGCGCGCCCCTGCTCGGCCGAGTCGGCGAGCAGAGCGGAAGCGTGCGCGTGCTCTGCATGCCGACGATGTGGGTGCACGTGAACTGCGACTACGCCATGCTGACGCGTGTGACCCCGATCGACGTCGCCACCACCGACGTCGAGGTGACCTATCTCGTCGCCGCCTCCGGTGACTACGACGTGGACGCGGTCACCGCGGTGTGGTCGGCCACCTCGGAGCAGGACTGGGAGCTCAGCGAGCGCAACCATCTGGGCCAGTGCTCCCGTGCCTACCGCCCCGGCCCGCTGTCGCCCCTCACGGAGTCCTCGGTCGGCACCTTCCACGACTGGTATCTCTCCCGGCTGGAGGCCCACGCTGTCGCGTGACTTCGTGGGGCACGGCCGTTCCGTCCCCCTGGACCGCTGGCCCGACGGCTCACTCGTGGCCGTCAACATCGTCGTCAACGTGGAGGAGGGCGCCGAGGCGGCGTGGCCCGACGGCGAGGGCAACGACAGCTGGGGCGAGTACACGATCCCGATCGACCCGGCCGTGCGTGACCTCGGCACCGAGGGGCACTTCGAGTTCGGCAGCCGGGTCGGGATCTGGCGGCTGGTGCGGCTGTTCGAACGGTTCGACGCACCGGTCACGTTCGGGGTGTGCGCCCGCGCGCTGGAGCGCAACCCCCCGTTCGCGGAATGGCTGCGCGCGAGTGACCACGACGTGCTGGGTCACGGCTACCGCTGGGCCGAGGTGTCCCAGATGTCGGAGGCGCAGGAGCGCGCCGACCTGGAGCGCGCGATGCGGGTGCTGCCCGCGCTGGTCGGCCGCCCGGTCCGCGGCTGGTACGTCCGTTCCTTCCCGAGCGAGCGCACCCGGCGGCTCGCCGCCGCGCATCCCGACCTGACCTACGACAGTGACTCCTGCAACGACGAGCTCCCCTACTGGACCGACGTCGACGGTGCCCGCTGGCTCGTCGTGCCCTACTCCAAGGTGCACAACGACACCCGGTACTTCCTCGCCCCGACCTATGCCACCCCCCGGCACTTCGCCGAGACGCTGATCGGCGCCGCCGACTTCCTGCTCGACGAGGCCCGCCACGGCGCCGGGGCCCGGCTGATGACCGTCGGGCTGCACCCGCGGTGGAGCGGCCAGGCGTCGCGGGCCACGGCGGTGCACGACTTCCTCCGGCACGTCACCGGGCGACCGGAGGTCGTCCTCGTGCACCGCGAGCAGGTGGCGGCGTGGTGGGCTGAGCACTGTGGCTGACCTGCACCCCGTGACCGACCCGCCTCGCGTCGTCCTGCACCCCGACCGTCCCCCGGGCGTCCAGGATGCCGTTCTCGACCTCGCGGCGCGGGGCGTCGTCGACCTCGTCGACGCCACGTCCGACGCCGACACGGCCGCCGCGCTGCAGGTGTCCGGGAGCGTTCTCGTGAGCTACCGGTGGCGCCCCGAGTTCCTCACCGACGGGCTGTCGTGGATACAGACCCTCGGTGTCGGGGTCGACCAGTTCCCGCGCCGCGAGCTGGCCGGCCGCGGCGTCACCCTGTGCAACGCACAGGGGGTGATGGCCGGTTGCGTGGCCGAGCACGCCATCGCGCTCCTGCTGTCCATGACCCGCCGGCTACTCGACTCCCGCGACGACCAGCGCGCCCACACGTGGACACCACGCACCGGCGCGGAACTCTCCCAGCTCACCCTGGGCGTGGTCGGGCTGGGTGCCATCGGCCGGCAGGTCGCCGTCCGGGCAGGCGCGTTCGGGATGACGGTCCTGGGTCTGCGCCGCACGCCCGGCCCGGTCGCCGGTGTCGACGAGGTCATGGGCCCGGACCGGATCGACGAGCTGTGCGACCGGAGCAACGCCCTGGTCATCTGCCTGCCCGGCGGCGACGCCACCCGGGGGCTGCTGGGCGGCGAGCAACTCCGACGCCTCGGCGACGGCTGGCTGGTCAACGTCGGACGGGGCGGCACGGTGGACGAGACGGCACTGGTGGACGCGCTGCACCGCGGCTCGCTGCGCGGCGCCGCACTCGACGTCGTCGACGGTGAGCCGCTGTCGGCGCGGAGCCCGCTGTGGGACACGCCTCGTCTGCTGCTCACAGGCCACAGCGCCGCGCTGAGCCCCCGGTGGGGCGCGGACTGGGCGACGCTCTTCACACGCAACATCGCCGCCGCCACCGGCGGTGGGCCGTGGGCCAGTGTGGTGCCGTGGGAGCCCCCGGAAACATGATCGGCCGGTGGCGCCGGTTCAGCAGCTGTTCGTTCCGGCTGTCGAGCTACCTCATGCCAACCCGTCCGGACGACCACGCTCCGGCTCACTCCGGCACGTTGCCCGATGCGGCCGCCGCCGACCCGACATCCGACCCCGGCGATGTCGTCGGAGAGGACTCGTTCGGCGGGCACACGCCTGACTTCGAGGTGCCCGACCCGACGATGGCAACCGATCTGCCGGCAACGGCGGGGCTCGGTGTCAGCACCCCGTCGGTGCGGACCGACCCGTTCGTGCTGCCGACGCCTACCGACACCTCGTTCCAGATCCACGACGGTGTCACGCTCACTCCGCTGACCGAGGCCGACCTGGGTGTCGTTCCCGACCTCGACAGCGTCGACCGGCCGGGGTTCGGTGTCACCGGGCCCACCGAGCTTCCCGGGCAGCCCGACCGACCGACCTCACCGCCGAACCGCCGACCCCGTCCTCCGATCCGGTCCTGTCCCGGGAGATCGAGCCTGTCCTCTCGATGCCGACGGCCGTCGACTCTGCCGTCGATGCCGACCGGCCTGCCGTCGTGCACACCTCAGCTGTCGTCGAACCCGGGGCGACGGTAGGCGTGGTCGTCCCACCCGGTGCCGTCGGCGGGCTCGATCCCACAACGCCGGAAGCCGGGTCGATCGGCGAGGCGGACACTCCGTCCCTCGATCGCCGCGCCGATCGGAACCTCGCCGGGTCTTCCGACTCCACCGCGAGATCCCCTGATCGACCGACGTCTTCCCGAGCGCCCGCGTCGAACGGGACATTCGATGTCGACCCGCGCGAACCGACCGATACGGCGACGACACCGGCACCATCGGACCCGGCGCTCAGGTCACCGGGGCTGGTCCTCAGAAGCTCTGATCCCGACGAGACGGCCGCCGACCTGGTCCGACGAACGTCGCCTTCGATCGCCGGCATGGTGCGTCACCTCCGCGGCCCGGGATCCCGTCAGGTGTCGGAGATTCGAGGTCAGCGCTGGGGGTACGACGCCCCCGAAGGGATCGGTTCGGCCGCCGGCGACGACGTGTTCAAGTCGATCGTCACGGACGTAGGACGACGCCTGCGACAGCTGTCGCTGGACAATCCGGGCCTCCCCTCCCGGCAGCAACGGGACGCCCCCGGTCACCTGCTCTCCCCGCCGATCGGTTGCTACCTGATCTGCGACGAGGACAGGGAGACCGGCCGGTTCGAGGTGCGGGTGGCCGACCCGATCGTCGTCGGGAGTCCGGTGGGCAGCGTGGAGGCGATTCCCTACTTCCTGCCCGAGGGACGGTGCCGTATCCAGTTCGTCTGCACGAAGGAGTTCGACGGGACCCCGAACGCAGGATTGGAGCCCGCCGACCTCGCGCTGGCGGCGCAGCTGCAGGCCGAACTCGACGCCGGCAGGTACTTCGCCCGGTTCGGATGGACCAACTTCGACCTGCTGACGGGGACAGGGGTGGACGCCCGGTTCAACCCCTTCACCGGGCAGTGGGATCCCGACATCGCGGTTCTGCCGGGAAGCCCGCTGGTGACCGACCGGGTCAACGGCCCTGACGGTCCCGCCGCCACCGAAGCGGCTCGGTTCAGCTGGCCACTGCCCCTCGACGTCGCACCGTTCGGGTCCAGCTCCGTGATCTTCGGCGACGGCCAGGACATCCACCGGCCCTCGCCCGACGAGTTGGGCGTAGCCGCCGAGGACGCCGCGCGCCTCGCCGAGTTCGACCAGCGGCTCCGCGGCGGTGCGGCGGCCCCGCCGGGCGCGACCTCGGAGCGGCCCGAAGCCTCCGACCCGCCGTCATCCGCCGGTCGAGTGGTCGAGGACGACGCCGCCGGTGTGGAGGGATACACCCCCGGATGGCAGGCCGGGGTTGCGCGGGAGTTCGAGGCGTTCGACGACATGCTCCAGCAGCGCATGTCTCGCACACCGGACACGTCGGCGCCGCCGGCCGACGTCGGTTCCGCGGAGCCACCGTCCGAGCTGCCGAGCGGGGCGGAGGCGGGTTCGCCCTCGACCTCCGGTGGGGTTCCGGCCGAGGGCGATCACGGGAGCGCGGCGGCTGGGCAGGAACCGGACAGTGTAGATCGGGACGGTGTCGATCCGGACGTTTCCGGCGCCGGTCGACGGGCGGCGACGTCGGGTG
The DNA here is from genome assembly GCA_026785945.1 of Pseudonocardia sp. Taxonomy (GTDB): domain Bacteria; phylum Actinomycetota; class Actinomycetes; order Mycobacteriales; family Pseudonocardiaceae; genus Pseudonocardia. Next base: position 584 of record JAJAZD010000123.1, on the reverse strand, counting down.
GCCGGGTGGTGGTGCCGGAGCTGGCGCGGCCGGAGGACCCGGTGGGGGACATGATCGCTGGGGGTCGTCCTGGTCCCGTGGTGCGGGGGCCGGATGTGGGGCCGGGGCGTGTGCCGGACAGCGGTGGGGTGGATCCGGAGGAGTTCGACCCGAACCGGACGGCCCGGGACCCGGCGGTGGCTCCGGTTCCGGTGTTGGAGAGGTTCCCCACCGGTGACGAGGAGTTGGAGGCGATCCTGGCCCCGGACGGGGTGGCGGGGTTGTTCACCTCTCCGGGAGGTGGGGCCGATTCGCCTGATGGGCTCGACTCACCTGATCGGCCGGACCGGGTGGAGACGACGGCCGCTCGGATGGCTGATGGACGGCCTGCGGGATCGGCGGGTTCCGGGTCGGTGGTCGAGCAGCCGGGTGGTTGGCGGATCAACAGTGACGGGCGGCGTGGGGTGGTGACGGGTAGTACCCCGTTGGTGGGTGATGGGCGTGGCACGTCCGGTTCGGCGACGGTGTTCACCTCCGCGGGGGGTGGTTCGCGAGAGGTGGTGATCGTCTCGCCGGTCTCGGTGGTGGACGGGGTGCGGACGGTG
>JAJAZD010000122.1 GCA_026785945.1 Pseudonocardia sp. | reverse complement strand
TTGCACCTCGGCGCGCCACCGGCCACTGCCGGGCGCGGATCCGTCGCGCAGGCGCCGCAGCGCCGAGCCGACGTCGGGATCGGCGGCGAGGGTGTCGTCGTCGAGCAGCGCGACGACCTCCGCGGCCGAGCGGGCGCCGATCGCCGCGGCGCCGTCGAGCAGCGCGCGTGCCAGCCGGGGGTGCAGGCCGAGCGCGGCCATCCGGCGGCCGCGCTGGGTGATGCCGTCGGCGTCCAGCGCGCCCAACGCCGTCAGGACCGCCTGCCCGGCGTGCAGCGGACCCTCGGGCGGGGTGTCCCACCAGCGCAGGCCGGTGCCGTCGGGGGTGCCCCACTCGGCGAGGTCCAGTGCGAGCCGGGTGAGGTCGGCGGTGCGGATCTCGGGTTCCGGGTAGCGCGTCAGCAGCTCACCCGCAGGCCAGCAGCGCAGCACCCGGCCCGGCGCCTCCCGCCCGGCCCGGCCCGCACGCTGGTCGGCGACCGCGCCCGACACCCGGACGGTGACGAGGCCGGCCAGCCCGCGGCGGTGGTCGACCCGCCGCACGCCGGCGAGCCCGGCGTCGACGACGGCCCGCACCCCCGGCACGGTCAGGCTGGACTCCGCGACGGCCGTGGAGAGGACCACGCGCCGCCTGGGCCCGGGTGTGAGCGCGGCGTCCTGCTCGGCGGTGGGGAGCCTGCCGTGCAGCGGGAGCACGTCGGCGTCCAGACCCGAGAGCGCGGCAGCGGTTCGCCGGATCTCCGCGACGCCGGGCAGGAACGCCAGCACGTCCCCGTCCCCACCGCTCACGGCGGCACGGACGGCGCGGGCCACGCAGGCCTCGATGCGCTCACCCTTCACCGGCGGGGAGTGCGAGACGTCGACCGGGAACGTCCGCGCGGCCACCTCCAGCACGGGAGCACCGCCGAGCACCTCGGCGAGGCGTGTCGTGCCGACCGTCGCCGAGGTCGCGAGGAGCTGCAGGTCCGGGCGCAGGCCCGCGCGGGCGTCGAGGAGCAGGGCGAGCAGGAGGTCGGCGTCGAGGTGCCGCTCGTGGCACTCGTCGAGCAACACGGCGGACACGCCCGCCAGTTCGGGATCGGCGGCGAGCCGGCGCAGCAGCAGCCCCGAGGTCACCACCTCGACCCGGGTGCTGCGCGAGACCGACCGGTCGCCGCGCACCGCATAGCCGACCGTCTGGCCCACCCGCTCCCCGAGCAGGGACGCCATCCGCGCCGCCGCCGCCCGGGCCGCGAGCCTGCGCGGCTCCGCGACCAGCACCCGCCCGCCGAGCGCGGCCGCGAGGGCGAGCGGGACCAGCGTGGTCTTCCCGGTGCCCGGCGGGGCGACGAGAACCGCCGCACCGTGCTCGGCGAGCGTCGCGACGACGGCGTCGAGGGCGGCACGCACGGGAAGGTCGGGCAGTTCGGGGAGATGCATCGAGTGGAGTGTGCCCGTCGGGCGGGCACCGCGGCGGGCTGCCAGGATCTCGCCATGACCTGGTTGCCCCGCACGCTCGGCGCACTCACCGCCCTCTACGGCCTGTCCACGCTGGTCCGGCCGTCGATCTTCAGCAAGCCGGCCGGGCTCTCCGGCGACGAGGCGCCCGCGCCGGTCGGGATCCTGGTGCGGGCGGTCGGGGTGCGTGACCTCGCGAACGGACTGGCGATGGCCGTGGCGCCGGCCGGCCCGGCCCTGCGGCTGGCCGTCTGCGCCCGTATCGCCGCCGACCTCGGCGATGCGGCGACGTTCGCGCTCTCCCCGAACGAGGACCCGGCGGCGAAGCGCAAGGCGATCGGCGTCGGCGTCGGCTGGGGTGCGCTGAACCTGCTGGGACTCCTCGCCGCGCGCCGCTGAGCGACGCCGCCACCTCCGAGATCCGTGTCGTCGGCCTATGCGGGCACCGGGGGCAGCACGCGGCGCAGCGTCGAACGGCGCTGCGCCCAGGTCGTCCGCAGCAGGTGGTCCAGGCGGTCGGCGAGGAAACCGGCGGCGCGGATCCCGAACACGATGTCGGCGGCCAGCTCGGGTTCGTCGGCGATCAGCGGCGCGATGACGCCGCGGCGGACCAGCTGCTCGTGCACCGCGTCGGCCTCGACGTGCTCGGCGTAGAACTCGACGACCGCCTCGGGCATGCCGAGGCGGCGCATCGCGCGCACGAGCCTGTCGGAACCGGGGGAGGAGGTCAGCTCGACCGCGGCGAACTGGCCGACCAGCGCCCCGCGCAGCCCGCGGTGCAGGCCGCACAGCGACATCAGGTTCACCTCGGCCAACGTCTCCGCGGGTACGGCGTCGAGGTAGGCGCCGTAGCGCGCGTCGAGGTCGAGCGCACGCATCATCTCGGCGAACAGGTACGAATGCATCCGCGTCGGGTCACCCGCGCCGTACTCGTCGTGCTCGACGGTCACCAGCGCGGCCTTCGCGGGCCCGTCGAGGCGCGCGATCACCCAGGCCTGGGGATCGGCCTCCTTCAGGTGGTACAGCGACCGGTGCGCGACGTACTCCCGCACCTGCCAGCGCTCGCCGTCCCGGTGCAGGTGGTGCGAGACGCCGTGCGCGTCCAGCGGCTCGACGAGCAGCGTGTCGATCTCGGCCGCGACGTCGTCGCCGGCGGGGACGTCGCGGCGCAACGCGTCGAGGAACGCCCGCTCCATCGCGGCGCGGACCGTGAGTACCGAAGGGTCCCACTCCCGGTCGTCGGGCACGCCGAGGAAGCCCCGGTAGTGCAGCTCGTAGCAGCAGTACAACGCCAGGTGGTGGGCGTCGCGGTAGGGGGCGTCGCAGGGGGCGCCGGAGCCTCCCCGCGGAGGCGCCACGGCGCCGCCGTGGCGCAGGGCGTCGAACACCGCCGCCGACAGCGGGCCGCGGGGTCGGGGCAACACCGGACGCTCAACCATGGTCGCGCACCTTCCTGCGGTGGCTCGTGTCACAGAACGGTCGTCGACGACTGCGCCGGCAGACGCACAGCGCGGTGACGGCCCGGTTCGAACGCACCACGCTGCCGTCGGGCATCTCGATCTCGACCGGCCCCGCGACGAGCACCGGCCCGTCGTCGGTGAGGGTCACCCGGGTGACCCGCTCGGGTCGCGTCGCAGGCTCAGCCATGTCCGCGTCCATCCCCGTTGCGTGCATCCCAATTGCGTGTGTCCCAGTTGCGTGTGTCCCCGTTGCGTGTGTCCCAGTTGCGTATACCCCGGTTGCGCGCTCCCACGACGACGAGCTCCTCGGTCCGCTGGCCGGGCCGGATGAGCCCGCGGGTCTCCAACATGACCGCTCGCCCGTGCATCACCGGCCCGAACGGCACCGTGCACCGCGCGAGCACCCGGGCGTCGAGACCCGAGGTCTGCAGTGCCGCGACCGTCAGGTCCGCGTCGCAGAGACCGGAGTGCACGATCAGCACATCGCCACGGGGTGCCAGTACGCCGGTCACCTCCGCGCAGACCCGGTCGAGAACGGCGCGACCGTCGGACCCGCCGTCCCAGCACCGGGCCTTCCGGTGGCGGGGCAGGACGTCGGTCTCGGCCGGGACGTAGGGCGGGTTGGCCACCACGAGGTCGAACCGCCGTCCGGTGACCGGGGTGAACATGTCGCCCTGCCGCACGGACACCGGCAGGCCGTGCAGCCGGCTGTTCAGCCAGGTGGCGACCACCGACCTCAGCGACAGGTCCACCGCGGTGACGGTGGCGGCACCGGCGCGGGCCGCGGCGAGGGCCAACGCCCCGCTGCCGGTCCCGACGTCCAGGACGTCACGGCCGTGGGCGAACCCGCCCCGGCACATCAGATCGGTCACCATCTCGGTGTCACCCTCCGCCCGGTACACCCCGGGCAGGCGCAGCAGCATCATGCCGGGGAATTCCCGGGCCGGGGGCGATCGAACACCGTCGACGCCGGTCAGTTGAGCTCGGCCGCGTTCTTGGCCACCCCGGCGTAGCGGGTCTGTGCGGCCGAGACCACGCCGGAGCGGTTCTTGTGGTTCTCCTCGAACGCGACCATGGCGCGCAGGTCGTCGGCCGTGGACAGCCTGCGGATCGCCGCGATCGCGCTCGGCGTCGTCATCTCCTCGTAGTCCTTGACGGGCAGCTCGGCGGCCGTCAGCGTGCCGAGGTCGGTACGGGTCTGGTGGAGGGCTCCGGCGGTCTCGTCGGTACCGTCACGCCGAGCGACCCGCTCGGCGCGCTGCAGGGCCGCGTCACGGCCGGGCATCGCCACCTCGCGGGTGTCCGTGCCCAGGCGGACGGCCCGGTCGGCGAGCTCCTCGGCGGTGCCGCGGGCCGACTCACCGGTGCGCGACACGATGTGCACGGCGCGGTTGACGCGGGCCACCGCGAACCGGGTGGGCAGGCCGACGACCCAGGTCACGCTGCCGGCCACCCGCTGCAGGGGCGTCGGGCTCAGCGCGACCGGGCCGCCCAGCGCCTCTTCGGCGATTACGGTGCCGAGCCACTCGACGGTGGCGGTGTGGGCGGTGACGAGGTCGTCGGCCAGGCGCTCGACCTCCCGGTGTCCGGTCGCCTGCGCGAGGACGCGGACGTAGAGGGCCCGGTCGAGCAGTTGGTGTTCGAGGGCGAGGTCGCCGAGCAGTGCCTCGTCGATGGGCTGGGCCTGCTCGACCGTGCTCTTGACGAACGCGAGGACGCGTCCGATCGCCGGGGTCACGACGTCGGGGAGGGCGTCGAGATCACGCATCTGCTCGGAGATCCGGCGGGCGCGGGCCACCGCGTTGTCGCCGTTCTGGACCAGCTCACGGCGCACGGCGTCGGTACGGGCCTGCGCGACGCGGACGCGCGCGATCTGGATCTCGGTCTGTGTGAGCTGCTCGAGCGCACGGAGCTGAGTGATCAGGGTCCCGGTGTTCAGGGCGGAGGCGGTTCGTGTGGGGGCCATGTCATTCGGGTGCCCCGCTCGCCCACCGCATACGCAGAACTGTGAGGCCGCTCTCCGAACGGGTTCTCCGCACCGGCCGCGACCGGGCCGGATCGCGCGCCCGGGTCGTCCGGACCCGTGGCCCGGACGATCACCGCGGCGATCCGGGCCGGTGCGTGCGCTCCTCCGATGCCTGGTCGGCGGACCGGTGCTCGTCGAGTCGGGCCCGGACCCTGGCCAGATGGGTGGCCGCCGCGGCTGCGGCCCGTGCCGAGTCCTTCGCCGTCGCCGCGGCGGTCCGGGCCGTCGCGGCCGCGGCCCGTTCCCGGG
>JAJAZD010000121.1 GCA_026785945.1 Pseudonocardia sp. | reverse complement strand
GGGGCCGGGGCCGGCGGGCCGGGCGTCCCACGGGCCCGGGGGGGGGCCCCCCGGGCGGTGGCCGGGGCCCGGGCCACGGGGTACCGGGCAATCTCGGCTGTCCCGGAGTGCCGACCGGCCTGTGCTGCCCGGGAGGAGCGACCGGCGGCGCCCCGGTCACCGGCTGGTACGGCCGCGGCCCGGACGGGGGGAGGGCCGGTCCCTGCGGTCGCACGGACGCCTGCTGGTCCGCCTGTCCGTACCGTCGAGGCTGCGCCCGAGGGTCGTCTGGGAGCTCGGGTGGTACCACGCTCATGAGGCTACGTGACTCGCGTCGCGAAGGTCAGGACGCCGACCGCGTATCGCGCTTCTCCTTGATCTTCGCGGCCTTGCCGCGCAGGTCACGGAGGTAGTAGAGCTTCGCGCGGCGGACGTCGCCACGGATGAAGACCTCGATGCGGTCGATGTTGGGCGAGTGCACCGGGAAGGTGCGCTCCACGCCGACGCCGAACGACACCTTGCGCACGGTGAAGGTCTCGCGTGCGCCCTCGCCATGGCGGCGGATGACGACGCCCTGGAAGATCTGCACGCGGGAGCGGTTGCCCTCGATGACCTTGACGTGCACCTTGAGCGTGTCACCCGGCCGGAAGGCGGGGATGTCGGAGCGCAGCATCTGTGCGTCCAGGGCGTCCAGGGTGTTCATCGCGAAGATCCGTCCTCGGTCCGTGATAGCGGTCGTGCGGGGGGCGCCGTCCTTCTGCAAGGTGTCAGCACTACACAGGGCCCGACGCATGTCCGTCGGGCGCGTGACTCCATTCCATAGTGCCAGACGTGCCCGTAGGCAGTGACATCACCCGTCCTGCAGGCCCGCCAGGAAGGCGCGGTCCGCCTTGTCGAGCACGTCGTGGGGCAGGGCGGCGAGCAGGTCCGGCCGTCGGGCGGCGGTGCGCTCCAGGGCGCGGTCGCGCCGCCAGCGGGCGATCGCGCCGTGGTTCCCGCTGCGCAGCACCTCCGGTACGGCGAGACCCCGCCACGTCTCCGGCCGGGTGTAGGCGGGGCCTTCCAGCAGGCCGTCGGAGAAGGAGTCCTGCTGGGCGGACGCGGGGTTGCCGAGAACGCCGGGCAGCAGCCGGACGACGGCCTCGACCATCACCAGCACCGCGGCCTCGCCCCCGACCAGCACGTAGTCGCCGATGCTGACCTCGTCCACCTGCATCCGGGTCGCCGCGTCCTCAACGACCCGCTGGTCGATGCCCTCGTAGCGCCCGCACGCGAACACCAGCCGCGACTCCCCCGCCCAGGCCTGTGCGGTGGCCTGGGTGAACGGACGCCCGGCGGGCGTCGGCACGACCAGCCGTGCCGGCCCGCCCCCGACCAGCACGTCGTCGAGCGCCTGGCCCCACACCTGGGGCCGCATCACCATCCCCGGCCCACCGCCGTAGGGGGTGTCGTCGACGGCCTGGTGCACGTCGCGGGTCCAGCTCCGCAGGTCGTGGACGGCGAGGTCGACGAGTCCGGCCGCGATGGCGCGCCCGAGCAGCGCCTCCCGCAGCGGCTGCAGGTACCCCGGAAAGATGGTGATCACGTCGATCCGCACGCCGTGATGCTCGCAGGCCGGGACACGGAGCCGCGGGCAGGTCAGCCCGCTCGACGCGTCCGCACCAGCTCCTCGACCACGACCCGTGCCGCATCCTGCCGGACGCCGCGGGCGAGGAGGATCCGCTGCCCCGCACCGGTCTCGGAGTGCAGCATCCCGAGCAGGATGTGCTCGGTGCCGATGTAGTTGTGCGTCATCCGCACCGCCTCCCGCAGCGCGAGCTCCAGCACCTTCTTCGCCTCGCGCTCGAACGGGATGTGCCCGCCCCTGCGCCAGGCGCGGCCGGCCGCCGCGCGGGTGCGGTCGAGCGCGCCGGCCCCGAACGCGTCCTCCACCTGGCGGCGCACCTCGTCGAGGTCGATCCCGAGGGCGGCGAGCGCGTCGGCGTCGGACGGGGCGGGGCCCGCTCCGGGCAGCCGGTCGATGTCGGCGAGCACATCGGCCTTCGTCACCCCGAACCCTTCGAGGACGGCCAGGGCCAGGTTGTCGGGCACCTCGAAGAGGGCCGCGAGCAGGTGCTCCGTGCGGATCGTCCCCGCCTGACGTCCCCGTGCCGCGTCCTGTGCGAGGACGACCACCCGTCGTGCCTTGTCGGTGAAGCGTTCGAACATGTCGTGCTCCCCTCAGAACCCGAACCTGCGGTACTTCTTGTGCACGGCCTGCCTGCTCACGCGCAGGACGTCGGCGATCTGCTGCCAGGACCATCCCTGGGCCCGCGCGTTGGTGACCTGCAGTTCTTCGAGCGACTCGAGCAGACCCCGCAGGGATGCCACCGCCGTCAGTCCGATCGACGGGTCCCTGCTGGACGCCGCCGCAGCAACTCTCGTCGCATCCGTCATGGCGTCAACCTACGTTGACATCGCGAGCACGTCAACACAGGTTGACAGTGACGACAGAGATCATTCGCCGTCGAGCAGGCCTTCGGGAGGGGTCAGGACGACGCGGCCCGCGGCGAGGTCGACCGTCGGCACGATCGCGCGCACGAACGGGACGAGCGCGTCGGGCAGCTCCGGGCGGGCGACGATGAGCATCTCGCCGGCTGGGCCGTGCACGACGTCGCGGACCGTGCCGACGACGGACCCGTCCATCAGCTCGACCGGCAAGCCCTCGAGCTGATGGACGTGGAAGTCGTCCGGATCGTCCGGCGGGGCCAGGACGTCGGTGGTGATGAGCAACAGGGTGCCCCGTACGCCCTCGGCCGCGGTGCGGTCGGGTGCCTCGACGAACCGCACCAGCAGCCGCCCGGAGTGCGGGCGGCTGGATTCGACGGTTAGCGTCCCGTCGGGCGCCCCGGCGCGACGGGCGATCAGCACGGCGCCAGGGGCGAACCGCTCCTCGGGGGAGTCGGTGTGCACGTTCACGGAGACCTCGCCCTTGAGGCCGTGGGCCCGGGAGGCGACACCGACGAGGAGCTCGGCCCCGCGCTCCCGCCCAGAGGGTTCCTGCGCAGAGGATTCCTGCGCAGACGGGCTACTGGTCGGTGTCGACGACATCGACCCGCACTCCCCGCCCACCGATGCCGCCGACGACGGTGCGCAGTGCGGTGGCGGTGCGGCCACCACGTCCGATCACCTTGCCCAGGTCCTCGGGGTGCACCCGGACCTCGAGGGTCCGGCCGCGCCGCGAGGTGACCAGCTCGACGTTCACCTCGTCCGGGTGGTCGACGATCCCCCGGACGAGGTGTTCGAGCGCGTCTGCGAGCTCGCTCACGGCTCGGTGGTCGCCGTGGCCTCCGGGGCCGGCTCGGCAGCGGGGCTGTCGGGGACCTCGGTCTTCGGGCGGCGGTCGGACTTCTTCTTCGCCGTCGTGGCCTCGGTGGTGGGCGCCTCGCCTGCGGCGGCGAGCGCGGCCTGGAAACGGGCCAGCTTGTCGACCTTCTCCGGCTGCGGCTTCAGGGTGCCCTCGGTGCCGGGCAGGCCCTTGAACTTCTGCCAGTCTCCGGTGATCTCCAGCAGGTGCTGCACCGGATCGGTGGGCTGCGCACCGACACCCAGCCAGTACTGCGCCCGGTCGGAGTCGACCTCGATGAGGCTCGGCTCGTTCTTCGGGTGGTACTTGCCGATCGTCTCGATGGCCCGGCCACTGCGGCGGTTGCGGGCATCGGCGACGACGATGCGGTAGTACGGCTGACGGATCTTGCCCAGCCTCATCAGCTTGATCTTGACGGCCACGCTGTTTACTGCTCCTCGCGAATCAGTTCTTTCGGCGATGAGGCCGCGCCGTCCGCGTGGGGTTACGGGCTGCGCGTCACTCGACGTGTGGTGGCCGCGGCACGGTAGAGGGCCTGCCGCGGAGCCGAGACGCCATTCTGCCAGACGACCGCGCGAACCCGCGCCCGGCCGGCCGCACTTCCACCCTCACACCGTGGGCAGCAGGCCCAGCAGCATGAGCGTCAGCGAGATGCCGGGAAGCAGGTTGTTCACCGCATGGGCGACGATGCTGGCCGGCAGGCGGTTCGTGTAAAGGCGCGCGAACGCGATAGGCAGGGCGACGACGAGCAGCAGCGGTGTGCGCTCGAACTCGAAGTGGGCGAGCGCGAAGAGCACCGTCGTCACCCCGAGCGCACCCCAGCGCCCGGCGCCCAGCCGCTCGACCCCACCCCACAGCAGCCCGCGATAGACGATCTCCTCGCACACCGGCGCCACGACCACGACGATGAGGAGCACCGTGACGGCCAGCAGCGGGCCGGCCCGGACGTCGTCGAAGACCTCCCCGACCGCCGAGGTCGAGTCCTGTCCCGCGATGGCGACGTAGAGGATCGACGCGGGAACGGTGATCAGCAGCCCGCCGAACCCGAACGCGAGCCCGATCCCGACGTCACGCCAGGACCACTCCAGCCCCAGGTCGATCCGGGGCCCGTTGCCGCGAACCCGGGTGATCAGCAGCGCGGTGCCGGCCGCGAGCACGGACGGCGCGGCGAGACTGACCGCCAGCACGCCCGCCGTCATGGGCCCGTCACCGGCGAGGAACAACCCGAGCAGCACCGACGTGCCGAGGAACACCACCTCCACCACGACGTACGCGCCCAGACCCCAGCGGTGGGTACGCCGCGGCGGTGCGGCCGGCACCGGCGGCTCGGCCGCCGTCACCCCTGGGATGCCGGGGGCCGGCGGTGGGGCGCGGTCCGTGGCGCGATCGGGTGGCGGCGCCGACCAGACGGTCGCGAGGTCCTCCACCGGGGCCCCCACGCCGTCGCGCCGATCACCGTCGGGCACGCCGGCCGCGTCATCCACCGTGGAGCCCACGTGACGACGCTACCGGCCCCCGTCGTGCGCTCCGCCACGAGGACGCCGGCGGGGGGCCCCGACATGGCGACGTTCCCGGGTCGACGGCGGGCCGGGCATCGGTCGACCCGCGTTCACGGCACGAACGCATGTTCCCCGAGAAGGATCAGTGCGGGATCGCGGAGTGCGGAGACGTCGGCCCGCGGGTCGGTGCGGTAGACCACCAGCTCCGCCCGCGTGCCGGGCAGCAGACCGGGCCGTCCCAGCCACTCCCTCGCCGCCCAGCTCCCCGCCCCGAGGGCGTTCGGGTGCCCTGCCTCGTGCAGCGCCGTGATCTCGTCGACGATCCGGCCGTGCGCGACGCCGCCGCCGGCGTCCGTGCCCGCGTACACCGGCACGCCGGCTTCGACGGCACGGCGGACCACCCCACGGGCGCCGGCATGCAGCTCCCGCATGTGGGTGGCGTAGGCCGGGTACTTCGCTGCCGAGTCGGCGATGCCGGGGAAATTCTCGACGTTGATCAGGGTCGGCACCAGCGCGGTGCCGCGGCGCGCCATCTCGGCGATGAGGTCGTCGGTGAGCCCGGTGCCGTGCTCGATGCAGTCGATGCCCGCACCGATCAGGCCGGGCAGCGCGTCGGTGCCGAAGACGTGTGCCGTGACGCGCGCCCCGGCCGCGTGGGCGCGCCGGATCGCAGCGATGAGCACGTCGTCGGGCCACAGCGGCGCGAGGTCGCCGACTCCGCGGTCGATCCAGTCGCCGACCAGCTTCACCCAGCCGTCCCCGGCGGCCGCCTGCTCGGCCACGACGTCGGGGAGCAGCGCGGGGTCGTCGACGTCGACGGCCAGCCCGGGGATGTAGCGCTTGGGCCGCGCGACGTGGCGGCCCGCGCGGATGATCTCCGGAAGGTCGGTCCGGGCCCGCAGCGCCGAGTTGTCGACAGGTGAGCCGCAGTCGCGGAGCAGCAGCGCACCGGCATCGCGGTTGGCCTGGGCCTGGGTCTCTGCCTCGTCCAGCGACACCGGCCCGGACCGCCCGAGCCCCACGTGGCAGTGGGCGTCGACGAGGCCGGGCACGATCCAGCCGCCGTCGATCAGCGTCTCCGCTCCCGGGAACGGGCCGTCGACGAGGTTCCCGGCGGCGTCGACGAACAGCTCGGTGTCGATTCCGGACGGCAGGAGGATCCCCCGCAGCCGGTACACGGGCCTACTTGCCCTTCGGGAACTTGAGCTTGGACAGGTCGAAACCTGCCGGTAGCTGGTCGAGCCCGGGCGGCAGCTGCTGCAGCGACGGCGGCAGGTGGGACAGGTCGGGGGTCGCGCCCGGCCCGGCGGGCAGGGCGCCGGCCCGAGCCGGGGTGGGACCGCGACCCTTGACCTTCTTGCCCTTGCGTGTCTTCGCCTGCTTCTTCGTGGCGCTCTGCTGACGCCCGCCGATGCCGAACTGCCCGGCCATCTGCTTCATCATCTTGCGGGCCTCGAAGAACCGCGTGACCAGGTCGTTGACCTCGCTCACCGCCACACCGGAACCGTTCGCGATGCGCAGCCGACGCGACCCGTTGATGATCTTCGGGTCGGACCGCTCACCCGGCGTCATCCCCCGGATGATGGCTTGGAGCCGGTCGAGATGCCGGTCGTCGACCTGCGCGAGCGCGTCCTTCATCTGCCCGGCGTCGGCGCCCGGGAGCATGCCGAGGATGTTGCCGATCGGGCCCATCTTGCGGATGGCGAGCATCTGTTCGAGGAAGTCCTCCAACGACAGCTCACCGGAGCTCATCTTCGCCGCGGCCTTGGCCGACTGCTCGGCGTCGAACGCGCCCTCGGCCTGCTCGATGAGGGTGAGCAGATCCCCCATCCCGAGGATGCGGCTCGCCATCCGCTCGGGGTGGAAGACGTCGAACTCGGTGAGCTTCTCACCGGTCGAGGCGAAGAGGATCGGCTGGCCGGTGACCTCACGGACCGACAGCGCCGCACCGCCGCGGGCGTCGCCGTCGAGCTTGGTGAGCACCACGCCGGTGAACCCGACCCCGTCGCGGAACGCCTCGGCCGTGGCCACCGCGTCCTGGCCGATCATGGCGTCGACGACGAACAGCGTCTCGTCGGGCTCGGTGGCGTCGCGGATGTCGGCGGCCTGGCGCATCAGCTCCTCGTCGACGCCGAGGCGACCCGCGGTGTCGACGATGACGACGTCGAACATCTTGTCGCGGGCGTGCGCGATGCCGCGTCGCGCGACGTCGACCGGGTCGCCGACACCGTTGCCCGGCTCCGGCGCGAAGGTCACCACCCCGGCACGCTCGCCGACGATCTGGAGCTGGTTGACCGCGTTCGGACGCTGGAGGTCGCACGCCACCAGCAGGGGCGCGTGACCCTGCCCCTTGAGCCAGTGCGCGAGCTTGCCGGCCAGCGTGGTCTTGCCCGAGCCCTGCAGCCCGGCGAGCATGATCACGCTCGGCGGCTCCTTGGCCAGCCTCAGCCGGCGGGTCTCGCCGCCCAGGATCGTCACGAGCTCCTCGTTGACGATCTTGACGACCTGCTGGGCCGGGTTCAGCGCACCGGAGACCTCCGCGCCCTTGGCCCGATCCTTGACCCGCGTGACGAAGTTGCGGACCACCGCCAGCGCGACGTCGGCCTCCAGCAGCGCGATGCGGATCTCGCGTGCGGTGGCGTCGATGTCGCCCTCGGACAGGCGTCCCTTGCCACGGAGGTTCGCCAGTGTGCCGCTGAGGCGCTCGGAGAGGTCGGAGAACACCCGACCGAGCCTACTTGTGCGGCGGCCCACCGACTCCCGTGCCCACCGGCGGCGATGGGGTGGTGTCGAGAACCAGACCTCCGCGCCCCCGGGCCCTGTCCAGGACGGTGACGCTGCGCCACCCGGGCGGAGGCCTGTCACGCAGCTCGGCGGCGGTCACGACCGCGCGGGCCGCGTGCCCGGCGAACGAGGACTCCGGGACGACCCGGCCACGCTCGCACTGCCCGCGCCGCGCGACGGCCGGATCGACGTGCAGCCACAACAGGTGTGCCGCGCGTCCGGTCAGGGCCGCGAGACGGGCGACCGCGGCGCGGGTGCCGGGCTTCGTGGCGGGTAGGTGGATGACGACGGTGGGTGCCCGCGACGACGCCGCCACGACGACGGCGAGCCGGTGCAGGAGGTGCACCAGCGGCCGGTACCCGCCGTAGGGAAGCGCGCCGAACACCCTGCGGAGCTGGACCCGGTAGGTCTCGGAGTCGACGACCACGAGCCCCGGGACGTCGGGCAGCCCCGCGAGCAGCGTCGACTTGCCGGCTCCGGGCATCCCCGCCACGAGGAGCAGGCTCCTCCCGGGCACGGCGAGCCGAACGGGCCGCGGGCCACGCGTCGGACTGCTCACGGCCGTGGGAACGCCCGGCACCGGCGAATCGTTCCAACTGATGATCGCGACGGGCTCAGCGGGCCGCGGCGAGCACCGCCCGCTCGATCTCGCGCCGGGCGGGCGGGCGCAGCGTCACGGGCGACGCCGAGAGGCAGAAGGAGTCGACGACCGACGCGCCCAGTGTGGCGACCCGCGCCCACCTCAGGTCCGCGCCGCACCCCTCCAGCGCCGCGGCGACACGGTGCAGCAGCCCGATCCGGTCGGTGCCGCGCAGCTCCAGCACGACGGCGCCGGTCGCCTCGTCGTCGAACCACAGCACCCGCGGCGGCGCGGTCGGCTCACTGGTGGGCGTCATGGGCGCGTAGTCACGCTCCTTGCGGGCCAGCGCATCGTCCAGGGCCAGTGCCCCGTCGAGCACCCGGATCAGGTCCGAGCGCAGCAGCGCCGGGTCGGGCAACCCACCGAAGCGCGGTGACACCGTGAAGGTGAACACCGCCGCCGGGCCGTCGGTGTGCAGCTCGGCCGCGTGCACCTCCAGCGAGTGCAGCGCGAGCACACCGGCTGCTGCCGCGAGTGAGCCCGCCCGGTCGGGCACGGCGACGACGACGGTGGCCGGGTCCGTCGCGGAGTCCACCCGCAGCTGCGGGCGGCCCTCGGCCGCCAGTGTCTCGCCCAGCGACACCGCCAGCGGTGACGGTGGCGCGGGGGCCGGCAGCGGCTCGCCCGCCATCAGGGCGCGACAGCGCCGCGCCAGGTCGCCGATCAGCGCGCGCTTCCACGGGCTCCACACGCCGGGCCCGGTCGCCAGCGAGTCGGCCTCGGCCAGGGACTCCAGCAGGTCGAGCACCAACCCGTTGCGATGGAGGGTGTCGACGACGCGGGTGACGGTGGCGGGGTCGTCGAGGTCGCGGCGGGTGGCGGTGTGCGGCAGCAGGAGGTGGTGGCGGACGACGGCGCCGAGTACGGCCACGTCGGGCTCGCTGAACCCCAGCCTGCGCCCGACCTGCAGGGCCAGCGACTCCCCCACGACGGAGTGGTCCCCGCCGCGCCCCTTGCCGATGTCGTGCAGCAGGGATCCGACGAGCAGCAGGTCCGGACGTGAGACCCGGGTGGTCAACCGGGCGGCCTGCGCGCACGTCTCCACCAGGTGGCGGTCGACCGTCCACACGTGGGCACGGTCGCGCGGCGGCAGGTCGCGCACCGTCCCCCACTCGGGCAGGAGCCGTCCCCACAGCCCGGCGCGGTCCAGCGACTCCACCACGTCGACGAGCGGGCGTCCCGTGCCCAGCAGCGACAGCAGCTCGCCCAGGGCCGAGCGCGGCCAGGGTTCGCGCAGCTCGGGGGCGGTCTCGGCGAGCCGGTGCAGCGTGCCGGCGGCAACGGGCAGACCTGTGCGCGCAGCCGTGGCCGCCACCCGCAGGACCAGCGCCGGATCCCGTGACGCCGTGGTGTCGCGGGCGAGCGTGACCTCCCCGGCGTGCTCGACG